>JAJYYI010000143.1 GCA_021801125.1 Deltaproteobacteria bacterium | reverse complement strand
GAGGACACGATGGTGAGTCTCAATGCGGAAGAGCAAAGCCCGGCTTACCGATGCGGTAGGCTGCTCGCGGTTCTGGAGCAGGCGCAACGCCTGGCAATTCGTCCCAAAGCTACGATTGTTGATCGCTTCTACGGGGCGGCATCCTCGTCGCCTCGCCTGGTGTACCCAAACTTGCTCAAGCTCGCCCGAGCCCATCTGTCGAAGCTGGAGCGGGATAATCCCGGCGCGCGAGCGGCGATAGAGGCGCGCATCGAGGAGATCACCTCTGGGATTCCAAGCTTTCCCGCAACACTCACGCTAGAGGAGCAGGGGCTGTTTTCGCTGGGCTACTACCATCAGCGGGCCCACGACCGCGCCCAGGCAAAAGAAGCAAGGGCCGCGCGCCAGGCCATGGCGGAGCCCGGCAACGCATAGCGCTCAGGACCAGAGTTTCGGAGTCAGTTTTGGAGATCAGTTAGCTCAGACCGCGCACGTCGCGGCTTTGTTGGAGGCGAGGACATGGTTGATACCGTTCATACCAACCAAACGCAGCGGCACGATTTCGTTTTCCTGTTTGACGTTGCCGACGGCAATCCTAACGGCGACCCCGACGCAGGCAACTTGCCGCGCGTGGATCCCGAAACGATGCAGGGATTGGTCACCGACGTGGCGCTCAAGCGCAAGGTGCGCGATTATATCGATACGCTGCGGGGCAGCGAGGAGCGATTCAAGATTTACGTCCGGAGCGGAGTCGCCCTTAATACGCAACATGAGCGCGCTTACGAAGCCAACGGGCTCAAATCGACCGGCGCGAAGCAAAAAGCCTCGGAAGTGGAGAAGGCGCGAGCATGGATGTGCCGAAACTTTTACGACATCCGGATGTTCGGCGCCGTCATGACCACGGGCGTGAACTGCGGCCAGGTGCGCGGACCAATTCAATTGACGTTCGCTCGCTCTATCGATCGCGTAGTGCCCCTGGATCTTTCCATCACTCGTGTGGCAGTGACCCGAGCGGAGGATACGGAAGTCGCGGTTTCCGAAGAGAGCGGCGAGGGTGAAGGCGGTAAGCGTACCGAAATGGGACGCAAGGCGTTGGTGCCTTACGGGCTTTACCGCGCGCATGGCTTCTTCAACCCTCACTTTGCCAAGCAGACCGGCGCCGACCGCGACGACCTGGGATTGTTCTGGACCGCGCTCCAGAACATGTTCGATCTGGATCGCTCCTCGGCGCGCGGCATGATGGCGGTGCAGGGGCTCTACGTTTTCAGCCATGAAAGTCCGCTCGGCAACGCGCCTGCCCAGCGATTGTTCGAGCGTATTTCAGTAAGGCTCAAGCCTGACGCCGGACCGCCGCGCGCGTTTGCCGATTACCAAATAGCCGTGGATGCGGACAATTTACCCGGCGGCATCCATCTGACTAGGCTGGTTGGCTAGACCGTCGGCTGTTGCCGAGACGGAACGTGCGGTCAAGCGGAGAGCTGCTCGAGGTGCCGATCTCCGCGATCGAGCACTTCAGTTATTGCCCGCGCCAGTGCGCGTTGATCCACATCGAGCAGGTGTTTGAGGAAAACGTGTTCACGATTCGGGGTCGCCTGGCTCACGAGCGGATCGAGGCGGGCGAGGATACCCTGTCGTCCGGGGTCAGGGTTGTGCGGAGCGCCCCGCTTTGGTCCGAACGACTTGGGCTCCGCGGCGTGGCGGACGCGGTCGAGTTGAGGCCCAGTGGTCCTTACCCGGTTGAATACAAGGTCGGCAGGCGGCGCGGGCGTCACGCCGACCTACAGCTGTGCGCGCAGGCGCTTTGCCTGGAAGAAATGATGGGTGTGGAAGTACACCGTGGCGCGGTGTTTTATCACGCCGCGAGGCGGAGATACGAGGTGCGCTTCGATGCCGAGCTGCGACGGCGCACCGAGGATGCCGTCGAGAATATACGCGCCATGATCGAGCAAACCAGGCTTCCGCCGGCGCCCAATGACGCCCGCTGCCCCAATTGCTCCCTGATAAATGTTTGCATGCCGCAGGTGATTGGCGAGCCTGCGCGTCTGCGCGGCCTTAAGGGAGCGCTCTTTCATCCCTGGCCCGGCCCTGGCGAGGGCGATGACTGAACTCCTAAACGTTCTATACGTTCTCACTCAGGGCGCGATGCTTCACCTTGACCACGACACGGTTCGCGTCGAGGTCGAGCGTGAAACGCGCATGCGCGTGCCGCTCTCACGCCTGAGCGGAATAGTGATATTCGGGCAGGTCACGCTCAGTCCCTTTCTGATCGAACGATGCGCGGAGGACGGCAGAAACCTCGTTTGGCTCGACCGCAACGGGCGCTTTAAGGCGCGCGTCGAAGGTCGCCTGCAGGGCAACGTGCTTTTGCGACGCGCGCAACACTTGGCGCTTTCGGATCAGCAGCGCACGTTCGCGATCTCGCGGCAAATCGTCGCCGCCAAGATTCAGAACAGCCGGCAAGTGCTACTGCGCGCCGCTAGGGAGACGGACGAAGAGTCGGCGCGAAGCTCATTGTCCGACGCAGCCCACCGGCTCGGCGTGATTCTGGAGGGCCTCAGAGAGCTGAACGACCTCGACCAAGTGCGCGGAGCGGAGGGCGACGCGGCACGCACATACTTCGGCGTGTTCGGATGGATGGTGCGCGGCGACCGGGAGAATTTCTCCTTCGACGGCCGGACTCGCCGCCCGCCGCGAGACCGCGTCAACGCCGTGCTTTCCTTTCTTTATGCATTAGTCGGCGCAGAATGTGCTGCGGCCGTCGAGGGTGTGGGCTTGGATCCGCAGGTCGGCTATCTGCACGCGCTCCGGCCCGGTCGCCCCGCCTTGGCGCTCGACCTGATGGAGGAATTTCGCCCCATCCTGGCCGATCGCCTGGCAATAACCTTGATCAACCGGAAGCAACTTTCCGCGCAGAGTTTCGAATTTTTACCCGGCGGGGCCGTCCGCCTTACCGAGAGCGGCAGACGCGAGGTGTTAAAGGCGTTCCAGGAGCGCAAAGCCGAAGAACTTCAGCACCGCCTCCTCAAGCAAAAATTGCCGCTGGGGCTCGTACCCCATGTGCAGGCGCGTTTGCTGGCTCGACATCTACGGGGCGACCTCGCGGATTACCCGCCCTTCTTTTACCGCTAACGGAGGAGCGCAGGTATGGAAGTTCTTGTGGCTTATGACGTTGCGACTGACGATGCAGCCGGCAGACGGCGGCTTCGGCGCGTGGCCCAGGTCTGCATGGCCTACGGCCAGCGCGTGCAAAAGTCGGTGTTCGAGTGCGTCCTCAATGAAGCGGCCCTGGAGTTGCTCAAGCATCGCCTGGCGCGGGAGATGGAAAAATCCAAGGACAGCGTGAGAATCTACCGGCTGATGGAGCCGCGCGAGCGCCACCTCTCGCTAATCGGGAAGCAACCCGCCTTTGACATCCACGACCCTCTACTTGTGTAAGCGCGGACCCTCGGCGATCGCCAAAATACCGCGAAGTTCGCGCAGGTGAGACGTTCTTCAACGCGCCGAAAAGAGCGGCCTCTGCGTTTTCGGAGGGAGCCGCGATCAATATCTGGTGGAATGGACCCAAGGGTAGTACCATATAGGCCGTTGCAGCCGATCTGCGGATCGGCTGAGGATTGAAACTTTTCTTATACCGACGTATGAAGGCAATATCCCCGGTTGCAGCCGATCTGCGGATCGGCTGAGGATTGAAACCGCTAGCGGCTAGGATTGTACCAGTCTTGACATACGTTGCAGCCGATCTGCGGATCGGCTGAGGATTGAAACACCGGTACATACGTTACAGCAACACCCTGTTTTCGAGTTGCAGCCGATCTGCGGATCGGCTGAGGATTGAAACACTGCTAGGATTAACAAGAAATAATGTCCTAGGTAGTTGCAGCCGATCTGCGGATCGGCTGAGGATTGAAACATACGTTCCAGGAATGTATGGACTCGCCGCACGTGTTGCAGCCGATCTGCGGATCGGCTGAGGATTGAAACTTGTTCGATTATGTAACAGTTCATAGTGGATTCTGAGTTGCAGCCGATCTGCGGATCGGCTGAGGATTGAAACACGTAAAACGTACCCACGCCCCATCTCTACCTTGTTGCAGCCGATCTGCGGATCGGCTGAGGATTGAAACGCGCAGGGAAAACGTGATACCTCAAACACCAGTCGTTGCAGCCGATCTGCGGATCGGCTGAGGATTGAAACATTGTAGTAGTAACCATTATTCGTAACTTCTAACGTTGCAGCCGATCTGCGGATCGGCTGAGGATTGAAACTATTCTGGATACATGTCAACCCGCCGCAACAAACGTTGCAGCCGATCTGCGGATCGGCTGAGGATTGAAACTTTACGAGGTCGTAGGAATTCGGCAATATCATCGTTGCAGCCGATCTGCGGATCGGCTGAGGATTGAAACTTACTGCCGCAGTCTGTGCCGCGTTCGGTGTCCCGTTGCAGCCGATCTGCGGATCGGCTGAGGATTGAAACCACCTACTATCTAAAAATGGGTCGAATACAATTGGTTGCAGCCGATCTGCGGATCGGCTGAGGATTGAAACTATCACGCGAAAACGATATACATAACCAGTTATGGTTGCAGCCGATCTGCGGATCGGCTGAGGATTGAAACGCCCATGGAGGGCATTGATCTATCTAATCCTATGTCGTTGCAGCCGATCTGCGGATCGGCTGAGGATTGAAACACGCTGAGCTGATGACCCAACGCGCGTGCCGCCGGTTGCAGCCGATCTGCGGATCGGCTAGGGCTCGGCGTCGGTGGGCTTGGCAGGGACGGAGGACGCGGGACTGCGGCGCGTCCCGAGTTGATAGGCGTCGCGACGGCTCAGGCCGTAGACCCGCGCCATCACGCTGGCGGCCTGCTTGAGGCTTAAGCCCGCCTCGCGCAGCATCTCGATCGTCAGAGGTTCTTTGACCGACGGGTGTGCGCCGCTTTTCACCATCACCGCGTCAGACCGACCGCCGACCGATGAAGACGCACTTCTAGGTTCCCCGGCGACGACCAGCGTGACTTCGCCGCGCAGTTCGCGCGACGGGGTCCGCGCCGCAAGCTCGCCAAGCGCGCCGACGTCGATCTCCTCGTAAGCCTTGGTCAGCTCGCGCGCCACTATCGCGCGGCGATCAGCGCCAAACTCAGCCGCCATCGCGCTTAAACTCTCCGCAAGGCGGCGCGCGGCCTCAAAGAAGACGATCGTGCGCGACTCGTGCTTAAGCTCGATCAGCGTCCGGCGCCGCTCGGCGGGGCGAGCCGGTAAAAACCCGGCAAAACAAAAGCTCGAAGCCCCAAGGCCGGCCACGGAAAGCGCCGTCGCGACCGCGCACGCCCCCGGCACAGGAACCGCGCGAAAACCGGCTTCATGCGCGCCGCGCACCAGGTGGTAACCGGGGTCGGAGATTCCTGGCGTGCCGGCGTCGGTGACCAGCGCGATTTTCTTGCCCGCGCCAAGCTGTTCCAGTAACTCTCGGGTACGCCGCTCTTCGTTGTGCTCGAAATAGCTCACCAGTGGCTTGGCGATCTGGTAAGCCTTGAGCAGCAGCGCCGTGCGCCGCGTGTCTTCGCATGCGATCACGTCCACCTCGGCCAGAATCTTAAGCGCGCGCAGAGTGATATCCTCGAGGTTGCCGATCGGCGTGGCCACGACGAATAAAATGCCGCGGCGCGGGCCAGCTTCGTCTTTCATCGCGATTCTCCAAAACGGCCTATCGGAGGTTCGGCCGCGCGAATATTCTAGCGCGCTAAAGCGCGAGACGGGCGACGCCCTGTGCAAGGCCAGACTGATTTGGTTAGATCGGTAAAGAACGACTTTCCCAATGGGAGGCGTGTTGCGGATGGAAGTTCAGACGGGCACGCTTTTGATCTCTTGCCTGGATCGGCCGGGGATCATCGCAAGCGTTTCCAACCTGCTCTTCGTTAACGGCTGCAATATTGTTGACTCGGATCAGCATACGGATCGCGACGACGGCCATTTTTTTTGGCGGATACACTTCGCGAGCATGTCGCGCTCGATAGCGGAGATGCGCTCGCTGCTGGCGGTCGAATTGCCCAAGGCGCTCTCCTCGCTGTCGCTGCGATGGGAGCTTTTTGACAGCACGCAGCGGGAGCGAATCGTCATCATGGTGTCGAAGCTTCCCCATTGCATGAGCGATTTGCTGACCCGCCATCATTTGGGCGAGCTGAACGGCGAGGTGGTCGGCGTGATCGGGAACCATCCGGACCTCGAGCCGCTGGTTCGCCCTTTTCAAGTACCGTTCGTGACGATTCCGGTCGAAAAAGGACGTAAGGGCGAAGCGGAGGCTCGGCTGCTTGAAAAACTTGCGGAGTGGCGATGCAGCCTGCTGGTTCTCGCGCGTTACATGCAGGTGCTTTCGGGCGACTTCCTGCGCGCGTGGGGCAAGCCGATAATCAATATTCATCACAGCTTCTTGCCCGCCTTCGTGGGCGCGCAGCCCTACCGGCAAGCCTACGAGCGGGGCGTCAAACTGGTCGGTGCCACCGCGCATTACGTAACCGAGGAGTTGGACGCCGGACCGATAATCACGCAGGGCACGACCGCGGTGTCTCATCGCGACACGGTCAAAGACCTCGCGCGCAAGGGCAAGGACGTCGAGGTGACGGTCTTGGCCCATGCCGTCAGCGCCCACCTGCTAAAGCGCGTCCTCGTCCACGGGAACAAAACGATCGTCTTCCAATGAGCGAGCATAGGCGGCGTACCGAAGGGCCGGAAAAGGGGCCGAGCGCGAGCGC
Source organism: Deltaproteobacteria bacterium (assembly GCA_021801125.1). GTDB lineage: Bacteria > Desulfobacterota > Binatia > Binatales > Binataceae > JAJYYI01. Next base: position 25,855 of record JAJYYI010000143.1, on the reverse strand, counting down.
CGGACCTGGCATTGGCGGCGTCCTGGCCGCCGGCGAAAGGCCGGGCGAGCGTCGCGCGCCGCTAGCTCCGGAAGGGTCCTCGCCACGCGGGATGGATGGGACGAACCGCGCGGCGCAGGCGCTTTCAGCGTGGCTCGAAGGATGGGAATGCGCGGGCTATAGGCTTCGGCTCAACACCCAAAAAAATAAAACCCGCAGTGGCTGGGCCCATTTCGCCGCGAAGCTGATCGGAGGCCCAAACGAAATCTCCACGACTCCTCTGATCAGCGGCATCATGAGTCTGGGCGGAAAAGGCGTGCGTCCGTGGATCGAATGCCGCATTTATCCCAAAGTTGAGTTCTCAGACGGCCGCAGACTTGACGCTCGCGCTCTAGGCATGGAAAAGGGCGTGATCGAACGGCTTGCCGAGATGATCCCGCCCGGCGGCCACCTGATGGTCGATTACGAAAGCGGCGGCCAGGAGGAAACCTTCGCTGAGTTGGTCTTGGGCGTCCTGCCGATAGCGACCCATCTTGGCGCGCTCCTGTTCGCGGCCGGCTTTAGCGGGCAATTCAAGGACTGGTATTTTTCGGAAGGCGGGCACGAAGGGCCGCGCAAGCTTCAGGCCAACAAGCCGCCCGACGAAGCCGCCGCGCGCTGCTCTGCTGAGCAGCATCGCCGCGAGCTTCAGGATTTTCTGAAGACGGACCTGCCTGCCGGAGAATCCCAAGCGGCGCTAGTCGCGCGGGCTAAGCGGCGCGCCGCCGCGCTGCTTGCCGAGGCGCTCGCTTAGGGTAGGGCGGGGATGGTTTGCACGGCAAGGGTGGTCGCCGTGGAGTCGAGCCGCGCTATCTGCTCGCGGGCTTGCCTTGCCGCTTGCGCGTGGGGGTAAATCGCGAAAATGGTGCCTCCGCTCCCGGACATGCCGCAGGCCTGCGCAGCGGTGGTTTCCACCAGGCGCCATAGCCGCTTAATCGCGGGGTAAAGCTCGCACGCCGGTTGCGCAAGGTCGTTGACGAGCATCGCGGGGCGCACGTCGCCCGCGCAGAACTGCTCGATTTCCTCGGCGCTGGCCGCTCCGCTCCATCGCGCCGGCTTAAGTTGGGCGTACACGCTCGCGGTCGAAACCTCGATTGGCGGCGTGGCCAGTACGAGCGACAGAGTCGGCGCCGCCAGGGGCATGATTTTTTCACCGACGCCTCCGACTCTGGCCGGTCGGGGGTCCAGGAAAAAGGGGACGTCGGCCCCCACGGAAAGCGCGACCGCGGCGAGCCCGTCCGGGTCCGCTATTCCCAAGACCTCGGCGAGGAGCCGGATGACCGCGCCGGCGTCGCTCGAGCCGCCGCCGAGCCCGCTGCCGAGCGGGATTTGTTTGTCCAGATCGATGTTGACCTCGGCCTGAATGTCGTAGCGCGCAAGCATCCGGCGGGCTGCGGCCACGGCGAGATTGCGCTCGTCGGTGGGCAACTCGGGGCGGTTGGAGCGCAGCGCAACCGAGCGACGGGTGCCGCAGGTAAGGGCGATCGTGACGCGGTCGTAAAGCGCAAGCGGCAAAAATAGCGAGTCGAGATCATGGTAGCCGTTTGGTCGCCGGCCGGTTACCCGTAAAAAAAGATTTATCTTGGCGGGCGCGAGACCGCCGATCGTCTTTCTCATCAGTGTTCGCTTAAGGCGGCCGCTTTTCGACCGGCACGCCGGCTCGGCGCGCGCGCCATCATAGCAGCGGCTTTCCGGTTTCGCGCCGCTCCAAAGCTTTGCTCAACAGCCGGTCTACCGCTGCGCGTCTTCGCGCCGCTGCAAGCCTAATCCGTTCGAGAGATTAGCACGAAAGGCGCGGCTCATCGCGTTTTTTGCGTCGCGATGGAACGTGGCGAGCAAGGTGGCCAGCGTGATGACCAATCCGGCGACGAATAGAGCTTGCCCGACTAGGAAAACCGCATGAAAGAAATCCATCTGAGCGGAGTTGATGGAAACCTTGCGCTGGCGGTCGACGAGCGGCGTTAGGACCGCGCGGTTCGAGCTGTCGTCGAGTCCGTCGAAAACACTGGAGATGTCCTCGGACTGGGTCTCGGATGCGACGCTGGGTGGCTGTCGATACTGCTCGGTGCCGATAAAACCGACGCCCCAGTTGACCGCGCCCATGATGATTAAAACCAGTCCGGTCACCAGGCGCCAATCGCTATAAAGTTCCGGCAACTTCACGGCATTAAAAATAAACTGACATTGAAGCAAAGACAATTAAAGTGGTACGCGGCATCCATCTAAACTAAATGTTCCCTAGAACCCGCGCGGTTGCTCGGCTGCGACCTCCGAGCGGCTGTCGGGCCTCCATCGCGGGAGTCTGGATTGCTGCGAAAGGACCGCCCAGCTATGATCACCCATAAAGCCGTGCTTGGCGCCGCAGCGAGCGGCGCTCCACGCCTCTGAGGGCAGGCCAGTTGCCGCAGAAACTCAGCGCTAAGCTTAAGCAACTGTTAGAGCGCTTCGAAGCGCGCGACAAGGGCGCGCTAGCGCGCGTAATAACCCTGGTCGAGAATCGCTCGGCCGGGGTTGCGGCATTGATGGACCAGTTGTATCGCAAGACTGGCCGGGCGCATGTGGTCGGCTTCACTGGAGCTCCAGGGGCGGGGAAATCAACCTTGATTAGCCGCCTCGTCGCCGCGTACCGCGCGCTCGACCGCGAGGTCGGGGTGCTGGCAATCGATCCGTCCAGCCCCTTTTCCGGTGGCGCGGTGTTGGGAGACCGGATTCGCATGGCGGACCATTTTCGCGACGCCGGCGTGTTTATACGAAGCCTCTCTACCCGCGGTAGTCACGGCGGGTTGTCGCGGGCCGCGCGCGAGGCCACGCGCGTGCTCGACGCTTTCGGCTACGATCCCATTTTGATTGAGACCGCGGGTGTTGGTCAAACCGAGCTGGCGGTGATGGACCTGGCCCATACTACGGTCGTCGTGACCGTGCCCGAGGGCGGCGATTCGGTGCAGGTGATGAAGGCGGGTCTTAACGAGATAGCGGACATCTTCGTCGTCAACAAAGCGGATCGATCCGGCGCCGAGCGCTTGCGAACCGAGCTTGACCTGAGCGTAAGACTGAAAAGCGACGGCGGATGGCGGACGCCGGTGCTGCTGACTCAAGCGGCCGAAGGACAGGGGATCGACGCTCTGGTCCAGGCTATCGCGAGTCATCGCGCCTATCTCCTGAGCCATCGCGACCCGGTAATCGAGGGCGAGCGCCGTTTGCGCGAGTTTCGGGAGATTCTGACCACCGAAATGGAAGCTCAGGTCTTGCGCGGCTTGGCGCGCGGCGCGGTGGCGTCGTTGGTTTCCCAGGTGAGCCGAGGCGAGCTTAACCCGTATCATGCGGCGCGGACGATAACCGGCAGTCCGGCGACGATGGCGGAGGTGCTGTGGGCCGAGGAGCGCGACAAAGAGACCCCCGATGAAGCAGAAGGGTAGAGCACCGAGAGCGCATGTGTCTAATTGCGGGCGTGTCTTCGTAATTGGAGATTTACACGGTTGCGCGGTGGAACTGGAGGCGATGCTGAAGGCGATCGACCCTGCCGCGCGGGACACGGTGGTTTTCATCGGCGATTACGTCGACCGCGGCCCGAGCCCGCGCGACGTGTTGCAGACCTTGATCGAGTTCAAGGAGACTCCGTGCGAGAAGGTGTTCCTCAAGGGAAATCACGAGGACATGATGCTGTCCTTTCTTGGATTTCCTGGGCGTTACGGCGACAGTTTTTTGCTAAACGGAGGCTTGGACACGCTGGAAAGCTACGGCACCGACGATGCTCGCAAGGCGCCGGAGCTGATTCCTCCCGCCCACATTGAATTTATGCGGACGTTACGGCCGTACGAGCTTCGCCCGCCGTACCTTTTCGTTCATGCCGGAATCCGCCCGTCGGTGGTCTGGGAAGAGCAGGACGAAGAGGATATGCTCTGGATCCGCCAGGAGTTCATACTTGAGCCCCACCAACTTGGGTACACGGTGGTCTTCGGCCACACGCCGATGAAGGCCGTGATGCTCGATCTGCCGTACAAAATCGGGCTGGACACTGGACTGGTATACGGCGGCAAACTCAGTTGTATCGAACTAGTGGAAGGGCTGCTTTACCAGATTTCGCGCGGGAGCCGTGAAGTTAAGGTGCAGCGCTTGGTGTGTGCCTAGGCTTTGGCTCTTTCTCGCGACGCCGGTTGCGGCTAAGCTTAACCGCCTGAAGGCGGCGTAGCTCAGATGGTTAGAGCACGCGGCTCATATCCGCGCTGTCGTAGGTTCGAGTCCTACCGCCGCCACTCCGTTTTACTATAAGGCACGCCGTCAGGGCTGGCGCTCGAAGTTGCAGCGCCATTGTCCGATCCACCACGGCCGGCCGTTGTAATAGCCGGTAACTTGGCCCTGTACCGCCATCGCGTTGTCCTCGCGCAGCTCGCCGCGCAACTTTACGCGTTCGAGAACCACCGTGGGTGGGTGCTCGGCGAGGCCGAACAGGTTGGAAGAGCGTTCGATAAGCGTGAGGTAGCCGTCAAGCTCGACCTGATTACCGCTGGCGGTGACCGGCTCCAGAGTTGACGTTGCGCGCAGCACCTGGTCGTGCTGGTCGACGTTGCTGTCAGCGATGGTCACCCTGAGCTCGTCGCCCTGACGAATGAAGCATACGCGATAGTTTTTCGTGAGCCAAACGTCAATCCGCGGCGGTGAGAGGAGTTCGAGGTTGGTCAACTGCTCTTGACCGACCGCGCCATGCCAGCATCCGAGGAACTGTCGCGGAATCTCGACCACCTGCGAGCGCGGGATTTTCGAGCCAGAGGGGTGATGGTTCGCTTGCGGGCGGAGCTGGGGAATCTCCTGGGTCTGGGCGGGTTCTTGTTGGCTCTTGATTACCGGGTCCGCCAGGACCGGGCCGTTTGGCAAAACTAACCCAGCGAGCAGCGCGAAGGCAAACGCCCATGCTACCCGGCTCGTTTTGCCCGCTTCAAGCAACAGGGTAGCGATCCTGGATTTGCGCATCTTGCTGCACATTTAGCCGTGCCCCGGGCGGCGGTGGTGTAAGCAAGTGCGCCGTACGCACGACCCAAGGTCGAGGCGGCCTGGCGATGCTAAGCGACGACCCAAAACGGCGATCGCCGCGCAAGCTGGTCCTTCACGGTCGCGTTAACGGTATCATATCAGTGCGTCAGAGCATGTCCAGCGGGCGACTTCGCGCACGCTCGCCGGTGGCGGCCGGGAAGGTCGTGTGTGAATTCGGGGATGGGTGGCAGGTTCGACTTCACGCCTGTTGCGGTCCGTTGGGTCGGGGGCGGCGCGGCAACCGGTCACGACTACGCGCGTTTTGACCAGGTGTGGACGGTCCGCGCGCGGCAGCCGCGCAGCGGTCACGCGCGATGTTCCATCGACCCGATGCTACATTAAGGTTTGCGTTGGGTTACAGAAGCGCTATTTTAGCAACTTAACGCAGCGAGTGGTGTGGGATGTTAAGAGGCGTTATTGCTTTTCTTGTACTAGCAGCTATCGCCGCTGGCGCCTTTTCGTACTGGTATCAACGTCGCCTCGCTTTCGAGAGCGAGCAACAGGCCAAAATTGACGATCTGACTAAGCGAATCAATCAACTCCAAAGCGAGAACGAAGCAAATAAGGCGGCGCTCAACAAAGTAGAGCAGGAAGAAAATCGCCTCTCGAGCGAGAATCAGACGCTTCTCAAAGAACTCGAACAGGTGCGGGTGACCGGTAAAGTGCCGAAGAATCTTCCGCTTCCCTATCCTCCCAAATGACCGTCAGGCGGTCGCGCCTATCCATTGTCAGCTATTCAAAAGCCGAACGGAGCCGCAAGTTGGGGTTGGCCGATAGATGGCGTGCCGTTACCGGCCATTCGGCACGCCAGCAGGCTCAGGTGCCGAAGGAGTCGGTCCAGTCCGCTATCAACGGCAGGCGGTATTGGACCCCCGTCAGGGCCTGGTACATCAGATAGACCCAAACTACGGCCAGAGCGAGATTAGCGATGCCGCGCACGTAATCCAGGATGTTGCCGAGGAACGCGGGCGCGAAACCGATAAACACCAGCAGGATGATATTCAGCGCGAGCCAGCCGACGGAAAATACGATTGACTGGCGAGCATGAAACTTTACAGCCGGGTCTTGATTATACGGCTCGAGGTTCAGCAAAATTGCTGCCGACACGAAGCCGAGGAGATAGGCGAAGGCCGCGAGCGGCTTAATCGCACCGCCTCCCTTAAGGGGCGCCTGGCACGCCGAGCAAAAGCTCGCGTTTTCCGCGTTGGAGCTGAAGCATTTGGGACAGGTTATGGCCATTTGTTTGCCCTCCTTGAAAGGTCGGCGACAGTTTAGTTTGAACGGTTAGCTTCTAGCTAAATTCGCGCTTGAGGCCAAGACGACTAAATCGGTATAAATGTAGAATTCTCGATGGGCTCGGCTTGGTGCCTTCGCAAGGGGGGGTCTGTTCCTGCGACGGGATCGATTGTAAGGTAGTTTCGCCGGCGCGTCTGGCGGCGCTGCTGGCTAACGCGTAAACGCGGCTGATCGTTTGTCGCGATTCGATGGCGTTGCGTCCTGCGGTGTGTCAAAGCTTTTTGTTCGGCCGAGTCATGGGCGTCTGCCCGGCTGAGACCTCAAGGACCAGGGGTGGCGACGTGCGGGAGCATGATATACTTCGCTACGATATGCCGCCTGCGGCATGTGGGTTTCCGGAGACCACACGGGAGGGGAAAAAGCTGTGAAGATTACACTGTCTTGTATCAAAGCCGACGTGGGCGCGATAGGAGGCCATATCAGGCCGAGCGCGCGGCTCAGGGAGGCAGTCGAGCAGTTCGTCAAGGAGAAGGCCAAGAAACTGCTCCTTAGCCACCATATCAACATGGCGGGCGACGACCTCGCGATACTGATGGTGCATGAGCGAGGTGTGGATAACCCGGAAATTCATCAACTGGCCTGGGATGCTTTTCTGGAAGGCACCCGCGTGGCCAGGGAGCAGGGGCTTTATGGAGCCGGACAGGACCTGCTGAAAGACTCGTTTTCAGGCAACGTCAAAGGGCTGGGGCCGGGATCGTGCGAGATGGAATTCGAGGAACGCCCTAATGAGCCGTTTCTCCTGTTCACCGCCGATAAGACCAACCCCGGAGCGTTTAACCTGCCGCTCTACCTGGCGTTTACCGACCCGATGCACTGCGCCGGATTCCTGCTCTCGCCCAAGATGGCCAAGGGTTTTACGTTCACGATAATGGACGTGAACCATACCGAGGGGGACCGGGTGATCGAACTCAACGCGCCCGAAGAACTTTATGATATCGCGTGTCTGCTGCGTGATAACGAGCGCTTTGTCGTGGAGTCGATCCGCAGCCGGAGCACTGGAGAGATGGGCGCGGTGGTCTCTACTTCCCGCTTGCACAACATCGCGGGCACCTACACCGGCAAGGACGACCCGGTTGCTCTGGTGCGCACTCAGGGCGTGTTCCCGGCCACTGGCGAGGTGCTTTCACCATACCGAATTGGTCATTACGTGGCGGGCACGATGCGCGGCAGCCACAACGGTCCCTTGATGCCGGTCAAGCAAAACGGCGGGATCTCCTTCTTCGACGGACCACCGATCGTAACCGGCGCCGCGTTCTGCGTGCACGGTGGGAAGTTGACCGAACCGGTGGACGTTTTCGACCATCCCTTTTGGGATTGGGTGCGTAACAACGTTGCTCAAAAGGCCGCTGAGATCCGGATGCAAGGGTTTTCGGGGCCGGCGATGCTGCCGATTTCGGAACTGGAGTACGGCGGCGTGGTGGAGAAACTGGGTCAACTGGACCGCCGCTTCGTCGTGCGTGAGGAAAAGAGTCACGGGTCTCACCAGCACGCCGGCGCCGCAGGCCGGGCTAAACAGGCGGTGTAGAGAGAGCGGGCCGCCAGCGCGGGGCGGTTTGCCGGTGAAGCGCGACAGCCCGATAGTGGGTGGCGCCTGCCGTACGCTTGCGGTGCGAGAGCGTGCGGTGCCGCGCGCGAGGCCGTGCCGTCATGATTCAAGCCGGCCAAGTTGGCGCAGCGCCTCGTAAACCACTATCGCCACCGCGTTGGAAAGGTTGAGGCTTCGCACTTCGGTCGTGAAGATGGGGATGGCGTAGGTCTGAGCCGTACGGTTCGCCAGAAATGGCGCTCCAAGGCCGGTTGTTTCGCTGCCGAAGACCAGAAAATCGCCATCCTCAAAGCGCGCGGTGACGTAGCTGTTCTTACTGCGAGCGGAGAAAAATTTCATCCTGCTGTGGTCGAATTGTCCCGCGAAGTCTTCCCAAGTATCGTAAATGCGCAGGTCAACCGACGGCCAGTAGTCCAGGCCGGCCCGTTTCAGGTAACGATCTTCGAGTGAAAACCCCAACGGGCGGATTAGGTGCAGGCGAACGCGCGTGGCCGCGGTAAGCCGCGCGATCGAGCCCGTGTTCTGCGGAATCTGTGGTCGTACCAGTACGACGTTGAGCAGCGGGTCGGTCACGAGCGGACTAATTGTCGGTCGTCGTTTGCCCGCCCGAGGCCTTCCCTGAGTGGAGCAGCGGATAGCGGCGCCAATTGACGACGAAGTAGATATCTCCGTTCGCGTCTTCCTCGAAGCATGTGCTGAGGTGATAGTACGCGGGGCGCAAGAAGCGCGCGCGGGTGCGCTGCGCCTTGACCGAGCAGTAAAGGACGTCATTGTCGCCGACACAGAGCGAAGCGGGATCGAGCGGCTCGCGCTCGCCGTCGTTCAGCACGAGGGTAAAGCCGCTGCGGCTATCGCCTTCGACGGTGCGCACAACGTACGGCGTGTCCTCCACCGTTACGGTGGCGCGCTCGTCCCCTATCTGGAGAAAATAGCTGCCGTCGGGAGCTTGATGAATATTGCGGCTGAAGAGCGTCGAGATTCTCGGGTTGTCGATCAATTCCCCATCGACGTACCAATTTCCGTCGCGGCGAAACGAAATCTGTCCCGATTCGATGGTGTAGAACCCGGCCCGCGTCATTTCACTACCTCGTTGCCGCTGTCGCAGTGAGGGCTTTCGTGCGTCATCGACTTATCCCCGGCGGCTGTCGAATACGATTGTGACCGGCCCGTCGCCGGTCAACCGCACCTGCATCGTGGCGCCGAATTCTCCCTGCTCGACGACGCATCCTGCCGCACGGCACCGACCGATGAAATCTTCGTACAAGCGGCGGGCGTGCTCTGGCGCTGCGGCGCGCGCAAATGACGGCCGTCGCCCGCGGCTTAGGTCCGCGAGCAACGTGAATTGCGAGACCGCAAGCAATTGACCGCCGCAGTCTCTGAGGTTCAAGTTCATCTTGCCGTCGGCGTCGGCGAAGATTCTAAGCCCTATTATACGGTCTGCAGCAAGCGCGCTATCCTGCTCGGTGTCGTCCTGTTCAACGCCGAGGAGCACGAGCATGCCGCTGCCGATTTTTCCCACGACACGACCGTCGACCGTGACGTCCGCGTCGCTTACGCGTTGAATTACCGCGCGCATATCCAGTGTGGCTTCCTTGCCTTTCACCGCTCGAACGCAGCGGCGTGAGCCGGCGCGAGCGGACAGCTTGGGCTGCGGGCACGTCGAGTCAATAGAAGGTGATGCGGTACGGCGCTAACCCGCAGCATTGTCGGCCTACTTTCCGAGCACCGCCTGCATCAACTAATATACCGGGTTAAGCGATGATTCCGATTCTTTTCCGTGTCGGGCCGATTACGGTCTACAGCTACGGCTTGATGATCGCGCTCGGCTTTCTGGCGGCTGACATCATCCTGCGGCGCGAATTTGTGCGCCACGGGTACGGAGTGGAGCTTGCGTCGCGGCTGCTTCTGGTGTCGCTGGTTTCCGGCCTAGTCGGCTCGCGGCTCTACGACATTTTGGAAAACCTGCCGACTTACCTCGCCGATCCCAAGCTAATGATTTTTTCCGGCTCGGGCTTTGTCTTCTTCGGCGGCCTTATTGGCGGGATTCTAGCGAGTGTTGTTTTCGCCGGCTATTACGGCATCCCCTGGCTCCGTTTGGCGGACATGGCCGCTCCGGCGTTGCTTCTAGGCCACGCGATCGGGCGCGAGGGCTGCCAGCTCTCGGGCGACGGTGACTGGGGCCTGCCGTCCACGCTGCCGTGGGCGATGGCATATCCCAACGCGATCGTGGGCTGGAATTCACAGACCGTGCTCACGCTGGACTCCTCAGGCCAGTTGGTGTCGGGCTATTTTCCTGGGGTGCGCGTGCACCCGACCCCGGTATACGAAACGATTCTTTACTTTCTCGGGTTTGTGGTCTTATGGTCGATGCGCAAGCGGTTGAGTGACAAGGACGGGCAGGTGTTCTATCTATACCTGATACTTGCAGGGGCTAGCCGCTTTGTCGTCGAATTCGTGCGTATTAATCCCCGGGTTCTATTGGGTCTGAGCGAGGCGCAGCTTATCGCTATCGCGATGGTGGTTGTTGGGCTTGTGGGCTACACGCTGTCCTACATGACTTCCGCCAAGAACCCGCTGCCTCAGAAGGCTGGTTTGACGCAGCCATGAAGCGGGACTCGCGAGTCGCGTGGGTGGGTGCCGCCTTGGCCGTGGCGGCGATCGTCGTGCTCTTGCTGGCGCGCGTGCGCCAGCGGCGTGAAGCGGCCTCCGTGGCGGACACGGTGGCTACAGGAAAGCTAGCGAGCGATTTCGCCCTCAAGGACCTGGACGGGCACAGCGTGTCGCTCGTTTCGCTGCGCGGCAAGGTGGTGTTTTTGAATTTTTGGGCCACTTGGTGCGCGCCGTGCCTGACGGAGATGCCGTCCATGGAGAAGCTCTACAGCGCCTTCGCCGACCGGAGCGACTTCGTGATTCTGGCGGTCAGTCAGGATGCCAAAGGGGCCACGGTCGTCCAACCCTTTGTGCGCAAACACGGTTATCACTTCGAGGTTCTGCTGGACCCGCAGAGCAAGGTTGCCGAGTCCTACGATGTCACCGGAGTGCCCGAAACGTTCATTATCGACCGTCAGGGGCGCATTGTGGCGCATCATTTGGGCGCTTTCGACTGGGCGCGCGAGGATGTGCGCGAAGCGCTGCGTGAGCTGCTTGACGCCAAAACCGGATAAGCTGCGGTTTCTCTCGTTGATCGTTTGGGTTATGATGGTGTTTGGTGAGTATTGAGACCGTCATACGGGAGTTCAAATTCCGTGTTTAAGCGTAATCGTTTCAGAGCCAATTGGCGGTGGGTGGCGTTGGTGATGGTCGCCGCGTTCGCGTTTTTGGCGCTGGAAGAGCGTGGTGGACGCCGCGCTCAGGCCTTACAGGACGACACCTATGAAGAGCTGCAAACCTTCGCCAACGTGCTCGCGATCGTGCAGAAGAACTATGTCGAGCCGGTGAGCACCAAACAACTCGTTCAAGGCGCTATCTCCGGTATGTTGGCCTCTCTGGACCCGCACAGCGCATATCTTACGCCCGAGTTGTACAAGGACCTGCAGGTCGAGACCAGAGGAAGCTTCGGCGGCCTCGGCCTGGAGATCACGATCAAGGACGGTGTGCTGACGGTGGTATCGCCGATCGAGGACACGCCGGCCTACCGCGCGGGCCTCAAGGCGGGCGACCAGATCATCAAGATCGACAACAACTTCACCAAGGACATGACGCTGACCGAGGCGGTCAAGCAGATGCGCGGCCCCAAGGGTACGTCGGTCAGGCTGACGTTGCACCGCGAGGGCGTGCCGCAACTCTTCACCGTGTCGCTAACCAGAGACGTGATCCGGATTCAATCGGTTAAGTTCAAGGTGTTGCCGAATGGAATCGGCGATCTGCGAATCACATCGTTTCAGGAAAACACGGACGAAAACGTACGCCATGTTTTGGCTCAATTAGCCAAAGATGACGGCGGCAAAGTCAAAGCTCTGATACTAGATCTGCGGGATAATCCAGGCGGGCTTCTCAATCAGGCTGTGCGTGTGGCCAGTGAGTTCCTTAACGGTGGCATGGTTGTGTACACCGAGGGGCGCACCGACAGCCAACAGCAGAAGTACTTTGCCCAGACCCACAACCGGTATTCTCCGTATCCGATGGTGGTGTTGGTTAACAGCGGCAGTGCCAGCGCCAGCGAAATCGTAGCCGGCGCTCTTCAGGACCATCGCCGGGCGGTTATCGTCGGCACCCAGACTTTTGGCAAAGGCTCCGTCCAGACTATTCTGCCGCTGGATGACCGGTCAGCTCTACGGCTCACCACCGCCCGCTACTTCACTCCGAATGGCCGATCGATTCAAGCCGTGGGAATCACGCCTGACGTAATCGTGGAAGAGGCGCAGCCGACCGTGGCGATGGCTAATATGCCGGGTGCCGTGGAAGAGCATCCGGTAATCCGCGAGAAGGATCTGCCGCATCACTTCAGCAACGGGAACGGTGATAATGGCGACAGCCATGGCGCACCAGGGGCTCCGAAAGCGCCGGTCTCGGGTCCTGGTGCGACCCTTCAACATCGCGAAGTGTCGCCGGCCCAGGCCGCGACGGGTCAGGCGCGTAAGGATCGCGACCCACAAATGGAGCGCGCGATTGCAATCCTCGATCACTGGAACACAGAGGGTAAGCCCATTCTGAGCAAGGCCGGACCGGTCCCCGGGCAAGCACAGGCCGAGCGATAGACTTTCCCTAGCTGCGAACCGAATGGGCGGGACGGAAAGAGCATTTTCCGTCCCGCTTTTTTCTCCTATAGAGTCGGGCGCCGATTTTCTACCTGCAGTGGGTCGGTTTCGCCGCGTGCGTTGGGAAAGCGGATGACGGACTCCGAGGCGTCGGATCCAGCGGCCGGGCGCGTTGCGTCAACTTCTACGGTCGCTGAGAACGGAACTCGGCCGAGCCGCGCCGTAGCGTCCGCGCGCAAAGAGCGTCTTCTGAGCACGGGCGAATCTAGCGGCGGTACAGCCAACGGCCCTCCGCAGCGCTAAACCATCCGTAAATTGTCTCGCTGGTCCGGTTGAAGCCTGTTTTGCCAATTAGTTTTCAGCCATCCTGCAATTTGGAGGGCTGCCTCAATCGTGCCCCCAATGTCTAATCGCCTTGGACGCTCCGGTTGGGTTCCGGTCGCCGAGAATTGAGGTGTCGCGTTTCGCACGCTAGGTTTAGAGCCGCGAATTTTGTTAGGTTGCGACGTGATGGCAGAGCAGTCGGAACTCGCGGCGGTTTCCCGCGCTAGTCAGGCGCTGAGCGTCACCCAACTGGTGCGCCGGGTGCGAGATTCGCTCGAGAAGAGCTTTTCGCATTGCTGGGTGATGGGCGAAATTTCCAACGCGCGCCAAGCCTCGTCGGGTCACCTGTACTTCACGCTGAAGGACGCGCAGAGCGCGATCAACATCGTGATGTTCCGCAATTCCGCTCAGCGGCTTCGCTTCAAGCTTGAAGACGGGATCGAAGTGCTAGTGTTCGGGCGGGTGAGCGTCTACGAGTCGCGTGGAGCGCTCCAATTCTATGCTGAGGAGTTGGAGCCGCGCGGAGCCGGCGCGCTTCAGATCGCCCTGGAACAGCTCAAGCGCCGGCTTGCAGCGCAAGGGCTTTTTAATGCCGAACGCAAGCGTGCCTTGCCGTTTTTTCCGCGCGTGATCGGTCTGGTGACGGCGCTGGGTGGACCGGTGGGCGGAGCCGGCAGCGCGGCGCTGCACGATATGCTCAAGATTATCTTCTCGCGAAATCCGAACGTCCACGTCATCATCAGTCCGGCCAAGGTTCAAGGCGACGGCGCGGGAGCCGAAATCGCGGCTGCGCTGAAGGCGTTGAACGCGGATGGGCGTGCGGAGGTGATCGTGCTCGGTCGCGGCGGGGGCTCGCTGGAGGATCTGTGGGCCTTCAACGAAGAAGTGGTTGCGCGAGCGATCTACGCCTCGCGGATTCCGGTGGTTTCCGCAGTGGGCCATGAAATCGACTATACGATCGCCGATCTGGTCGCCGACGTGCGCGCGCCAACGCCGTCAGCCGCAGCCCAGATGGTTACTCCGGTGAAGCAGGAGCTTGAGCAGCAGATCGCGCAACGCTGCTCGCTATTATGCCGCGCAATGGCGAAGAATTTAAGCGGTTGCCGCGAGCGCTTTTCCGGATTAACCCGCAACCTGAAGGATCCACGATGGGCGCTGCGCCAAGCGCGTCAGCGCCTGGATGAGGACGCGCGAGACCTGATTGATAGCGCGCGGCGCAGTTTAATGCAGCGTCGTCTGCGAGTGTCCAGTCTGGCGCAAAGGCTCAGGCCGCCGCGCGTTTTGCTGCGCGAATCTCGCCTTAAGGTGAACGGTCTAACTCAGGCGCTGCGCAAGAGCCTCGGACCTGTCCTAAGAGAAGAGAGATCGCGCGCTGAACGGCTGGATGGGCGGCTGCGCGAAGCGATAAACCGGTGCGTTGCGATATACTGTGAGCAGCCGCCCGCATTGGCGCGACGGGCCGAGTCAGCTTTTCGCCAAATTCTGGAGCGCCAGCGGCGTCGAATGATCGAGCTTGGTTCACGCCTTGATTCATTGTCGCCTCTACGTGTCTTAGAGCGCGGCTACGCGATAGCTATCAACAGGCAAGGCGGTCGAATCGTGGTGGACGCCTCCCATGTGCATGTAGGAGATGTGCTTGACGTTCGAGTGCATCGCGGACGCCTGCGCGCGCGCACGTTGGCTGTGATGCCGGACGCGGCCAGACCGCGAAAACCTGATGCCGACGATACGGGCTGACGGCGGAGCAGCTTTTATGCCAAGGTCTCCTCAGGCGCCGTAGCCGATAGAGCGCGGTGCGGGGGCGCGCTTTGAATCAGGCCCCATCTGGTTTATCCTCAAGTAAGGCTGACGTCTTTTAGTAACTCGCTTGGCCAGAGGCTTATCCCGCATGGAAACACGTTCGGGTGGTGAACCGTTCTGTCTTACGCAAAATCATCTCTTGGCCGGTCTTGGCGAGGAGTGAGAGCGTGCGCGTGCTGCGCGAACCACGAAATAGTACGGTCAACGTATGGCTGCCGCCGATGTTCTGGGCGGTCTGTATTTGGCTGTTTTCGACATCTTTTTTCACGGCGAGTCAGACCGCGAGCGTGATTGAACCGATTCTGCGGTGGTTGCTCCCATGGTGTGCCGCCTCGACCATCCATTTTATGCACCACCTGATTCGCAAGGCCGCTCATCTTAGCGAGTACGCGGTGCTCTTCTGGTTGCTCGTGCGCGGGCCATTGGGCCATTCTCCGGCCACTGCGTTGGTCGTTTGTGCGCTGTACGCGGTGCTGGACGAAACCCATCAGGTTTTCGTGCCCGGCCGCACCCCGTCGCCGTACGACGTGGGGATCGACTTCAGTGGGGCGCTAGCCGGCCATCTCCTGCGCTTGGCCAAGGCCGCCTGGAGCGGGGTCAGTCCGCTGGCAAGTGGGCCGTGATCCGGTCGACTCGTAAGAAATGTTCGCGCAATGCGGGAAAGTCTCCGGGCAGCTTGAGTGTGCCGTCACAGGCAAAAGAGCGTAGCTGTCCGTAAAGCGCGAAATCGGCGAGCCCGATCCTATCCAAGAGAAAAGCACGCCCCTGGAGTTCGCTTTCCAACGGTGCGAGCAGCTGCCGTACCATCGACCGGTTGGATTCGGTTTCTTCCAGGGCGCTCTGACAGAAACCCGCGCCCGATCGCTGCTCGACCCATCTGACATATCTCGCCAGAGCCCGGGGACCCTTTGCCCGATAATGCTCCAACAGCTCGGGCATTGCGGTGCGCAAGACCGCCGTGCCTAGCTCGCCCGCGAAATAGCGTGCGAGTATCTGGTGAAGGCCGGCGTGGGAAGGGGGAAGCACGGTTGGCTCAGGATATTCGGCCTCCAACCGTGCGATTATCGCAGGTTCGCCAACAACGCTTTCGCCGTCGGCAAAAATGATCGCGGGAAGTTGTTGGACGATGTAGCTTTGTGCGTCGGCGAGCTTCGCCGGCTCATTTTGAAGGGTGCGTTTGTCCTCTTGCAGCGCGGCGTCCGACACGGCGCTGCTCCCTCGCGCTGATGGGCGGGCAGGCGGTTGCTGGGCCGAACCTTCCTCGGCGGCATCGACGACCTCGTAGTCCAAACCCTTAAAATCCAAAATCTTGCCTACCATGGCGGAGGTTGCGTCTGTGGCCAGCGAAATCAATTTGAGTGTCATACGGGCTCCTGCTTCACACCTTCAATGAGCCGAGATTTGCGCCATCATGGTCGTGTTCATCACGCCCAAATTACGATAACAGTTGTTGAAAAAAACAAAGGCCCTGTGGACTCCGCGAAGGCGTTTAAGCTGCACGGCCCAGTCCGCCAGTTCCTGCTCCGAGTAAAGATACATGTATCGCTCGGCTGTTGTCGCCACCTTTTTAAACCAGTTGGCGCGATTGCGGCCATGGAAGCGGACGTAGGCTAGGTCGCCAGTCACCGCAAAAAAGAGGTATGGTAGCGGGCAATTCGGGCTCCCCCGAAACGTAATAAAGTCCGTGATCACGCAGAAATTTCATGGTTGCGACGTGATGTGTTTGCGCGAAAACCCAACAGCGGTGGCGAGACTCAACCGCGATGCTCAGGCCGGGTAGGTGGCTCTGAAGCTGGGCGGTGTAGTCGACGTTTGCGGTCCGCTTCGCGAAATAAGGAGGGAATTGAAACAGCAGCGCGCCGATCCAGGGCATCCAATGCGCGTCGGACAACGCTGTGCTCGAGTCTGGCACGGCTTTGACCAGTCCGTACGGCACGCAGCTGAAAGGCTACGTCGCCAGCGTGGTCTATCCGGAGTGCGCTAAAGCGGGCGGCGTCGGGTGCTCGCAGTGGGACACGCCCTGCAGCGACGAGTTCTGTTTCGGGGTTCCGCTCTACCGCGAATATTTGAATGGGGCAGAAGACAACATGTCGCCCAAGCCGACCGAGTTCATCAGGATGGCAGGATCTGCTATCTACCAGCGCGAGACGATGATCGTCAACCACGGGCATTACTATATCGACACGACCACGAGCGTAGAGAGCCAGAAGCAGCTCCCCGGCGTTGGCGAGCGTCGCGCAAGGCAATCCCGACCCCTTCGCATCTCTGACGCCACAGGAGCGCGACCAGACCTGCGCATGCGCCTGCAAGGATATCGATTGTCCAACGGGCGGCTGTGTGGGCTTCTCGGTCACGCTGCCCGCAAGCTTCGCGGCCGCTGATCAAACAACAAGGCAAAATCTGGTCTCGCCGCTATTGGCGTGTTTCCCCAGCAACTCGAACTGGAACTTTACGCCTGTGGCGGCTGACCAGACCCTTGCGGGGGCCTGTTACAGGGCACCAATGGCGCGCAATTTTTGCGGCGCTCAATAACTCATTCGAGCTGAACCGACTCGGCTTGTGGGCTATAACGAACGCGAATCCCGACCGGCGCCGGACGCAGCCGGCCCGGGCGCGATCCGTGGCATGCCCACACGTGCAACGAACACGGGTGAAGCACCTTAGCTTTAACGTGGCGCCGCCGCCGGTCTCGCTCAGACTTCCCAGGCGCGCGGCAGGTCTACGGCAGCCTTGTCGAACACGTTAAAGACGTAGTGATAAGCTGAATCTACTACTCTTTCGTAGTCGGCCCAGTCGCGGGACCCAGGTTGTTCAAGTGGCGGCATTTCGGGCTTGAGCAAATGATCGGGCGCAGTCGTTCGCGCGCCAACGGCGACGTTGAGCGCATTGGACATGATGTCCACCGCGATAATCGGTCCGGTGTGAAGCTCGCGCATCACGTCCACGGGCAGAGGGTTAATCATCGCGGCGTCGATCAAAGTTTCATTCTGCTCAACCACGGGGCTCAGGAAGCCGGGAATTGCCACGCTCGCGCGAATCGCCCGATGGAGCGGACCTCGTCGATGAACTTTGATCCGCTGCGACGTGCAGTCGTACGAGACGCAAAAGCAAGGGCGCCAGCAGTCCTCTAGACGGGCGTCGCCGAACCTTTCCTGCAAAAGCCGCGTGATTTTGTTTCCTTCGAGATCGTTTAGAACATCATCATCGACAAAAGCTCGCCGAAAATAACGCAACGCCTCCGAACTGTCGACCTCCGCGGCGCCGACGGCGGCGGCGACGGCGCCGATGCTCGCGCCGCCCCAAAAATCCAGGGCCACGCGAAGATCGCGCAGCGCATGAAGCGCGCCTAGCATGGCGAACCTGCGCCGGATGCTGGTTCCTCCGGCCGAAAAGACGACGCCGACACCGCGTCCCAGAATCAAGCGCGCGAAACGAGCGATGTCTTCCGTGCTTCCCTCGCGAATATGGTGATGAAGCCTTGGTCCCAAGCGAGCGAGGACGGCATCCGTTCCAGCCGGCGCGCCGCTTCCCTTTTCGTGCACTATGATAAGTTCGGCGCTGTCGGCGGGCGCGCCGCCCAGTGCGAGATCGAAGACCTCCGGCGGCGGCAAGTTAGCGGCGTCCGTCACGAAAATTAAGCGGTCGGCTGTGAGGAGCCAAGGGCGCGTCACATTGCCCCCGGTATTATCAGTTCCATGCGAGGCTGGGACGTGTCCGTTGGGCGGGGATAGGCGCGCCTGGCGCGCGCACAGCGTCCGCAGGTCGAGGATTTCCACCCTTAGACCTGCGCCCTGTAATAGACGCGCAAGAGCGTCAACCGATGAGATTATCGAGGGCGACTGAGCCAGTAACGCGAACCCTACACTCGTCGGTTCCGCGCTTCTCGTGGCGCTTTTCATGACGCGCTCTCCTATTTGCGAATTTCCCCAGCCTTCCACGTGCCACCTCAATCGAGTGACTTGCGGAACGCTAACGCGCTCGCGCTAAACAATACGACGCTTAAAAGCCCCATCGCGAAGAGCTGAGGCCATAGGAGGTCGATGCCGCTTCCCTTGAGGAATGTGTCGCGCAGTACGACTAGGAAGTAGCGCAGTGGATCGACATAGGTGAGCCATTGTAGAGCGACCGGCATGCTAGCTATCGGAAAGATTAATCCGGAGAGCGCGAGCGCCGGTATGACGAAAAAGAAGCCCATCGCGAAGGCCTGTTGAATCGTCGAACTGCTGGTGGAGAGCAGGAGGCTGATACCCAGCGTGCTGAACAGGAAGAGCACCGTGCCCGCCAGCAGCGCGGAAACGCTCCCGCTGAACGGCAAGCGGAACCACGCGATGGCTATCGCGACGAGCAGAAACACGTTGATGAGCCCGATCAAGAAAATCGGAGCCGCCTTTCCCAGAAGCATCTCGATGGGTCGCAACGGAGTCACGATCAGCTGCTCTAGCGTTCCGCTTTCGCGCTCGCGTACCACCAGAACTGGACCCAGGCACAGCACTTCGACCAAGGCGATGGCGCCGATAACTCCCGGCACGAAAAACCAGCGGCTGCGGAGGTCTCGGTTATACCAAGGGCGCTGGGCCAGCCTTACTTCGGGGAGCAGTGGTGTAAGGCGGGGGGCCAGATGGTTCAGCCTGTTACGCAGTCGATCTCCGGCGAGCCCGGCGACAATCTCTTCTATGTATCCGCGAGCGATAAGCGCGGTATTCGAGTCAGTGCCGTCGAAAATTACCTGGACCGGAGCGTTTCGGCCTTTCTGCAAAAGTTCGGCGAACCCGGCGTTTATCTGGAGGGCGGCGCCGACGTTGCTGCTGTCTATGCTCCGCACAATATCCCCAGGATCGCGGGCGATAACGGTTATCTTGAACCGACCACTGGCGACCAAATGGGACAAAAACTCGCGGCTTTCCTGGCTATGGTCGCGATCTAGAACCGCCATCGTCACGTTGCGAACCTCGAAACTCGCCGCGTACGCGTAGATCAGAAGCTCCATGATGGGGAAGGCGCAAAGGCCGATGAGCGCGAAACGATCCCGCCTGATCTGCAGCAACTCCTTGACCAGTAGCCTAAAAACGCGCCGCAACATCTCGCTCAGTCGACGGTCTTGCGCAGGATAGCGGTGACCTGCACCATCACGACTATCGCGTAGAGACCCAGTACCAGCGTTGGCACGGCAAGGCTCTTAAGTCCCACGCCTTTTAGGAAGATCCCTTTCAAAATCGTCACGTAGTAGCGCGCCGGAACGAAATAAGTTACGAAGCGCACTGCGAAAGGCATCTGGCTTATCGGGAAAGCGAAGCCGGAAAGCAGAAGCGACGGCATATAGGTCATCAGGAGGGCGACCAGCGTTGCGCCGAACTGACTCTTGGTAACCGCCGAATATAAGAACCCCGACCCTAACGCCACGACGAGAAAGAGCGACGAGGCCAAGGTCAACGTGACTATCGAACCTCGCATCGGCACGTTAAACCAGTAAACGCCGATCTCCGCACACAGAGCCGTGTCCAGCAACCCGATGGCAAAGTAGGGGATAAGCTTGCCGAGTGCGATCTCCATCGGCTTGATCGGTGTCGAGATGAGCTGTTCCATCGTGCCGACCTCCCACTCACGCGCGATCGTGAGCGACGTCAGCAACGCCCCCACCATGGCCATCACGATGACCATCACACCTGGCACGACCAGGTTTCTGTTTTCTAGTTCCTCGTTGAACCAGGTGCGCGTTTCGACGGTCAGGATCGGGCCAAGTTGATGAGCGAATCCCCGGCGGCCTAGGTAATCTAATCGGAGCTTCTCGGAATAGGTCGCAAGAACTGCGCGCGCGTAGACGATCGCGAGATTCGCGTGGTTGTCGTCGGTTGCGTCAACCAGCGCCTGGACGGAAGTTTTGCCCTTGTCGTTAACCTCTCGGGAAAAGTCGGCCGGAATGACCAGCGCCATCCTGCACCTGCCTGCGTCGAGCGCTGCCACCGATTCGTCGTAGGTACGGAGTACATTCACTACGCTAAAGTACTCCGAGGCGCCGAACCAGCTGAGCAGAGTGCGGCTGGCTTGACTTCCTTCACGATCGAAGATGCAAAGCGGGATATGCTTAGCGTCGAGATTAACGCCATATCCGAGAAACATCATCTGCGCGAGCGGCATCAAGAGCACGAGAAATAGGCTGCGTGGATCGCGCAGCACGTGAGTTACTTCCTTGCGTGCTACCAGCAAAGTCCGACGCGCGTTCATCAATCTGCCGGCTCCTCGCGCGAGTCACTTCCAAGACGCTGCGCAAACACGTCTTCTAGCGAAGGCTCGATGGCCTCGATACTCATACAGGCGATACCGCGTGCTTCGAGGCTGGCGCGAAGCGCCGCCTCCGGCTCCATGTTAGTGATCGATACGTGCAGCGCGTTACCGAAGATAGCGACGTCATGCACGCCGGGGACGGCTTTCAGCATTTCCGCCGCCCGCACCGGTGCGTCGCATTCCACCCTGACTAAATCGCCCCTGGCCGCGGCGTAGCGCAGCTCGTGCGGCGTTCCGAGCGCAACCAGACGCCCCGCGCTCATCAGCGCCAACCGATTGCAGTAGTCGGCCTCGTCAAGGTAATGCGTTGAGACGAGGGCGGTCACTCCCTCGGCGGCAAATTGATGGATCAACTCCCAGAACTGCCTGCGCAACATGGGATCGATTCCGGAAGTGGGTTCGTCGAGAATTAGAATCGGCGGTCGATGGAGCATCGCGCAACCCAACGCCAGACGCCGCCTGAGCCCGCCCCCCAAATCTCGGGTCAGTACGTCGCCTTTTCCGTCCAGGCCGGAAATCGCAAGCGCCCATTGCACGCGAGCTACCAACGCTTGTCCGCCAAGCCCATACAAACCGCCGAACAGGCGGAGGTTTTCGGCGGCGGTGAGGTCGTCGTAAAGCGAGAACTTTTGTGATACGTAGCCAAGGTGTTGGCGAACAGCTTCCGCGTGCTCGACTACGTTGATCCCCGCAACGTGGACGCATCCTGCGGTGGGCCGCATAATTCCGCACAGCATTCGAATTAGCGTCGACTTGCCGGCGCCGTTGGGACCCAGAAGCCCGAGCACTTCTCCGCGCCTGACGAGCAAGGTTACGTTGTCGACCGCGGTGAAGCTGCGGAAGCGCTTGGTCAAGCCTTCGACCCTGATCGCGCCAGCGTCTTCACCGTTGCCGGGTGTCATTGAGGCGCTCCCTGCAACAAACCGGCAGCACCCGCTACGAAGAGATCCTCGATTGTGGGAGAGACCTGTTCGAAGCTGCTAAAACGCAACTCGGTTTGAAGCATCAGCGACCGAAGCTCGGGCATGCGAAGCTCAGCGTTGTCGACGACGAGGCGAATTCCGTCGCCGATCAAGACGCAGTTTCGAACGCCTTCGGCCGCGGCCAGATAGTCGCGCGCCGACCTGGGATCAGGCGTGACGAGTCGGAGCACTTCGCCCGCCATGCGGCGTTTGAGGTGCTCCGGTTTGTCGCAGGCAAGCAAACGTCCCTGATGGATCAGGGCAAGCTCGTTGCATCGTTCCGCCTCCTCTAAATAGGCCGTCGCAATGAGCAGCGTTACAGCTTGCGCCTGCAACTCGTAGAGAAGGTGCCACAATTCGCCGCGCGAGATCGGATCAACTCCGGTTGTGGGTTCATCAAGCAACACAAGTTGCGGTTCGTGGATCAGGGCGCAGATGAGCGCGAGCTTTTGCTTCATTCCGCCGGAGAGTTTGCCGGCTAGCCGCGACCGGAACCGGCTCAGACCGGTAAGCGCGAGGAGGCGGGCAGCCACTTCTTCGCGCTGACGTCGACTGACCCCGAAAAGCCCTGCGTAAAATGCGATATTCTCATCGATGGAAAGATTCTCATAGAGTCCGAAGCGCTGCGGCATGTAGCTGATATGTGACTTTACGCTTTCGGGGTATCGGCGTACGTCGCATCCGGCCACCTCGACTGACCCGGAATCGGCGGTGAGCACTCCCGCGAGGATTCGCATGACGGTGGTCTTGCCCGCTCCATCAGGGCCGACAAGGCCGAAGATCTCGCCTCTCGAAACGTCGAAGCTTAGACCGTCGACGGCTTTCGTAGAGCCGAAGCTTCGCCTAAGGCCGCGCACGGCGACTATCGACTCGCCCGGGTGGCTCATGCCGGAGCGCTCATTGACGTAAGTCAGCCTGCGCAGGAAGTCCCGCGTCAGCGGGCATGCCGGGCTTCAGTTCATGGCGTGGGTTATCAAGGTCGATTTTGATCCTATAGACCAGGCTCACTCTCTCGACGCTGGTCTCAACGCTTTTTGGAGTGAACTCAGCCTGTGACGAGATGAACGAAACCCTGCCGCGATAGCGCCATCCGTGAGAACCGTCGGTCTTGACTGAGGCGATATCCCCATGATGAACGTTCTGGAGTTCAGTCTCGCTCACATACGCTCGCAGCCATACATGGTCGAGATCGGCCAAGGTGACCACGGGCGTGCCTGGAGCAACCACTTCACCTACCTCGGCGTCCCGGGTAACCAAAACACCGGAGAAAGGCGCCCGCAGCACAGTATCATTAAGAAGAATCTTCGCTCGCTCGAGTTGTTCACGAGCGTACTTGATGTTGGCTTGCGCGGTAGCGATAGCCCTCGCGCGCGCCTGCTGAACCGCCCAGTCGCGCAGCCGTATCGCTTTCGTTTGCAACATAGCGGTGCGCGCCAGGTCGTAGTCTCGCGCCCCAATCACGCCGCCAGAGTAAAGCATCGCAAAGCGGTTAAAATCGCTTTGCTTTTGCGCGAGGTCAGCGTTATCCGCAGCGACCGAGTGCTGCGCGGCGACGAAACTCTGCTGCGCCTCGGCAAGCGTCCTCTCCTGCACTATCAACGCTGCTTGAGCTTCCGCCACATGCTGGCGGTAATCCGCATCGTTCAGTCGGGCCAACACGGTTCCTTTCTCAACCCATTGGCCTTCTTCGAACGAGAGCGAAACGATCCGACCTTGCACCAACTCGAAACCCAACGCGCTCTGATGGGCCTCGATGTTTCCGGAAACCTGCAGGACGAAGCCCGAACGCTGAGTGAGCCAATAGGACCTGCCCTTCACGGCCACCATCAGCATCGCGACGGTCGTCAAAATCCCCGCGATAACCGGGAGCAACAGACGACCGTGCAATGCGGAAAACCAGGGTCTCACTATAAACACCAGCGAACTTCGCTCCCTTGTTGTGGCTTTTCCACCCGCTCGCGATTACTCCTCGACCCAACCGCCCACAATCCGACGCGTTGCGCTACGAGGGGCCAATCTATGAAGAACAGTCACCGAAGCGCTTCGCTCGAAAGTGAGATGGTGGGTTGCCCCATTGGAGCCTTTGCGCCTGCTCTGCGGGTCAGCCCTCTTGATTTCGTGCAGCAAGCCGCCGGGCGACAGGGTCGGGATTGAGGGCCTCTTTGGCTTTAGGGGTGTCGGCTTCATTTCGTATAGCCGGCGTCGGGTGCCTTCAGGTATGACAAGGGAAATACATAGGAATGGGTCTTGTCAACGAAAATCGAAAAAGAATATTAAAGAGTTTTATTCATAATTAAAATGCAAGTGCGTGGCGCGCCAAATGCATGCGAACCGCGCCAACAATCGCAGAAACTTAGGAAATGGCATTGAAACGAAAGTAAACACAGCGTAAGGAAAGTCTCGGGATGGACGGACTCGGCCGGAAGGCGTGTTGGTTACATCGATCTGGGGAGACTTCGGTGCGTTGTGGCAGGTTGCAAATAAAGGCTAGCCCGGTATGGGACCTGCGCATCGCTGATCGGGGTTTGCTTTTCTTTCTGCGCCGGGCGCAACGAAGCCGCCTCCCATCGCGAGCCGGCTTGAGCCCGAACGGCGGGAAAGGCGCAAGAATCTTTTTTTGACGGCAATTTCCACGACATTCGCGTGGTGAATGCGACCCTGGGGTATCGTCGTCGGTGCTTTTGTCTTGTGCGAATTCGTAATTGGCAGAGGTTGGCCGGCGAGCTAAGGTTACAAGGTGCACGCCTGTCAAAGCTGCGGTTTTCAGAGCCCGGACGGCATGAAGTTCTGCGGGAATTGCGCCGCGCCGCTCGGGAATCGCTGTTCGCAATGCGGTTTTGAAAATCCGGCGCAGTTCAAGTTCTGCGGAGAATGTGGGAAAGCTCTTCGTTCCGTGCCAGCCACAGGTCCCCTGCCGGCGGGGCTTAAAAGGTCGCTCCATGACATTCGCATAGCGTCCGAGGATACGGTCGCTGATGTTCCGGTTGATGGAGAGCGGAAGACGGTCACCGCGCTGTTCGCCGATATCAAGGGCTCGATGGAGCTGATGGAGGGGCTGGATCCCGAGCAAGCGCGCGCCATTGTCGATCCCGCCCTGCACCTGATGATTGATTCAGTGCGTCGCTATGGCGGCTATATCGCGCAATCCACCGGCGACGGGGTGTTCGCCTTGTTCGGCGCGCCCATCGCGTACGAGGATCACGCGCGTCGGGCGTTGTACGCGGCCTTGCGGATGCAGCAAGAAAATCGGGCTTATTCTGCGCGTTTGCGAGCAGCCGGGAGTCCGCCCATCGAGATTCGCATTGGCGTGAATACAGGCGAGGTAGTGGTGCGTTCGATCCGTATCGGCGACCAGCATACCGAGTATTCTTCCATCGGCCATTCGACGAGCCTCGCCGCGCGGATGCAAGCTCTGGCGCCGACCGGCTCGATCGCGATCGCCGAGGCGACGCAGAGATTGGCGGCCGGGTATTTCGAGGTAAAGCCGCTCGGCCTGACACGCGTCAAGGGCGTCAGCGAACCGATCAACGTCTACGAAGTCATAGGGCTGGGTCCCTTGCGGACGCGGCTTCAGATCTCCGCTCAACGCGGCCTTTCCAGATTTGTTGGCCGCCATCACGAGATGGAACAATTGCGGCGGGCATTGACGCTCGCGCACGAAGGCCGCGGCCAGATCGTGGCTGTCATGGCGGAGGCGGGAGTTGGCAAATCGCGCCTGTTTCACGAATTCAAGCTGCTGTCGCAAAGTGAATGCGTTGTGATGGAAGGGTTTTCGGTTTCGTACGGCCGTGCCTCGCCCTATCTGCCGTTGATCGAACTCTTCAAGCGATAGTTTTGCCTGGCGGATCAGGATGACGAGCGGACCCGACGCGAAAACGTCACGGGTAAGATGCTCGCGCTTG
>JAJYYI010000120.1:72351-108627 GCA_021801125.1 Deltaproteobacteria bacterium | reverse complement strand
GTCTATATACGCGGCGGCGGTATCGAGCGCATCCTGCGTTCGCATCACGCCGCAACCTGTGTCGATAACCATCGTTACGCCGGTTCTTCGAGGCTTGAGAGCGCGATCGTTCAAAACGCTCTCGACAATCGACGTCCACGCAAAGTCAAGCATGACTAATTTCCCTGGACAGCCGATCCAGCGCCTGCTCGATCATCTTTAGGTCGGCCCCCCATGGAACAACCACGGCGTTTCCGTCCCTTTCTATGTCGAACTCCAACAAGCAGCATTTCACTAGCGTCGGCTCTCGGACCGCACCGGCCAGCCGACGCGGACACATCTCG
This sequence comes from Deltaproteobacteria bacterium, assembly GCA_021801125.1. GTDB lineage: Bacteria > Desulfobacterota > Binatia > Binatales > Binataceae > JAJYYI01. Next base: position 108,304 of record JAJYYI010000120.1, on the reverse strand, counting down.
ACGAACGACGGTTCATCGCCGTAGTAATGCCGATGAAGCTGGCGGCTTCGCTCGCATCCTACGAGGACCCAGTCGCGCCGCTCTGGCGGGCGTTCGTCCAGAAAGTAGAGCGGAGCTTTGAGCTTATCGAGGCCGCCTGAACGGCACGGCAGCAAAAAAGCCGGCGCCGACACGTTCTTGCAAAGCCGCTCGATATCAATGCGGACGAGTTTCAATCTTATCGGAGGAAGATCGGCGTAGCTCAAAACCTTTTGCGCCATGCCGAACAGCTTCGGAGGTTCAGGCGGCGCCACCTCTACCACGCTAACGCATAAAGGGTTGGGATGATGTATGAAGTTCACGTGGTCGTATTCGCCCCACACAACCAGCGTCTTGTCCGACTCTATCCCATGCCGGCGCGCGAGGTCGGCGAGCGCCGAACGGTTCCCCACATCGGTCTGAGAATCGCGCACAAAAACACATCTGTCCGCAAGGGCGAGCGTCTCTGATGCGATAATCGGAGAAAACAACGACTCGTTCTCGGCCCTCTCGATCGCCACCACCGCGCAGCGCCACGCTCCGTCATGAAGAACGACAAAATCCGTCCGTCGGTACGCTTCGCGGCCTTTAAGATGGCGTGAAATCGCCGCCTCGGTCATCTCGCCGCTGTAAGGCTGCAGACTGACGCGCCGATAGGGAAGCGGCACGAGATTCGTCCGTTCCCGTAAATGGTTTAGCCCCAAGAGGTCCTCCGTACCCGCTCGCCGCGGGTAACCGGTCGATGGTCTAGGCGTCTGCAGGTAATGCTGAATTTGTTCGGTAATCGCCACACTGATCACGCCCCGCGGCGGTCAACCTCGATGCTATTGGTCGTTCGCACGGCCCCGGAATCTTGAGATCGCCGAAACAAGTTCGACGCTTAGAAAACCCTCTTGAGAAGCTTTAGGAGCCGTGGGTTCCCTCCAGCAGGAGGCCGCCAGTTAACGTTCGCGACCGATACCCCTTGGGCTTCGAGCGCCTGCCTGAATGTGGCCAAGCCCACGTTTACCGCGCGGATTTCTCCATTCAGTATGTCCGGTGCTTGCGCCGCGCTTTTCTCACCACTGGCCAAAAGCTCTTCCATCCGTGCGAGCGCGTTGCCAGCCTGCTCCTCGGACTTCGCCTCGACCGCCATTATCAAGTCGCTGCCGCCGGCGTTTTCGATCTCTTGCGTGGCGAGATCCGCCACGCGAAACGCTGCCTTGCTCTTGTCGGTTGCCATCGCGGCCGCGGCCTTCACGACGCCGGGCATTTTTCTGGCTTCGCCCGCGATCTGCATCAACCGCAGGATGTCTTGAAAGTAATTCTTCTTAACTTTGGTCAACAACATGGCTCTTGGTCCATCAACGCCAACCAGGACCGTCGTCAACTAAATGCGCCTGCCCACGGTCTACCGGCCCTATTCACAACGCGGCCTTACGGCAGGCCGCGGCCCCAAAAGCATCATGGGCGCCATCAAGAACTCGCTCGTAGAACGCGACATGCTCTTGCGCGGTTCGCCGCCAAGTGAACTCCGACGCGGTTTTTTTCCCCGCTTCCTTCAAGTCGCCGGCCACTTCCGGCTCACTTAGCAGCCGGACTATCTGAGAAGCAAAACCTTTGTGATCCATCGCCTCGACAAGCAGGGCGTTTTCTTCATGCGTCAGATACTCGGTAAGCGGCGATACTTTGGAGGCAATCACGGGCAAACCCATCGCCATCGCCTCGAGCACCACCAAACCCCATCCCTCCTTGACGGACGGAAAGAGTAGAAGGTCGGCCTCGCGGTAAAGCGCGCCCAGTTCCTCATCGGAGACGGGGCCGAGCAACCGCAGTTCTTCTCCCGCATCAATTTTGCGGCACTCCGCAAAAAAGGCCTCTCTATAATCGATGTAATCGAACAGAGTCACTCCACCGGCGATGAACCAAACCAGGCGCCGGCCTTCTCTTGCCAGAGTCTCGCGCGCCCTTACGAACGCTCTCAAGCCCGTCAGGGTATTCTTGCGAGGTTCCACTCCACCGACGCTTAGCATCAGGTCGCAGTCCTCAAGGCCGAGCGAACTCCTGAACGCTGAATTGTTTCCCGCAGCGTTGCGCGCGGCTCCAAACCTTTCGATTTCCACACCGTTATGGATGAGCGTGGCAGCAGCCCCAAATTCAACCAGAAGCTGCCGTTTCCATAAATCGCTCACGACGATTAGATAATCCGGCTCGATGATACTCTTTCGTTGGCAATCGATTAGTGACGGCGAGCGAAAGTCGTCCACGTGATGCACGGTTCTGACAAATGATTGTATCAGGCCCTGGTTGCGCAACTCCAAAAGCGCGTTGGCGGAGATGCAATCCTGCGCGTGATAAATATCGAACCGCTCAGTTAAACGGGAAAGGTAACTGCAATAGGCGCCGATTCGTCTGCTCACTCGATGCTCGATCGTCTCTGCCTCATCCACCGGACACCCCACCAGCGTGTGGGGAACGTTGACTGAACGGAAGAAGCCTTCGCCCGAACTGAGCGCGAAGATATGTACGCTATGTCCTATTTCCTGCAAGGCCTTGGCGAGGCTCAACGTGTGCACTACGCCGCCTCTGGCTTTCGTGGAATAAGTAAACAGCGCGATTCGTAAAGCTGCCATGCCGAATTCTCTCTGCTCGACCACGATCGGTAGGAAGCCTGTAGTCGGCCTCTGCCCACGGCGTCTGCAGCAACGGCCAGGGCGATTCCCTCTAAGGCGAATTGTCACGACGTCGCCGAGTCGAGCTGGCGGCGTCTCCCGCAACGAATCGAGAATGAGAAGCCTTTGAGCCTTCTCGCTTTGCTTAACCTCACATCGGTTGGCTCGCGGGACCCCTGGCTGTTCGAGATGATCTTAGGGCTCTTGGGTGCCTACGCTTGCGCGCCAGAGTTCTGCCCGGATTCCGACTGATCGGACGCCTTTAAGCTCAGCCCCTTTTGCCACGAACTCCAGTCCGGACGTCTTCCACTGGGATACGAGGCGCGTAAAATCATCTGACGCCGAAGGCTCCAGGGGATTCGCAAGAATAACGGCACAGCAAGCCTTCGTATGATAACCGAGACCACGCCGTTAGAGCGAAAAGGGCGGGTACAGGCGTCTCCATACCGTTTGATCATCTCTTCTTCCGCCGCTTCTCGCAAATACTTCTCTGCCGCCATGCGCAACCGTTCCGCAAAAGATTGCTTACGGCCTGTTTCCATCTTTTTACCCGTCGCCTTCTTTCTCACCCGGCGGTTTCGGGTCTTAGGCCTGACGAAGTTGCTTTACTTGCGTGAGCCCCGCTTGAGCGGCTAGCGCTATAGGTTCCATCAGCGCGCCGATCGGCGGCGAATAGACGTTTTCCATCCAGGCAAAATCTTCCAAGGTTGCACCCCGTTTGAGCGCGAAGCCTAGAAAGTCCGCTCTCTCCTTAATTCCTTCGCCGCCGGCCATCTGCGCTCCGGTCACGCGCAGTGTTTTTGGTTCGACGATTAACTTGACGCGCACCTTAGTCACGCCCGGATAGTACCTGGCTCGCGAAATTCCAGTGGCAGCCGCCACGAAGTGCGGAATCCCTAGCATCTTGTGAAGCGTCTCGCCGAGAGACACGCCGCCGACATGCACGTCTCCGCCGACCATTCCCCAGGGAATGAAGACCGGATCGTACGACCGCTGCTCGCCTACCGCGTTGGCGGCGGCGACGCGCCCCTGAGAATAGGCGTGGCTTCCGGAAAGCCCCTGGACCGGCAACTCCGTACCCCCGTGGATAACTTCTACGCAGTCGCCGGCGGCGTATACTCCGTCTACCCGCGTTCTCATGCGATCATCGACCAGGATTCCCCCGGTCGATCCTATTTCAAGCCCCGCTTCGCGCGCGAGAAGGTTGTTCGGCCGCTTATGGGTGGCCATTACCGCGACGTCGCAGTCGAGTTCGCCCGTCGTGGTTTTAACGCTCTTCACCTTGCCGTTCGAGCCCACGAACCCGAGCACCTTCGTGCCCAGATGGATCTTCGTTCCCAGCGACTTGAGCGATTCTTCGACCGGCTGCATGATATCCGGGTCCGCCACCTCCGACATCAACCACCCGCTCTCGTCTACCAGATGGGTTTCCAGACCGCGCCGGGCGAGGTTCCCCGCCATCTCGATTCCCAAGGGCGACGCGGACACCACGACGACCTTCTTTATCTGCTCGAGCAGCCGATCGAACTCCATTGCACGGCGAATATTCTTTACATAGTGCAGCCCTTCGAGGTCGCTGCCCGCAATGTCCGGCCGCTCGTAATCGAAGCCCGTCGCGATTATGAGGCGGTCCCATTCGTAGGCTCGACTGCCCACATAGACCTTCCGCTCCCGCAGGTCTACGCGGGTGACTCGCGTCTCAAGCTGCAGATCGATCCCGACGTCGGCGTAGTGCTGGCGACTTTGCAGAAACAGCGCTTCAAAGTTGGGTATTTCCCGTCCATGAACGAAAGGGATACCACAGGGGCTATATGCCACATCCTCGTACTCGGAGAACAGGACAACAGACGTCTCCGGCGCAATCGCTTTGGTGGTCGAGGCCGCCGAGATGCCGGCAGCGCCGCCACCCACTATCACCAACCGCAGACCTTTTGCGGCCATATCGTCTCCCCTGCGGCCTCCTTACGATTCGACCGCACGCGTTCCTCGAACATCTGATAGAGCGTCTGACGCCCTCGCGATTGCAGCGCACCTTAACGTCTGCACACCGCCAAAGGCGACGACTCGGCGCGAATGGCCCTTGATGCCCTTTCGAAATCGGGAAGCGCGGAACATTCCCCGCAGCTTACGCAACCGGCTTTGCTGCTTTTGGCCGTCCCCTCGTATTTGCCAAGAATGGCGGCCGCTTCTAAGTAGACGCGAGCCATCAGGGATGGCGAAGGTGGCGTCGTCGCTTCCATCGGTGTGCCGGCGATCGGACGAAACGGCACGACGAACGGATATACGCCAAGAGAGCTGCAAGTCTCGACCCCGCGAAAAATAGTTTCCAGCCGCTCGCCAAGCCCCACGAGTACGTAGGTGCTGACCTGCCAACGGCCGAATACATCGACCGCTTGCTCCCACGTCCGGATGTATTGCTCAAAGCCAATCGCTGCTTTTCCGGGCGTGACTCGCGAAAACACCTCCGGGTCGAAAGTTTCGATGTGAACTCCGAGCGCGTCCACTCCCGCATCCCGCAGCCTCGCAAGCCAGGTCGCATCTCGAGGCGGCACGATCTGAAGTTGCAGCGAGACTCCGGTCGCCCGCTTAACGGCGGAACAAATCTCCGCGTACTTCGACAACGCCTTCTCCTCGTCGCGCGCCACGCCTGACGTAAAAACTACGTTGGATATCCCGTCCAGTTCCTTGGCGCACGCGATGGTCTCGACCAGGCTCTTGCTGTCCTTAAAGCCAACGGTGCTTCGATCCTTGAGCGTCAGTTCGATGCCGCAGAACTGACAGCGTCGCCAGTCTTCCCAAAATGCGCAGGTTTGCAGCAGCGTAGTGGCGAACGTGGTCGGACAATGCAGCAGCCCGATCTTGCTCATCGGAACTCCTGACGACGTAGCGCGTTGGTAGAACTTTGCGGACTCCATCATTTCAACCTGTGCGAGCGCGACTCCGTCGCGAAACACCCAAGGCTCCCCATTTATCTCTTCAAGATAGTAGGGCGACGAATCGACGAAGCCGCCAACGACCGGAATATTTCCCTCGACGTCCGGCAGGATTCTGAGATGAAGTCCTCCCGTAGGTCCCGCGCCTCCGCGTCTCACTCCGGTTATGTTGGAGATTTTAAGCCCGCAACTTTGCAGTTCCACCTTTAAGGCTACAGCGTCCATTATTTCACACGCTCCTGCGCGCTCCCTGGCAACAGAACAGCAAAAACCCGGTCGCGGCAAAACGCCAACCCGCGAAAGCGGGCCACCGATTCAATAGCGCGAAGGCTGCTGACCCTGCTGGCGCTAGCCATTTCGGGAGGTTATATCTCACGCCATCAGCGACTATACAGTTTTTGAGCGTTCTCCCAGAAAATCTTGTTCTTAAGTTCTTCCGAGATTTCCGCGCCCTCGACCTTCCAGTACTCCGAGGGAAAATCACTCCACGGAGTATCGGATGCAAACAGTACATTCTCGACGCCGATTCCAGTCCTTTGCACCTCGTGCAGCAACCATCGTGAGCCAAAGCCCACGGCCCAGGTGGTGTCCGTATAGACCTTGTAACCGGCTCCGACCAATTCGAGGAAGCGAGGGACGAGGCGAATATGGCCACTCACGCCGCCGCCCAGGTGCACGATGTGGATTTTGATTCGCTTGCCGTACTGAGCGATAAACTCGAAGACGTTGCCGATATCCGAGCCGCCGCCGGGACTTGTATGTAAATGCAGCACGAGATCGTTCTCCTCCGCCGCCCCGACTATGCTTTCCCAAATTGCCCGCACGCCATCGTCCCAGTCAGCCGGCTTGTAGGTCCCGCCCAGCAGGCAGGTAGCCTTGAGAGCGACAATACCGCTTTCCTTGGCGTTCTTTAGGGCCTCCGCCGTCCTCTCCTTGTCCTTTGGCAAGCCGGACACCCATATGGCTCCGACAAGCCGGTCGGCCTTGTGCACGCTGTCGACGACTATCGGATTAAGGCTGAACGGCTGCGCAGAGTCAGGCACTCCGTAGTTCGATATCACGAGCCCACGGTCCACGCCGTACTCGTCCAAATGTCGGACATATTCCTTTGCCGACGGATACTCTATTACAGTCGGTTTGACGGGTTCTTTCAGATCGTAGAATTTATAGGCCGGCAGACCACCGATATGCGAATGTGCATCGAATACTTTTCTTTTGACTTTCATTTCGACCTCCGCCTTGCGACCCTGCGGTCAAAACTGGGGCTCCGGCTTGAAAAATCGTTCAATTGATTAGAGCCAAGCCGACTTTATCCATGGCATGAGGTCATCCCAGTTCCGCAGGGTCGCAAAAGTAGCAAATCATTATGGTCTCCAAATGCGAAGCGGCGTCGCACCCGCGTTATACTGTCCAGGTGCTAAACAACATCGCACCAGCCCGATGATGCTCAATGACGATGTCGAGGATGTCGGTTGGGTGGATCATCCTCACGCCTTTGATGAAATCGTCTTCGCGATGGCCCTGCAGGGCGGAAGCAGAAAAGCGACACGCGTACACCTTTATGCCCTCGGCAATCAGCTTCTCCACGAGGTTCGACAAAAGCTGAATTCCGGCGCCGTAGCCATCTTCACCAATCTTCGGCCATCCGCGGTAAACCGGGATCGACGAGCCGGGGCCGTAGAAGACGATGCTCACGTCATATCCCTTTCGCTTGCATCTTAGAGCGGTCAATAAGTTGATGCCGCCGACTGATCCTTCGTAGGGCACCGTATGGATTAGGAACAGCGCTTTGTCTCCCGGGTTCGCCTTATGGTCCGGAAAAACCTTCTCCTCGTAGTCTACTATCGCGTCACCCTTGTTCGGGGGTGGCACCTTAACACGTTGCGCCACTGGTCGGTCCTCCTTTGTTGATCTCAATGCCCCTAAATAGCCCGCCCCTAAATTGGCGGATCCGGCACATTGTCGTTACTTTATTTTCCCGAGGCGGTGCGTCTGCGATTTGCGCCACCTCGGCTAAAAAGCTCAAAACCGCCTTTTTCATAAACGAGCGATTTCACAACCTGCGCACCGTTATCCTCACGGTTGATAGCTCTGTTCGCACCACATCCATCAAGGGACTATCTGCGTCCCCTCTTCTCCGGAAAAGCCGGCGGCGAGCGTCTCACTACTGGCGATCACGACTCGTTGCCCTCCGGCCCGCAGAAAGTGGATCGCGGCGGCGATCTTGGGCCCCATGCTTCCTGGTGGAAAATGACCGGCTTGATAGTGAGCGAACGCTTCGTCGGCGGTCATAGTGGCAATATCTTCCTGTTGCTCTGTTCCAAAGAACAGCGATACCCGGCGAATCGGGGTAACGAAGATTAGAAGCTGGGCGCCGATGGAGTTAGCCAGTGTCTGCGCGGCGAAATCCTTATCGATAACCGCCGGAACTCCCGTGAGAGAGCCTCGCTCGTCGCGACGCACAGGAATTCCGCCGCCACCTCCCGCTATCACGACGCAATCGCCGGCGACCAACTTTGCAATTGCGCTCTGCTCGACAACCTCGACGGGCCGCGGGCTAGGGACGACTCGGCGCCATCCCCGGCCCAGGTCTTCTTTCATCTCCCAACCCCTGTCTTCAATCAACGCGCAGGCCTCTTCTTTGGAAAAAAAGGGCCCCACGAACTTGGTGGGATTCGTGAACGCCGCATCATCGGGGTCTACAACCACCTGAGTCATCACGGCGATCACCTCTTTTTCGATAGCGCTTTCACGGAGCATGTTTCGCAGGCTCTGTGAAAGCGCATAACCGATTTGACCCTGGGTCATAGCGCCGCATACATCGAGGGGCATCGGCGGAACTATCTCGGGCGCGCTCTCTTGTTGGATCAACAGATTACCCACTTGTGGTCCGTTTCCATGGGTAATAACCAGGCTGTAACCCTGCTTAAGGACACCCAGGATTCCTGCACAAATACGGCGCACTTCTCCTAACTGCAGCTCGTGGCTACCGTTGCCGTCCTTACCCGCGATCGCGTTGCCGCCCAGCGCGAAAACTGCGACTCGATCCGCTCTCTTGTTCGCTTCTAGTTTCGTAGGTTCGAAGCCTCTTGCTGACGCGACGCGAACAAACTTCCTTCCGAAAGCGTCCTCCAACAGGTCGCGATAATGGTCTCGACCGCCTCAGTTCCGCCCAGGCGTACCCGGTCTGGGCGTTATTCCGACCAACGAAGAATCGTTGAAATCCCAAAAGAGCTTCCGGGCACCGGCCGGGCTGACAAAAAAAACGCGGCGGTCCTTCGTCACCTCGCCAATCGTCTCGCACGTCAGTCCCGCGCCCCTAAACAGCGCGCGAACTCTTGGAGCGGAGGCCGATCTAAGCGACAACAAGAATCCGAAGCTTGGGAAAGTCAGCAACCAATGTTCAAGCGGGCCTTCGGATGGGCGGGGCACTTTTTCCAAGTCGATCTCGGCGCCGACTCCCGAACCTTCCAGCAACATCAAGGCGGTCCCGATGAGTCCTGCCATGCTGACGTCTTTGGCAGTGTCGGCGAGGCCTTCCTCGGCCACACGCGGCAGCAGCTCCAGTTGTTCCAACACCTGATGATCTGGGAGCCGGCTGGAGCTATCCCAGAACTTGTATCCGTTCAAGAAACGCCCCTCGGACGCGAAAACGAAGACCAACTGATCGCCCGGCAGCGCATTAAACGACGACAGCAAGGCACGGCCTTTCCCCAAGATGAAAACCGACAGCGCGGAGCCTTCCGCGCCTGGGCTAAGGTGACCGCCTAACACCGGCACCTTATAGCGGGCCGCGTTATCCTGGATTCCCTTGAGCACCAACTCGGCCTCGTCGTCGTCCCGACTGAAAAGAACGTCCAATATCGCCGTCGGCCTGCCTCCCATGGCGTAAATGTCATTTACGTTGGCAAGTACGGAGGCGCGCCCGGCCATATACGGATCGCTTTCAAGCAGCGGCGGATACACCCCTTCTGCAGCCAGAAGTAAATAACCATCCGCGGTTCTGAGCGCCGCAGCGTCATCGCCGATCAATACCTCTTCACCGTCTACGTTGCAGGTCTGGGGTAGCACTCGCCACAAGCGTTGCAGCTCCCTCTTCTGCGTTAGCCAGAGCGAGCCTCGAAGCCTGGAAATCAGCTCGTCGATTCCCATCACACGCTCATCGTCGCTTCAGCCGTCGCCAGGTCCGCTTCCATCAACTGATGGAGGAAACCGTGGTACATGATCGGGGCTCCAAGGCTGTGCCAGCCGCGCTTTTCAAAAAAGCGAACGTTCTGAGTTTGAATGTAGGCAAGGAACTGTTTGCATCCGGCGGCTTTGACCGACGCCACCGCCAATCTGACTAGGTTCGAGCCGACGTGCGACGCCCGATACTGTTGCTCTACGCAAAGCCTGCCGCCGAACCACAGATCGCCTTCCTTCCGATAGCAGCGCACTCCGCCGACGACTTTTCCACTATCTTCTTCGACGGCCACCAGATGCAGCGCGCCGTCGTCATACTCGTCGACGTCAGAGCTTGCGAACGCTTTCTGCTCTTCGACGAATACGCAGCGTCGCAGATTGAAATAGGCCTCGAGTTCCCACTCGCTCTCGGCGACTTTAAACCAGATGTTCCCAACAGTGAACGTCATATTGCTGCCCTGACAATTCTTTAATTACTCACCGATTTCACTTTTTTTCAGGCGAATAGATAACGGCCGATTAGTGAATCTGAGACTTCGCTTGGCGCTGTTTGCGCGCGACCCGCGCGTATTTGTTCGTCGATGAAGCGATGCTCGCCGCGCCTCGCGTCGCAATCCATGCGGCCGTTTCGGCGGCCAGAGCATTTGTTGCCAGCACCAGCACACCGGCGCTCTCAAGTTTCTCCTCTTGGGCGGTGAGATTCTGCGGATCCTCGTCCGTGCCGCAGACGTGAGCTACGAAAGCCACTTTCCGGCCTCGCCTGCTGCCGGTGATCGTCGCCTCTTTGATCGCAGCAACCAGGTCGCCGGCCGGGTCCGGAGCCGCCACGTAACCGAGCACGATGTCGAATAAAATCACGGCGACAGTTGGATCGATCGCTTCTTTTAGCAGTCGCTCGGCACGCATACTCGAATCGATCATCGGATGGAGACGCGAATGTGTGAATTCTTCATGCCCCAAATCGACGACGCAGTGGCCACGGCTGCGGTTTGGATCGTCCAGCTTGTTTCCCCCAAAAAGCGGAGCGTTCGAGTATACGGGACGTACTCGTTGCCACAGCACGTGTTGAGCCTCGTAGCACAGCGTCCCTCCCGAGAATAAGCCCCGGACATAACGCTGCCTGGGCGCGAGCGCCTTCGCGAGCTTTTGGGCGCGGGAGCGCCAGATCGATCCGTCGGGCGACAGATCGCCAAGATGGTTTCTATATCCCAGTAGCTCGACCGCTTTTTGCGCCGCGTCGTGGAGTGTGGCGCTAAAATGCAACCGCTCGGGCGCGGGCGATTTCATGGTCTTGCCGACAAAGCAAACAACCGCAGGCTTATCCGCCGCCAAAAGGAGGCTTACTATATTTCGCGCCACGCTATCGTCGGGCGGCTTTGAAACCAGGAGGACGACTCGCGTTGAGGAATCGCGCAGCAAAAGCCTCAGAGCTTGCGCCGCCATGATCCCTCCTACGCTTCGGGAGAGATCGCGGCCGCCGATCCCGATCGCGTGCGATATGCCTGCGCCGCCGCGGTGGATAAGTGACGCTACCTCCTGCAGACCCGTTCCCGCGGCGGCGACAATCCCCACGGGACCGCGGCGCACGACGTTGGCAAATCCGAGCCCGACGCCGTTGATTATCGCGGTCCCGCATTCCGGACCCATCACGAGCAGATCTCGCGAGGCCGCTCGCTCTTTTAGCTCGATTTCTTCCTCGACCGGAACGTTGTCGCTGAAAAGAAACGTGTGCATCCCTCGCTCGATCGCCTTGGCAACCTCGATCTTCGCATACATGCCTGGAACCGAAACGAGAGCAAGGTTCGGCGCACGAAGCGCGACGGCCGCAGCGTCGAGTGATTCGAAATCATCCGCGCCGTGGCTCGTCGCGATAGGTGAGGCTTCCAACAAATCTATTGTTTCGGCCGCTCGATCGGCGTTTTCCCGGCTATCAGCTTCGATCGTAACCAAGAGGTCATTAGGCCCGAGAGCGCCGACGTCCTCGGAAAGGAGTCGCTGCGCCCCAAGCATCTTCAGGTTTGCATCGGTGGCCATCACGGCGGATGCGGTTACAACCCCCGCGAGCTCGCGCAGCCGCCGCGAGATCTGCATGAGCCGTAGGGAGTCCTGGTAAAAGTTGCGTCTAACCCTGATGATTGTGACCGACTTCATCACACCCAATAACCTTGCGAGCGCGGCTCTAAGAACGGCGATCCACCTTGGAGACAAAAGCTTCTAACGCTGCTCCGAAACATTCGTACGGCGCCCTGGCGATTCCCACTCCGATCTGTCCGATCCCACCCTGTTTATGAACCACGGCGCTGTCGATACTCGGAACGATGCCGGAGTCGATTACTCGGCGAACGTCGATTCCCATTGGACTGCCTTCGAAATCGAGGGTCGGAATCGGAAAACGCACGTTCTTCGCGAGCGTTATCAGGCCCATACGTCGCGAGATGGAAAGCGCCTGCTCAAGACCCCCGCCGGCGATCGCCGCCATAGCGGGCGCGGCGGCGATCACGAACCCGCCCAGGCCCATCGTCTCGATGATCGCGCTGTCGCCTATATCCGGCGCCCCGTCATCCGGTCCGTAGCCCGGGTTGTAGAGCGCGTCCTTTAGATGCGGGGCCGGAGCGATGAACCATTTGCCGCCCAATGCGCTTACACGTATCCCGAAGTCAGTTCCGTTTCTGGCCATTGCAGTAACCATAGTGGAGTAAGGAACGTCGTTCGCGGCGTCCATCGCGAGTTTGCAGGCGGACATCGTCATATTAAGGAAGAAGTGACTATTGCCGCTGATATATCGATAGGCCGCAAGGGCGGTATCTCTGGGCAGACTTGCCAGGAACAGATGCTCGGTAATGCTCTTCAAAAAGATATTGGTGGAGGCCGCATGGCGGTTGTGGCACTCATCACCCATCTGAAGCCCTTGCGCCAGGATAGTCCAAACAGGCACGCCTCCGGCGGCTTTGAAGACAGCCTTCAACACCGGCGCCAGGATGTCCCGAATCCAGCAAAGCCGCTCCAGAGTGTCGCGCTCAAAAACCCCGAGCCACAGCGCGTTTCCTCCACCTTCGTTGAAAGTGCTATAGGCCCTTTTTCCCGAGTTTCGATCTTCCGTAACCAGCACCGGCATCGAGGGCGAGATAACGCCGGTCATCGGTCCCACCGCGTCGTGATGGTGGCAAGGGGAAAGTTTGACTCTGCCGGACGCAAGGAGCTGCTCCGCTTCGTCTAGAGTGGCGGCCAACCCCTCGAACACCAGCGCGCCGCCAAGCGCTCTCCTCAGCGGGCCGCACGCACGCTCGTAGGAAATCGGCGGACCGGCGTGCAGCAAGAGATCCCGCCTCATTCCTGGAACGACGTCCAGCGCCTTGGCTACATCGACCACGATCGGTTCCACTGAACAGACGCGGTCGATCGCGACCAAATTGCCGCGTACGACTTGTTCGCTCAAGAACTTCGATGCTGATGGTGCTTCGGCTAGCACTTTCGCACCGTCTTCCCTTTCCTCAAGCGACAGGAACCCTTTGAGACCTTCCGATTCCCGCCCCCGGACAGAATCCCCAAATGAGAAAACAGTCACGCCGAAGCTTAGAGCAATGGCGCTGACCGCCGGCGACTAGCCAGAGCAATAACTTGATTCGACGAGGCCTCTGGCCAACGCGGTGTTTTCACGCAAGAATAGTGCCGCGTAAAAAAAATGCTGATTCACTTGTAAATTCGACTATTTCCCATGCCGGTCCACAAAATTGTGATCGCACGTCGCTTAAGCAAATGACTTTTTGTTGCGCAGCAACAATTTTTTGTTGCAATAACTATTTGAGCGTCAGTAGAATTTGAGTTCTATGACTCCCGAGACCCTTCAAGCGGTTGCTGTAGCTGCGGCACAAGAGCGCTCTCTCGAACTCGTCCTAAAGCACATAGTCGAAGGACTGGCGTCGCAAAAAGGAATCGCTCTCGCCCGCGTTTGGCTTTTCGGTCCGGGCGATATCTGCGAGCGTTGCCGGTGGCAGACCACCTGCTTTGAGCGGGCGCGATGTCTTCACCTGGTCGCGAGCCAAGGTCATGCTCTGTCTGGGCACGAGGATTGGAGTCGGCTCAACGGCGATTTTTCTCGGTTTCCTTTGAACAAGGCGAAGGTCGGGTGGGTCGGAGCGACCGGGCAGCCTCTGCTTATCAAGCGTATCGAGGATGAGAAGGGATGGGTGTGGAAACCGGATTGGGCTTTGGGGGAGAAAATCCGCAGTTTTGCGGGCCAGCCTTTAATCTTTCGCGGCGAAACCTTGGGCGTTCTTGCGGTGTTCAGTCGCTCTGAGTTGGACGAGAGCGCTCTAGGTTGGCTTCGAGTGTTTGCGATGCAGGCGGCGGTGGCGATCGCGAACTCACGAGCTTTCGAGGAGATTGAGGATTTGCGGCGTCGCCTGGAACTTGAAAATGCCTACCTACGCGACCAGGTCCACGCCGCAACCGCCTTCTCCGGGACAATCCTTGGCCAAAGCGCGGCAATTCGCCACGTGTTTGAGCAAGTTGAGATTGTAGCCCCGACCGACGCGACCGTGTTGGTCCTCGGGGAATCAGGCGTCGGCAAGGAACTGGTGGCTCGCGCGATCCACGGGCGAAGCCCGCGGCGCGATAGGCCGTTGGTAAAGGTGAACTGTACCGCGATTCCCCGCGAACTTTTCGAGAGCGAGTTTTTCGGCCACGTCAAAGGAGCCTTTAGCGGCGCTTTCGCCAACCGAGTCGGCCGTTTTCAACTCGCCGATGGTGGCACGCTCTTCCTTGACGAGGTGGGTGAACTACCCGCCGAAATGCAACCGAAGCTATTGCGCGTCCTTCAAGAAGGCGAATTCGAGCCGGTGGGCGACGCCAAAACGCGTCGAGTCAACGTCAGGATCATCGGGGCCACAAGCCGCGACCTGAAGGCGCTGGCGCGCAGCGGACAGTTTCGCCAGGACTTATATTATCGCCTCAGCGTGTTTCCGATCGAGGTGCCGCCCTTGCGCGAAAGGCGCGAAGACATCCCTTTGCTGGCGAGGCACTTCCTGGCGATCGCCTCACAGCGCTTCCATCGCACGGGCCTCGATTTCACCGACGACGACCTTGGACGGCTTCACGCGTATCATTGGCCCGGAAACGTGCGCGAACTCCAAAACGTAATCAACCGCAGCGTAATATCGGCCGCGTCCGGGTCGCTTTGCCTTGAACTTGGCGAAGCCTACGAAGCCGAGAAGGAAAGCCCGAAAGAATTGCGAGAAGCGGCGGATTGCGCAACCAATGTGCGGACCCAATACGAGATCAAGCGGCTCGAGCGCGAAAATATAATCGCGGCACTCGCTCAATGCGAAGGACGAATTTACGGCCCCAAGGGCGCAGCCGCGCTACTCGGAATGAAGCCCACCACGCTGTGCGCGCGAATCAAAAAGCTCAACCTCAACCCGCGTCCTAAGCACCAAGCGCCGGCCCAATCAAGGCGCAACGTCGTCGACCCGGCATGACGGCGTAGCGCGCCGGCTCGCTGCGCGCCGTCGGCCATAGCGCCCGGCTGTAAGTGGAAAGGGCGCGGGCTCACCGCGGAGATGACGTTTTCGTTTCCATCTTCACCGCATAGCGCGCATTTGTAAATTTATGGCGCCTCGACGAGAAGCGGCCGCGACTACGTCACCCGTAATGGTTCGAGTCGTTAGTGCGCCAGTGATGGAGTTTCTGCGCTCCAGGCAGAGCGTCGGCGTTGTCGAAAGCGTGTTCAGCCGCGCGGTCAATCTTAGGTGGGATAACCGAACGATCTCCATCCTGGAACGGTCGCTGGGCCTCTTCCCAAATTCGCTAGTTGCGCCGCTAAAGAAGGTTCTTCCGCTCCTCGACGCGAGACGGCAAGTCGTCTGCCGGCACGGGGCGGTTGTTGTGTTGGGTGCGCCCGTGGTGAGCTTCGACCTGCGTCAGGCTGCGCTTTGGAATCCCAGGCTTGGCGTGTGCAATCTTGACGGCGGATTATCCGCGCTGCGCAACCGTCTTGCTATCGCCGTTGAGGCAGCCGGATCGGAGGTTGCGGGCGACGGTTTCGGAAGGATCATTCAGTCTATGGGCACCCCGGCTGTCAATTCAGGCGGCGGCTCCATGCCTCAATGGTCCCTGAGCGGGTTCAAAAACGCGTTGGCGCTGCTTGAGGCCTGCCGCGACGAAAACCCGCGAAAAATGAGGAGAGCGGCCGCCGAACTGATCGGCTTAGGAGTGGGATTGACTCCGTCGGGCGACGATCTCATCGTCGGGATGCTCGCCGGACTGGCGGGGGTCGGCCACCCGTCGGCGCTTAAGTTGGCGCGGACGATCACGGGTCTTGAGCCGCACCGCACCACGCAAGTGGCCCAAGCGCTGCTGTCGCACGCGGCAAGGCTTGAATTCAGCGCCCGGTTGCATCGACTGGTTATCGCCCTTGCGCGCGCGGATAGCCGCTGGTTGCGAAAGGAGGTCTCCGACGCGCTTGCATGGGGAGCCAGCTCCGGTGCGGACTCGCTCCTTGGCGTGATGCTTGGCATGAGCGCCGCCCTGCCTTTCGAGGCGGCATGCTCTCTCCCATGGGCGAGTTCTGTTTAATCGGCCGCCGAATCGCGTCCGCCCGTCCGTTCAAACGCGAAGGAAAAAATCTCGTGGCCTCGCTTCAGATGCGGATTGATGCGATCACGGCCTCGCAGACGCCTTGGCAGGGTCGGGGCAAGCTCGGTACGTACCACGCTGCACCTCGATAACTCTCCTGCCGCCTATAACGATGGCGCCGCTGCCGCAAAGGTCGCGTTCCGCAGCGTCGATTAAGGACCGCTGTGAGTGAGCGATTTCAGCGCCCGCACCCGAGGACTTGACGCATGGGGCCAGCGCTATTTGGCTACAAAGGCTTACCGAGTGAGATGCAAAACTGAGCACCGAGCGGCGTAGGATTGGGCGTAATCGGAACCCCCATCGTCGCGTGTAGCCCCCGTGGGACGCGGTCGCCAGGAGGATGCCACACTTGAGAGCGGAAACAGCAGCCTAGGACGCCATCACACCGCCACTCCCCAGCGCCGTGAGCGCAAGACCCTATCTTAGAAGGGAAGCCAGGCCATACGCGCCTGATGATCGGCCTGGTGAAAAATGCTTACCGCAGTGTCGTAATCGCCGTCCCTCACTGCGTCCTGGCCTGCCTTATACAGCGCCTTTGCGTGCTTCACATAACGCGGCCGATTGCCGTCTTTGGCGGCTTTATCGATCAATTTCTTCGTCTTGGCGGCTACGGCCTCGGCCTGATCCTTACCTATCACGTTCTCTTGCGCCCAGACGGACACGCCCGAAGCGCCAAGGATCACCAACGAAAGCAGTACCGCCGCGAGTCGCCCGGCTCGAGGAGTTTTCATTAACGTTACCCCCTTTGCGTTTAGGCCATTTCATTAAACCGTGAATCCGGTATACGCAGCTTGCCGGTCGAGGCTGTATAAAGCACGAACTGAGGCTGTAAGGCAAATTCTAGGGCGTTCGCGGGTCAGGGCCCTCCACGAAACATCCCCAGCGCGCATCGGAGCCAGGCAAACCACGTCTTCTCGATTCGGAGAAGGCCAGGATTTAGCAGGAGAATTGGAGGGCGCGCCAGGCGGGACTCGAACCCACGACCCGCGGCTTAGAAGGCCGCTGCTCTGTCCTGCTGAGCTACTGGCGCGAGTCGGGGCGAGCCGATTTGAACGGCCGACCCCCTGCTCCCAAGGCAGGTGCGCTACCAGGCTGCGCTACGCCCCGTTGTACCCGTTGCCGACCAGATCCGTCGCCGCGCGGCTTAAGGCCGCGAATCTCATGGGACTCGTCGCGTGAAGCCCGCTAAGAACCCAGCTTTATACCGCGGCGCCGGCTATCATGTATCGTGTCAGTACTCGTCTAGCAGGCTATCGGCGGCTGTTGCAACCATGCGTGCGACCCCGCGTGGCAAGCCGGCGACGGTGGAAAACTCGAGAAACCTCGGCGCGCATGGCAAACAGTACCCGCGCGAAAGGGAGAAAGCGAACCGTGAGACGAGGGCTCCCGCAAGCGCGCTCTCGTGTAGGCGCGCTCTCGACTGGGCTCCGGTGCCTGGGGTGACGCTTACCGAGGCTCGCCCGAGTTGAGCGCGTCAAAAGTCGCGCGCACCACGTTCTCCAGTTGACGAGTCAGGTCGTCGCGCTGGCCGGCTTTTAGATCGTCGGTTGTTATCGGCGAACAAAGTCTGAGCCTTATCCGTCCGCCGGGCTTTATGACCAGCGCGCCGGGTGGAAAGAGCGCGCCCGAGCCTGAGATGGCGGCCGGCACGCATGGTAGCTTGCCCAGTATCGCAAGCCAAGCGGCGCCGTCGTGGAACGGATGTACCTGGTTGTCCGCGTAGCGATGGCCTTCGGCAAAAAATACGATCGGATGGCCGCGCCGGGCAATCTGAATCGCGCGGCGAATCGCCTGGCCTCCGGCGACGCGATCGACCAGGATATGGCCGCTTCGATCCATCGCGTAGCCGACGAGGGGGATCTTGAGCAGCTCCTTTTTGGCTACGAAGCGCAGCTCCCAGGGCAAAACGGCAAAAAGCGTGAAGATGTCCAGGATGCTCTGATGATTGCAGACAATAACAAACGACTTGAGCCGGCCTACGTTTTCGAGACCTTGCACCTCGACCTTAATTCCGCCGGTCGCCAGGATGAGGCTGCTCCAGAGGCGGGCGATATAACTGACCATCTTGCCGCCCCAAAACGGCGCAGAGGCCGCAGCGAAAGGTGCAAGCACAGCCGTGTAGACTACCGCCATGAGACTTGCTACCACGCCCCATAACCACCTCAAGAGTTGGGAAATCAGACACATGATCGTTGCTTTCTCGTAAGGGTTCCTGTGTAGCCCGCTTCGCGCGGGAAAGTGTCGCTACCTAAGCGACCGCGCCGCGCTCGCTTCCCTCCGGCCATCTGAATTAGATACGGCGCTCGTGGGAGAGTCGCAAGCCGCAGCCTTCCCGGTGCGGCTCTAAGCCGGCTTTGACCTCCAAAATCTCTCAAAACGGCTGTCATCCTTTACCCGACAACGCCGCGTCACCATCACCGTGTTGGCTTCAGAGGGACTAGACGGGGTAAATTTTTGCCGGATCGTTCCGCTTAATCGCGCTGGTTCTCGCTATAAGCCGCTGCGAACTGTAGAATCAAAATCCGAACTGGCTGAGACCGCTCAGCGCGTTGGCGCGCAGCCGGTTCAGCGACTTTCGCGGCTGCGCTATGCGAAGCGGGAGGTTCGAAGGAAAGCGATGGTTGCAACAGGTGCTACCCGCAAGATCGAAGGCCGTGATTCAACCGGCCCTGCCGAAGAGTTTCCGACGCTCAATCGGCGCACCGACGGAAGGCCCGCAGACGTCTCGGATTTGGCAGGCCAGCAGCGGACCGCGAGGCACACGTCCCACCGCGCCTGGCTCAGGCGACTTTGGCCCTTGCCGGCGGCGGTTCTGGCTTTGACGCTCGGAGCGAGCGGCGTGAGCCAAAGCCAGCGCGTCGAACTGGCTCCGTCCTCGAGTTGCGATCAAATCGTTCGCGCGATAAAGCGACTCGCGGCGGCAGAACATCGCCAGGCACAGGCGTTGCAGCTCATGGCCAAAGGCGGCGATACGGCTTGGGTCGAGGGCAAGTTCCAAAACCTACTCGAGCGAAAGCGCGAACTGAGCTTCACGCTCAAACGGATCAGCATGGACCCGGTAGCCAGCGACCCGGGAGTCAACCGATGCCTGTCCAACGGATACCAGGCGTTGTATCAATCCGACCGGCTGAGCGCGAATATCGAGCGCATACTGATGGCCACTCGGCTGCGCTCGCAAAGCGGACCGGCCTCGCCTCAGATCGGCCGACCACCGGCCGCCACGCCGTAGCGTCGACCGCCTCGGCGCCGACAAACTGAAGCGCGCCTTTGAACCATGCACAAGGCTCACCGGACGTCGGGCGCCCGACCCAACTCGAACCGGGCGGGCGTGCGGGTCAGCGCTGCTCCAGAACTCGTGCAACATCCTCGGGATACGGGAAGCTTCCGGGCTGATACGCGCAGAGCGGATCCTCAGCTAACGGATCGCCGGCGATCGCCAGGGCGCGTGAACGGGAGCCGCCGCAGACCGTGGTGAACTCACACGGACCGCATCTGCCCCCGAGCGCACGGTTATCGCGCATCCGCACGAAAAGCGGGCTTTGCCTGTAGATTTCGAGGAGCGGGTTCTTCCGCACGTTGCCCGCGGCAAGCGGCAAAAAGCCGCTGGGATGGACTTCCCCAATGTGCGAGATAAATACGAAGCCGCGACCCGCGTTGATATCCATCGGGCTTCGCCGGACATGTATCGTAGCCTTGCGCGGCCACGGTTCCAGCGCCTGCGATAGACGCTGGTAAAGAGGACCGAGCCGCAACACCGCATCGGCGCTCAGGCCGCGGCGCTCGAGGATTGCGCGCTGAATTACGACCCGCCGGAAGTGATGGCCTTCGGTGGTCTTAACGCGCACCGTACCGGCGACGTCATAGAGAAAGTTCATCACGTCCTCGCACTCATCGGCATCCAGCGGCGAAAGAGCACTGGCGCGCCCGGTCGGCACCATGAAGAACAACACCCAGGTCATCACGTTTCGCTCGAGCGCCATACGCGCTATCGCCGGCAGCGCGGCGACATTCTGGCGCACAACGGTCGTGTTAACCTGCACCTTAAGGCCGCACGCGCGCGCCGCGGCCCATAGTTCCATCGTCCGTTCGAACACGCCGTCCACGCCGCGGAAGCTGTCATGCATGCGGACGCTGTCGCCGTCGAGGCTAAGCGAAAGAGCCTTAAGACCGCACCCGCGCAACTCCTCCAATGTGCCTGCGGTAAGAAGGGGTGTGGCGGAAGGCGAAAGGGCGACCGGCAGGCCCCTGGCCGCCCCATACTCGATCAACTCCCGCAAATCCGGGCGCTTCATGGGGTCGCCGCCGGTGAGGACAAAAAGCGGCGCGGGCGGCCCGATAGCCGCGGCTTGGTCGAGGAGCTGCTTGCCCTCGTCAGTCGTCAGTTCAGAGGGATTACGCCATCGGATGGCCTCTGCGCGGCAATGGACGCAGGCCAAATCGCACGCGCGAGTCACTTCCCAGATGATGATGAACGGGCGGTGGGAAACGTCAAACCGTGGACGCCTGAAAAGATTCTCGGTATGGTCGGCCACCATCACCAAATCCTCGACCGGACGCGAAAAAATTCCTGGAACGTCGAAGGCATGCTGAACATAGCAGTATTCATGATACAGCTTTTCCGCAGCCCAGGGTATAGGCAGACACTTCGTATCGTGGCGGCTCGGCGCCCGCCCGGCGCTCTTTTCTCATCGAAGCTTCGAACGCAAAACTCGGGCGCGTTTCCCGAAAGGCTCTTCTGGCACGATGACCGTGGCGGTTTTGTGATCGATCGCGCTTGCCACGATATTCCATCTTATTGTGCAACCCCTGGTTCTCTTGTTGCGCCTCAAGGCAAGTATGTATTCTAGATGCAGGTTCTGACCGCACGTTCGGTAAACGGCGGAGAGACAGGAAGTGGAACTCACCTACTACACGGATTATGCGCTGCGCGCGTTGATTTACATGGGTCTTCATGGAGATCGGCTGTGCACTACTCCGGAAATCGCCGAGACTTACGGAATATCAGAGAACCATCTGATGAAGGTCGTGCACGGGCTGGCTCGTGGAGACTTTGTTCGAACACGCCGCGGTAAGGGTGGCGGAGTGGGGCTCGCTCGTGCACCGGAGGGGATAAACGTCGGCGCTGTCGTCCGCTACATGGAAGGACCGTTCCGGCCGGTCGAGTGCTTTCGACCGGAAAATCACTGCCCGATAACCGGAGCTTGTGTGCTGCCACCGATACTCGACGAGGCCTTTGAACAGTTCCTGACGGTATTGGAACGGTACACGTTGGCGGACCTGCTGGAGCCGCGCAAGCAACTCCAGGGGCGGCTGCTGGCCGCGGCGCGGACGAACCTGCGCGATTCTTAGAGCTGTTCGAGCGCGGCTGTCGGCGAAGTTTCCATCACCGTCCGCGAGCGCATTAGGTTGAAAGGCGGGACGCCGCTTCAATCTCGAGCCTTCGTGCGTCATTTATCTTCGGTCATCCGCCATTTCCAGCGCGCCAAGCGATTCCACGTTCAGTAGCATCGACCGATAGCGCCTATAATGTATTGAGAGGCTTCGCCGAGAGGCTTGCGTCCGGGCCGAAAACGGCTCACGCAGCGGGAAGTCGGCCTGCGGTTTCGCGGAGCGCAGTCGCAAGGATGACTAGCGAGGACCGAACGATGGACAATTCCACGTCAAGCGAAAAGGTGAGAGCAGATGAACAACGACGGCGTGGCTGCGAGGTCGCGCGAGCCTTGCCGAAGCAACTGTTAATCGGCGGGCGATGGGTTGACGCAAGGTCCGGCAAGACGTTCGAAACCATCGAGCCCGCGACGGAACAGGTTGTCGCCGCCGTCGCCGAGGGCGGGGTGGAAGATATCGACGAAGCGGTTCGCGCGGCACGGGCGGCCTTCGATGACGGCCCGTGGCCCCGGATGCGGCCGCATCAGCGCACGCGCTATTTGTTCAAGCTCGCGGAGCTGATCGAAGCTCATCACGAAGAATTGGCCACGTTGATCACCTTGGATAACGGCAAACCTCTCGCCGAGGCGCGCGCGGAGGTCAGCCGGACCGCCGAGGTATTCGTCTACTATGCCGGCTGGACCACCAAGATTTACGGCGAGACACATCCCTCTGAACCGGCGCTCTTCAACTACACGTTGCGCGAGCCGCTCGGGGTTTGCGGACAGATCATTCCCTGGAACGGTCCCTTATCGATGATCGGATGGAAGGTCGGGCCGGCCCTGGCCTGCGGCAACACGGTGGTGCTCAAGCCGGCCGAGCAAACCCCGCTGCCGGCGCTGCGGTTTGGACAATTCGTGCTCGAGGCAGGACTGCCCGAAGGCGTGGTGAACATCGTCACCGGCTTTGGGCCGACCGCCGGCGCTGCCCTGGCGCGCCATCCGGACGTCGACAAAGTCGCCTTTACCGGCTCGACGGAAGTCGGCAGGGAAATTTTGCGGGCTTCGGTCCCTGATCTCAAGCGCGTTTCATTAGAGCTTGGGGGGAAGTCGCCGAACATTATCTTCGCCGACGCGGAACTTGGTCCTTCCGTCGCAGGTGCCGCGTTTGGGATTTTCCGCAACCAAGGGCAGATATGCTCCGCCGGGTCGCGAATTTTTGTTCAACGCGAGATTTACGACGAATTTGCCCGTCGCCTGACCCAGACCGCGGAGGGCATCAGGCTTGGCGACCCATTCCAAACCGAAACCACGATGGGGCCTCTCATCTCAGCGGAACAGTACGAACGCGTGCTCGGCTATTGCGAAGCGGGCCGGCGCGATGGCGCCAAGGTCGAAACGGGAGGTGAGCGAGGCGGCCAGTCCAAAGGTTACTTCGTCAAGCCTACGGTTTTCGTAGATGTCGATAATTCGATGCGCATCGCCCGCGAGGAAATCTTCGGCCCGGTCGCGTCTCTCATACCTTTCACGGATGAAAGGGACGCGGCGCTTCAAGGAAACGAGACTATTTATGGATTGGCCGCCGCCATATGGACTCGCGACGTAAGCCGCGTCCATAGGCTTGCGCGCGCGCTCAAGGCCGGCACAGTGTGGGTCAACTGTTACAACATCATAGACCCGGTTTCACCTTTCGGCGGATACAAGCAATCAGGAATCGGCCGCGAGCTGGGCAAAGATTCGTTAGACCTTTACACACAGGTCAAATCAGTGTTCATCAAGCTGTGAGCGTCTAAGCGGAGCGTCCTGCCGCTTATACGCCTAGGGCGCGTCTACGCAGCGTCCGTCGCGGCTGGCCAGCGCGGAAAGGAAAGAACCGCGAATGAAATGGCCCGCCCCAGCGTCGGTCGCCCTTAAACGCACGAAGAGTGGAAGCGTTCAGATGGGAGACCGCGAGACCATCGGTGAAAGCCTCGGCGGCGTCGCAGCTCATATCGGTGCGAGTATCCGGGAACTGGGCCGACAATGAGAGATGCCTTACTCAAGTACCGTCAAGGATCTCGTCGCCGGCTCGTGACTCGTATCTGCCGAGTGCTGCGCTCTTTTGCCCAAGGGAGTGTCCTAGGCTTGGCGTCCATTCGCCGCGAGCCAACCCGTCGTCGGCAACACGCCGACCGAAAAGCTGGGACTCGAAGGAGCGCCGAATTTCAAGCTTACTGCCGCGCAAAGACCTCACCGAGTCCACCGCTCCCCGCACGGCGCTTCGCGGCCAAACGCCTGCAGTGAGACGAACAGGCCAGGCATTTTCAGGAATCGCCAAGCGGACTTAAGTCGCCGCCGCTTCGAGCGGATCAGCATGGGCGTCCCGACCTTCGGGCCCAGTCGGGAGCACCGGCGGCGTCGCTCTCAGGTTCGAGTTCCCTGCGGGCACCCGAAACCGAGAAGCGGTACAATCAGAGTGGGCAGCCTTCGCCGCCAGGCAGCAGAGGCGCGGCGGGTCAATTAGCCGAGGCGCACGCCTTGCATCGATTGCTCTCATTGGTCGGGTCCTCCACCAACCCTTCATCGAGCGAGTGGCAGACCTTGACGCACTGAGTGCAGATGAAGTAGACGCCTTCAACCGTCTTGCTGATACGCTCACGGTTGAGAACGCGACCCTTGAGCTTCTCGATCCGGATGCCTAACAGCTCTTCGTACTGACGCTTGATCTTGCGTCTGCCCACTTCGTCGCGCGGCAGTTCTGAGTCTTCGTCGCGCTCATCCGTGGTGTCGAGAAAGCTCGCGTACAATTCGCCCTTGGCCTCTTTGCTTTTGCGTGTCCTAGGCATCCCGAGCCTTACACTCTGGTCAGCGCGTGCGCGCAGTGTATCCGCAATTTTTGTCGCACACCCAAAAGAAGCCGCGTCTTCCGTAGCCGGCATACAACACGACCCTGCTGTCGGCTCCGCATTGTGGACACGGATGTCTTAGAGCACTCTCCTTAGCGGCTTTGCTTGCTGTCCTGGCTTTCCTCTCAGCCATCTCCTATACTCTCTTTTTCGCGCCCAGGGGCGCCGGCGTCTTGCGCTCTCGGGCATTGCTGCAGGCCTGCTCGACGCCTGGCATTTAGCCGCCGGCGCGGTGACAACCGGCAATTGGTCAGCCACCGGATCAGCGGTCGCTACGAAATCGCGCTCGGCTTTTAGGCCACCCTAAACGCCCTCTGCAGGCGCCCGAGCCCGAGATTAAATTATTACACCAGACCGCTTGCGAACAAAGTCTACCGCGCAGAGCGCAATCGCCAACGGATCAAACCTTACGGGGCGTGAATGTCTCGCGGCGTGCGGCCAGGGCAAATCCACACCACTGAGATCATGGGTCGCTTAGCGATTTGCGGCCGAGCGCCCTGCGGAGCTTTGCATATTTTGATCGGAGGCTGCGGACCCGGCTGTGGACAGTAAGCTTAAAGAGGGCGAGGGGGTGCTGTTCGTCGACCGACGCGGTCGGCGATACCTCAAGTTTTTGCGCCGCAATGCGCGCATCTCCATTCGCGGCGAGATCGCGGCCGAGAGCCTGTGGGGAATCGACGAAGGCTCGTTCGTCCAATTCAGCAGCGGCGAGGCATTTCTCGTGTTGCGCCCGACCTATGCGGATCTCATTCCTCATCTGCCGCGCCGCGCGCAAGTGATTTATCCCAAGGACGCGGGCCTGTTGCTCTTATGGGGCGACGTCTTTCCCGGCGCCACGGTGATCGAGGGTGGAACCGGCGCGGGCGCGCTCACGCTGGCGCTCTTGCGCGCGGTGGGACCAAACGGACGGGTCGTCTCTTACGAGATCAGGGAGGATTTCGCTGCTATCGCACAAAAAAACGTTGCCGCGTTTTTCGGTCCGGCGCCCAACTGGACGCTTAAGATGCGCGACTTGTTCGAAGGCTTCGATGAAACCGGTGCGGACCGCGTCTTTCTCGATCTTGCCGAGCCATGGCGCGCGCTCGACCAAGCCGCCAACGCGCTGCGCGCCGGCGGCGCGCTAGCCTGTCTGGTACCAACCACCATCCAGCTCAAGCAAACCGTGGACGCTCTGGAGGCCAGCGCCAGCTTCAGCGAAGTCGAATGCTTCGAGACCTTGATGCGCCCATGGCACGTGAAGGGATTGAGCGTGCGCCCAGTGCATCGTATGGTAGCGCACACGGGCTTCGTTATCGTTGCCCGCCGGTTGACGCAAAACGCCGCCGGAGCGCCGCCCGCGAATCAAGGAATCGCCTGACCACGCATGGCATGGATTCGGGCGGCCGGGCCGTCTCGCTCCTCCTGCACAAGGATGCGCGCGCGAATCGGCGGCCCTCTTGGCGGCCTCGCTCGCCAGAGTTCGGATAGTCGCGCGATGTTCCCCAGGTTGGGCAAGCACGCGATTGGTTCGAGAACAAAATGCTGGAGCGCTCGCCTGAGGGCTGGTTGCAACCACCGGCGAGAGAACTTTAAGATTCATGGCTATACGGGTAGGGTATGGGCCTCAAGGAAAATTTGAACAGAATGAAAACGCTCTCGGAACTCGCCGAGGCCGGGGGTGGCAAAGAGCGGCTGGAACGCCAGCGCCAGGCGGGCAAGATGACCGCGCGCGAGCGCGTCGAGAACTTGCTTGACCCGGGAACCTTTGTCGAGCTGGACAAGTTCAAGACCCATCGCTGCTCCGACTTCGGCATGGAACAGCGTAAAATTCCCGGCGACGGCGTAATCACGGGCTACGGGCTTATCGACGGGCGCCAGGTCTTCGTCTTTTCCCAGGATTTCACGGTCTTCGGCGGCAGCCTTTCAGGCGCGTTTGCAGAAAAAATATGCAAGACGATGGATCTTGCGATGAAGACCGGATGTCCGGTGATCGGACTTAACGACTCCGGCGGAGCGCGGATTCAAGAAGGCGTGGTGTCGCTAGCCGGCTATGCGGAAATCTTCCTGCGCAACACGCTCGCCTCCGGAGTGGTGCCGCAAATCTCGGTTATCTTGGGCCCGTGCGCGGGCGGCGCGGTGTACTCTCCGGCGATCACCGATTTCGTCGTGATGTCGCGCACCAGCTCTTATATGTTCATCACCGGGCCTGACGTGATTCGCGCGACCACCCATGAAGAGGTTACGATGCAGGAGCTGGGCGGCGCCGACACCCATTCGACCCGCTCGGGCGTGTGCCATCTCGAGGCCCAGGACGACAGCGGCGCGCTGGCGGCGGCGCGCGAGCTTTTGTCTTTCATGCCCTCGAACAACCTCGAGGACCCGCCTTTCAAGAGCGACGGCGGCGACCTCAACCGCGTCGATCCGGAGCTTGACGAGATCGTCCCTGAAAATCCCAACAAGCCCTACGATATCCGGGAAATTATCCTGCGGGTCGCCGACGGGGGTTACTTCCTGGAGTTGCAAAAGGAATACGCGCAGAACATCGTGATTGGCTTTGCGCGGCTGGGCGGCTTTTCGGTGGGAATTGTAGCCAACCAGCCCGCGGTGCTCGCGGGATGCCTGGATATCGACGCTTCGATAAAGGCGGCGCGCTTTGTGCGCTTTTGCGACTGCTTCAACATTCCGCTGGTAACCTTTGTCGACGTTCCGGGATTTTTGCCTGGCACCGCCCAGGAGTTCGGCGGAATAATCAAACACGGCGCCAAGCTGCTCTACGCCTATTGCGAGGCGACTGTACCCAAGGTCACCGTGATCACGCGCAAGGCCTACGGCGGAGCTTATGACGTAATGTCCTCGAAGCATATCCGCGGCGACTTCAACTTCGCCTATCCCACGGCCGAGATCGCCGTGATGGGGCCCGAAGGCGCGGTCAACATAATCTTTCGCAACGAAATCGAACGCGCGAAAGACGCTGAGACCGAGCGCGCGCGCCTAGTCGAAGAGTACCGCCGAACGTTTGCGAACCCATTCAAGGCGGCCGAGTTGGGTTATATCGACGAGGTGATAATGCCGCGCGACACGCGCCCGCGCCTGATCGCATCGCTCAGGGCGCTGGAAAACAAACGTGACAAGAACCCTCCGCGCAAGCACGGTAATATTCCGCTCTAGGCGCGCGGGCACGGATAGCGGCATCGTCAGGTACAGGGACTGCGTGGAGAACCAAATCGAGCAAGGCCACCGGAGCTTGCAAAGCCGCCTAAGCGGCCTGTGTAAACGTTGAGATAGAGAAAGCATGTTCAAACGAATCCTGATCGCGAATCGAGGCGAGATAGCCGTGCGCGTCATCCGGGCCTGCCGCGAGTTGGGTATCGAGGCCGTGGCGGTATTCTCGGAAGCCGACCGCGGTGCGTTGCACGTGCGTGAAGCCGATCTGGCTATACCGATCGGCCCGGCGCCCGCCGCCGAGAGCTATCTTAGAATCGAGCGCGTTATCGAGGCCGCCAAGCAAGCGGGGGCCGAGGCGGTTCATCCCGGCTACGGCTTTCTCGCCGAGAATGCGACTTTCGCGCGCGCCGTAACCGACGCCGGCCTGGTCTTCATCGGCCCGAGCGCGAACGCGATGGAGAAGATGGGCGACAAGGTCGAGGCGCGCAAGCTGATGCAGGCGGCAGGCGTTCCCGTGACGCCGGGCTCGCCCGACACGCTCGAAACTCCGGAGCAGGTGCGAGAGTATGCGCGCAAGCTTGGACTGCCGGTGCTGCTCAAGGCCGCGGGCGGCGGTGGCGGCAAAGGGATGCGGCTTATCGAACGCGAGGAAGAGATCGCTGACGCCGTTCGCCGCGTGGTGAGCGAAGCGACCGCGTCATTCGGCGACGGCCGCTTTTATTTGGAAAAATTCGTGCGCCGGCCGCGCCATATAGAAGTGCAGATCTTCGCCGATTCTGATGGACGCACCGTCCACTTGGGCGAGCGCGAGTGCTCGATTCAGCGCCGTCATCAGAAGCTCGTCGAGGAATCGCCTTCGCCGTTCGTGACGGAGCGGATGCGCGAGCGGATGGGCGAGATCGCGGTGCGCGCGGCGCGGGCGGTTAACTACGTGGGCGCCGGAACGATCGAGTTCCTCGCCGACGCCGACCGCAACTTCTACTTCATGGAAATGAACACGCGAATCCAGGTCGAACATCCGGTGACCGAAATGGTTACGGGATTCGACCTGGTCAAGGCGCAGATCGAGGTCGCCGCCGGCCGGCCGTTGCCCTTCACCCAGGAGCAGATCGTCCAGCGCGGCTGGGCTATCGAATGCCGCGTCTACGCCGAGGACCCGCTGCATGACTTCGTCGCCGCGCCAGGGCGGGTCACCTTGCTGCGCGCACCGGAAGGCCCCGGCGTGCGTCACGATTGTGGAATCTATGGCGGCGGCGAGATCTCCAGTTTTTATGACGCCCTGCTATCCAAGCTGATCGTCTGGGGAAAAGATCGGCCGGAAGCGATCGCCCGGATGCGCCGCGCACTGGGTGAATTCAGCGTCGCGGGAACGCTGGCCACCAACCTTAGCTTCCATCGCTGGCTGATGGACAATCAAAGGTTTATCGAGGGCGACTTCGACACGCATTTTCTGCAGCAAGAGTACCGTCCGCTTGACGGCTCGCCCGCGTCGTCCGCGGATCACTCGCTTGACGATCCGGCGCGCCTGGCGGCGATGCTCGCCGCGGCCTGGAGTGCGCAGTACGTCTCTGGCGCGGTAGGATCCGCAGACGCCACGACGCCCCGCAAGCCCTCGGCATGGAAAATGGCGGGCAGAATCGAGGCCCTGAAATCTTAGCGAGAGCATTCCTAGCGTGCGTTGCTTTGTAAGTTTAGACGGGACAGAGCGCGAACTTCTGGTAGAAAGGTTAGGCAACCGCGGGTTGCGCCTTACCTTTGACGGCCAGAGCTTCGAAGCGTCCGTGCTTAACGTGGCCGCGGGCGAGTACTCCGTGCTGGTCGGCAACCAGTCGTTCGATTTTCTGATCGTTCGCGCCGGCAGCGAGCTGACCGTCTCCTCACGCGGCCGGCTAAACCGTCTCGCTTTCTTCACCGGCCGCCCTGCGGCTGCGTCCCCCACTGCCGGCCACGCCTCAGGTCGAGTCGAGGTGCGAGCGATGATGCCTGGGCGGGTCGTGGAAGTGACGGCGAGTGTCGGCCAGCATGTAGAGCGCGGGCAGGGAGTCGTCGTGATCGAAGCGATGAAGATGGAGAACGAAGTCAAAGCGCCCAAAGCTGGTACAATAGCAAAAGTGGAAGTAACAGCGGGCCAGACCGTGGAGAAGGGCGACCTGCTGGTCGTGGTCGAGTAGCGTTGCGCGGCTCCCCGAAAATGCGCGACGGTCAAGCAATGGAAGGCGCGATGAGCGAAAATAAGGTTGGCCGGGACCGTCACCTTACGCAGCCGACGACGCGGGAAAGCCAGCGGCAGCCGGAGTTTACCACCACGTCCGGTATCGAGATAAAGCGCGCTTACGAACCAGGCGATCTGTCTGACTTCGCTTACGATCGCGAACTGGGGAATCCGGGCCACTACCCGTTCACGCGCGGGGTCTATCCGTCCATGTACCGCGGACGGCTTTGGACGATGCGCCAATACGCCGGATTCGG
This sequence comes from Deltaproteobacteria bacterium, assembly GCA_021801125.1. Classification (GTDB taxonomy): domain Bacteria; phylum Desulfobacterota; class Binatia; order Binatales; family Binataceae; genus JAJYYI01. The sequence goes on along the minus strand of JAJYYI010000120.1, from coordinate 78,023 downwards.
AACCGCGGAGGAGTCCAACCGCCGCTACCGTTACCTATTCGAACAGGGTCAGACGGGACTCTCGATTGCCTTTGATCTTCCGACTCAGATGGGCCGTGACTCCGACCATCCGCTCGCGCGCGGCGAGGTGGGTCGCGTCGGCGTGGCGATCAGCTCGCTGGCCGACATGGAAGTGCTGCTCGACGGCCTTGCGCTGAACCAAATTTCCACGTCGATGACGATCAACGCCACCGCGGGAATCCTGCTGGCGTTCTATCTGGTGGTGGCCGAGCGGCGCGGGATTCCCTGGGATCGGCTTAACGGGACGATACAGAACGACATTCTCAAGGAATACATCGCTCGCGGCACCTATATTTATCCTCCGCAGCCTTCGATGCGGCTGATCACGGATATCATCGCGTTCACCAGCCGCGAGGTGCCCAACTGGAATCCGATTTCGATTTCGGGCTACCACATGCGCGAAGCGGGCGCGACCGCCGCGCAAGAAATTGCGTTCACGCTCGCCGACGCCATCGCCTACGTTGAGGCGGCGACTAAGGCCGGCCTCGACGTCGATCGCTTCGCCAGTCGGCTGTCGTTTTTCTTCAACGTGGACAACAACTTCTTCGAGGAGGTAGCCAAGTTCCGCGCGGCGCGCAGAATGTGGGCGCGCATCATGAAGGAACGCTTTCATGCGCGCGACGAGCGTTCGATGGCGTTGCGTTTTCATGCCCAAACCTCAGGCGCCACGCTGGTCGCCCAGCAGATTGATAACAACGTAGTGCGTGTCGCGTTGCAGGCTTTGGCGGCAGTGCTCGGCGGGACACAATCGTTGCATACCAACGCTAAGGACGAAGCGCTGGCTCTGCCCACCGCCGAAAGCGCCTTGCTCGCGCTGAGAACTCAGCAAGTGATCGCCCATGAATCAGGTGCGGCAGATACCGTTGATCCGCTTGCCGGTTCTTATTTTGTGGAAAGCCTGACGCGGGAGCTTGAGCTTCGCGCCGCCGAATACATCGCTAAGATCGACGACCTCGGCGGCGCCACTGCGGCGATCGAACGCGGCTATATCCAGCGTGAAATTCATGAAGCCGCTTACCGCTACCAACGCCAAATCGAAGGGCAGCAAAGGATCGTCGTCGGAGTCAACAAGTTCTCCGGCGGCGAGCAACAGGTTCCCGAAATCTTGCGGGTTAATCCGGAACTCGAAGAAAAGCAAAAGCTTAACCTTGCACGCGTGCGCCAGCAGCGGGATGCGAGCGCGGTGGCCGCGGCATTGGCGAAGGTCGAGCGCGACGCGCGTGACGGCGCGAATCTGATGCCGGCGATTCTGGCGGCGGCGCGAGCGCTCGCCACTTTGGGCGAAATCTCGGACGCGTTGAGGCGCGTTTTCGGCGAGCACAAGCCCGCGGGTGAGCTATAGTATTCGGTAGGTCTGGTCCGGTCACGGTTTGTCTTCGATTAAATTTCGGTCATTTTTTCCGTGGCTGTGTTGCTTTGAAAAGCTTCGGTCCTTATGGTGACAGCGGCACAGTTGCAGGGCGGATGACCCTGCCAACTAATATCGCGTACAGGCGGACGTAGCGATGGGTCCAAGGCCTACGGGTTGCTTTTTGACCAAAGGGGTTGGAAAACACCGCGAAAAACTGAACTCTTTCGAGCTAGCGCTTCGCGACGCGCGGATTGCGGAATTCAATCTGGTGCGAGTCAGCTCGATCTTCCCCCCGTTTTGCAAGCTGATAAGCGCCCAAGAGGGGCTTAAATATCTGAGTCCCGGTCAGGTCGTCTTCACTGTCACCAGCGACAACTCGACGAACGAGCCTCATCGTCTGATCGCGGCATCAGTGGGCTTGGCCATTCCCGCCAACAGCAGCCAATACGGCTACTTGTCCGAGCACCATAGCTTCGGCGAGACCGACCAGAAAGCGGGCGATTACGCCGAAGACCTCGCGGCGATGATGCTTGCCACAATCCTTGGCGTCGACTTCGATCCCAATGTCGGCTACGACGCGCGCAAGGACATCTGGCGGCTTTCTGATAAGATTGTCTCGACGCGCAATATTACGCAGTCAGCCATAGGCGACCGTGACGGTCTGTGGACCTCGGTGGTTGCGGCGGCGGTCTTCGTGGAGTTGCCTGCCGGACGCTAGGGTCTCGCGAGCGCCGTCAGGAAGCGCCAGCGGATAAAGCGCCGTTGCGCGACAGACATAGCGTAAACGCCCTCGCTGGCGGATGCGCTCCGGCGCGAGAACTTTTTCCGGCAAGAGCTTGAAAGACCCCCCATGAGGGCCTTCCGATGACGGCGAAGATCGAGATTTTTTACTGCGGGAGTTGAGGGTACAAGCCGCGCGCGGTCGGTTTGGCCGCGTCGATTCGTTCGCGTTTCGGCATTGAAGTAAAAATCACGCCGGGCCAGATCGGTCAGTTCGACGTCGTCGTCGATGGCACGCCAATCTTCTCCAAGCATCAGGTGGGCCGCTTTCCCAACGAAGGCGAAGTCGAGCGGCAGCTAGGGACAATTTCCGGCAAAGGCGCTCCCGCCTCGCGCCCCAGAAGCTGAGAGCAGGCGAAGCGTAGCCCGTTTAGCCGGCAATAATCAGGCGGACGCCGCCGCGGCGCCACGAGATTCTCAAAGCGCGCTGCACGCGCCGTCATAACGCGCCGTGTTAAGCGGCAAGCGCCGCTAGATGCGGTCTCGGTCCGGGGTCTTATCGAATGCCATGGAACTACGCGGCGAGAGCTTGTGGGCCTCTTTTAGCTGGGCGGCAGCTTCGTTGACCACCTGGCGCAGGGTCGCCTTGCTGATGGGCTTGGTCAGATAGGCGTCGCAGCCGGCGGCCAAGCTTTTTTCCGTCTCGTTGCGTAACGCGTGCGCGGTCAGGGCGAGTATCCGACAGGGTGGCCGCCCTTGATCTCGTTCCCACTTCCGGATGATCTGCGTGGCCGTATAGCCGTCCATCACGGGCATCTGCATATCCATCAAAACCAAGTCGTAGTTGCCCTTCTTGAAGCGTTTGACGGCCGTCGCGCCGTCCTCGGCCACGTCAACCTGATGCGCCGTATCTCTAAGGAACGCCTCGATCACTAGCCGGTTGTCGTTAGAATCCTCGGCAAGTAGGATTCGCATAGGCTGTACACCGTTACACGACGGCAGGGCAAGCTTGGGTGCTGGCGCGGGGGCCGGTTTTGTTCCGTTCAGGGCGGCCCGCACCGCGTCGGCAAGCTCACTGGCCGAGAGCGGTTTAACCAGGCAAGCGTCGACGCCGAGGTCGCGCGCCTTTGATAGATCATCTGCCAGACTATGCGACGCCAGCATAATCACCACGCGCTGACTGGCACCCAGTTTTTTCTTGATCTGCCCCGCTAATTCGAAGGCAGCGTTTCCCATTTGTTGGGCGTCAAGCAGGACCAGCAAATAGGGCTCGCCACGCCCGGCCTCGCTGGTTAGCCGCCTCAAGACTTGCTCGCTGTCCGCCACCACCTCGCCTTTGACGCCAAGCGACGAAAGCTTTTCGCTGATTGCCGACGCGCTGCTGGAGCTACTGCCCGCCAGCAGCACCTTCGCCTCGCGCTTTACGACCGGCGCTGCGCTGGCTTCGGCTTCGCTCGCGGGGGCCTGAAGCTCAAACTTCGCGGTAAAATAAAAAGCACTGCCCTCGCCCGGCTCGCTGCTGGCCCAGATACGCCCGCCCATGGCCTCGACGAGATGCTTGCTGATGGCGAGGCCAAGCCCACTTCCATCATATTTGCTCGCGCTGGACAAGTGGCCCTGCGTAAAGGCGCAAAAAATATCGTCGAGCTTATCCGCTGGGATGCCGATTCCCGTATCTTTGACCGAGAAACGCAACACCGTGTCGGCTTCTGTGATCTGCTCGGGTTCGACGCTCAACACTATCTCACCGTGCTCGGTAAATTTGATCGCATTGCCGATTAGATTGGTCAGCACCTGCCGCAGACGCGAGGGATCGCCGAGTAGATGCAACGGCGTGTCCGGCGCTATATGGCCGACGAGTTCCAAATTTTTCTCGTGCGCCCGCAGCGCAAGCGCACGCATCACGGTATCAACCAGTTCCGCGAGATCAACGTCGACCCGGGCCAGAGACAGATGTCGACTTTCGATTTTCGCCAGTTCGAGCACGCCGTTAATAAGATCGAGCAGAGCGCTGCCATTCGCGCGCAATACGCTCAAGTAACGGCGCTGTTCAATGGAAAGCGCCGATTCCCCCAGCAGTTCGGTCGTGCCGAGAATCGCATTAAGCGGCGTGCGTATCTCGTGCGACATGCTGGAGAGGAAATCTGACTTGGCCTTCGAGGCGGCCAGCGCATGCTCTCGTGCTTCAATTAGTTCGCGTTCGACGCGTTTCAGTTGCGAGACCTCGCGAGAGACGAGGATCACATGCCGCACGCCGTCGAGTTCAACCACCCTGGCGTTGAGCAGGTGGACCGCCGCCACGCCATCTTTGCCTTTGAAGGTGGCCTCGAAATTACGCACGCAACCGTGAATGCGCAATGCGCGCGCAAAGAGGGTGCGCTCCCGCGGGTTAACCCAAATCCCAAGCTCTTGCGCGGTTCTGCCCAAAACCTCGTTGCGCGTGACCCCGGCCGCCCGCAAGAACTCCTCGTTGACCGCGACAAACTTCCCGTGGTCGAAATCCGCGACGATGATCGCGTCGAGGCTGGAGTCGAACACCTGCCTGAATTTGGCCTCGCCTGCTCGCAACTCGGCCTCCACGCGCTTCAGATGCGCGATATCGTGAACGAAAACTATCAGGCATGGCTCCCCATCACATTGGGTCTTGACCGCCGAACATAGCACCGGCACGCGAGCCCCGTTCTTCGAACGCACCAGGATTTCCAGGTTATGCACGAAGCCCTTGCTGTCCAGCTCGGCGTAAAAGGCCTCACGATGCCCCAGATTGGCCCAAAGATTCAGTTGGAGCGGCGTCCATCCGCGCGCCTGGTCGGTGGTGAAACCGCTTAGCTGGGTGAAGGCCGGATTGGCGTCAATAATGCGTTGATCGCGCATCCGGACGATCAGGATCACGTCCAAGCTGGTGGCGAATATCTCCCTGAACCTGGCCTCGCTTTCCGCCAGCTTGCGTTCCGCTTGCCTGCGCTCAGTTACATCGCGCGCAAAGACCAGGACGCGTTTGTTCCAGAAAACGTCGTGCGTAACCTGCAAAGCTGTTTCCAGCTCGCGCCAGGAGCCGTCTTTATGGCGGAAGCGGAACTCGAGAAAGGTAGCCTCATAGGGCGTCTGCAGCGCGTGAACGAACGCTTCCCGCGCCCGTTGAAGATCGTCCGGATGGATAAGGTCATCCACCCGAATTCCAGCGATCTCCTCCGGAGTATGGCCAAGGGCGGTCACCGCCCACGGGCTCAAGCTGCAGATCGCGCCGTCCTCGCTCAGCGTTGAGAAAAGTCCCTCGAGGCTGCTGTTGACGAGCCAACGACTCGCAGCACCGGCGGACGGAGCCCATCCGCCTTTGGGCAGCCTGGCAGCTCTACCGAACGCCGTGCGACGATAGCGCCAGGGATTCGCCGTGTTAGCTTGGCTTAACCCGATCGCGGCGAGCACGGTTATCCATAGATGGCTCCAGCCGCTCTCAGGCGGATAAAAAGAGAAACCTTGAGCGGCGGCCACGAAGGAAATCGCGGCCAAGTTGACCAATGCTTGCCAACGACCGTTCCAG
>JAJYYI010000120.1:11504-72341 GCA_021801125.1 Deltaproteobacteria bacterium | reverse complement strand
TACGATGGTTAGTCCAAGACCGCCGGCGCCGCCTCCGGTTATCTGACCGACTGTGGCAACCCCCATAACCACAACCAGCAGCCCAAAGGCCATCTCTCGATCGCGCGTACGGAAGAGCCGCAAGCGCCCTGCGGCAACCGCACCCAGTCCAGCGACAATCGTACCAACACGCCCCACTACTAAAGCGGGCGCGAACGGCGACCAGATGAAAAGGTTCGCGACTAAGAGAAGCGTCTCGAACAGGACGGTAGCAGCGCCCAGCGCGCAAAGCTCGCGGCGCGCCCGATCTCGGATTTGCCTTTCCAACAAGGCGCGAGCCTGGTCGGCCAAGCGCTGAAAAAGCGACATCCGGAACAAGCGCCAGGAACGAAGGTCGGCCGATCCATCCCGGCCGTCATTGCCGATATCTGCCGCGAATGCGCGTTGCCCGAACATCAGTTTGCACTCTTGCCCCGCGTACTCGGCACCGAAGCCCACATCGTTTTGCGCAACCCCCAAGGCCACCTGCGGCACTTACCAAGGGTTCGGGAGCGACGGCGCGCACCACGCCGCCTTAAGGGACATTGATTTATTCGGTAAGGCTACACGCGTAAATGCGCACGTCGCAATACTTATATGCCGCCTTTAACTAGTGTTTCTCCATGAGGATGAGCGCCGGCATTAATGGAGCATAATTAGGATGAATAAACCCTAAATCACCTTATCAGGGTTTCTTTTGACCCAGTTTACTCGCCCTTCCATAGCTGCCGCCTAGCTGCCGCATCCTTGCCGACGATCACGATGGCGTATTCCATGAACGTGGTCCCTCTTTTTGTAGCGCGGAACAAATGGCGGAACTCTGCATCCGTCGTCGCGACGCGTCGGGCGAGCCTCCGTATTGGGCCAACCGCCGACGTCACTTCCCGCGGGTCGGTTATTGAACGCCGCGAGCGTAGGGAGGTTTCGAGGTTCAGAAGGCTAAGGCTCGCGAGGCGCCGTAACGATTGGCGGAGACCACGGAGTCGAAGTTCGACGGCGAAGGAACGAACCGCTATCGACTAAGGCAGACTGAACCAGTAGACTTTTCCGCGAGCGGCGGCATGCGGTTATCCGCTTTCGATTCTCGATGCCGTCCGCAGTGCGGACTCATGGCAGGTTGTCTGCTGCCGTTAGGCTGCGCGGTCGGCGGAGCGAGCGCAAAGCCGAAATCTAACAATCGCTCGTTATTCTAACAATCGAGGCCGCTGAATACTGGGAGGACTGAGCATGGCACAAGAGCGTCAGGGTGCAGTGACGATGCGCGGCAACCCGTTAACGCTGGTCGGACCCGAAATCAAGCCGGGGCAAAAAGCGCCGGAATTCTCGCTCGTGGACAACAATCTCGCTACGGTAACGTCGGCCGATTTCAAAGGAAAAGTCAAAATAATTTGCGCGGTGCCATCACTTGACACTCCGGTTTGCGATACCGAGACACGCCGCTTCAACGTCGAAGCGGCCAAGCTCGCGGACAGTGTGCGAGTGTTGACCATCTCTACCGACCTGCCTTTCGCGCAGAAGCGTTGGTGCGGCGCCGCGGGCGTCGACAAGGTGGTCACTTTGAGCGACCATCGCAATGTCGACTTCGGTGAGAAATACGGCGTGCTGGTCAAGGACCTCCGCCTTCTGGCTCGGGCCGTGTTTGTCGTCGACAAATCCGATAAGGTGGTTCACGCTGAATACGTGAAGGACATCGTCAACCAGCCCGACTACGAAGCCGCCTTGGCCGCCGCGCAAAAAGCGGCAGCCTCTTGATCCGTTGAGCGGCACCGGAGCCAAGCGCCGGCTGACAGACGCGCGCGGCGAATTCAACGCGAGTCGATAAGCAGAATGGCCCAAGACGCCAGCCTGGAGCAGCCGGGTTCGCCCGAGGCCGCGCGCGACAGGACCGAGGCGCTCGTGCGGGAGTTGCGGCGCGGCGTTTACGCCGCGATTTTTCGCCGGCGAGACATCCGCAATTTTCGACCCGACCCGGTACCCGACGAGATACTCGGTCGGATTTTGCTCGCCGCCCATCATGCCCCCAGCGTCGGCTTCACTCAGCCCTGGAGCTTTGTCATCGTGCGCGACCTGGAGCCGCGTCGCGCGGTCAAGCAAGCCTTCGAGCAGGCACGCGCGCAAAATGCGGCTTTGTTTAGCGGCGTCAGACGCGACAAGTTTCTGGCCCTCAAGCTCGAGGGAATCCTTGAGGCACCGGTAAACCTGATTGTGACCTGCGAGCTGGGACGTTTCGGGACGGCCGTGCTGGGCAAACCTGGAAGCGAGCCGGTCGAAATCTACTCAACGTGCCTCGCGGTGGAAAATCTGTGGTTGGCGGCACGCGCCGAGGGATTAGGCGTCGGATGGGTAAGCATCATCTCCAACGACGCGCTGCGGTCGATTTTCTCGATTCCGCCGCATGTCCTGCCGCTGGCCTACCTGTGCGTCGGCTACGCCGAGCAATTTCCTACCCGTCCCACGCTGGAAGAGACTGGGTGGGCGCCGCGCCTTGCACTGGAGCAACTGCTGCACTTTGACTCGTGGAGCGCAAGCGGCGACGAGCGCGCGCGAAGGCTCGCGCGGCTTGCTCGCGAGCCGCGTAGCTGGGGAGGAATTTTTCCCGCGGATCGGATGCCTGAGTTCTAACGCTGGGAGCGTTTTGCCGCCGCTCGCGTCGACCGGACCCGCGCCGAGTCGACGGGGGCACCTAATCGGACAGGCGTGCCTCCAGCTCGATAGCCGCAACAGCTTATCGCGCCGACCACAAGGCAGCGATGGTCAACTCGATCGCTTTTCACATACCGACCTCACTCATCTTTGGCGCGCTCGCGCTTGATTGGCTGCTCGGCGATCCGCCCTGGCTGCCTCATCCGGTGCGCTGGATAGGCGCCGCGATCCTCGCGGGTGAGCGCCGACTTCGGGCAGGAGACCCGTCGAGCGACCTGCGCCGGGGCGGGATGCTGACCGCGGCGGTGGTAATGGGCGCAGCCTTCGCAACATATCTGGTACTGCTGACATGCGCCCAGGGCGGCGCGCTTCTTGCGCGCGTGGCCGCGCTCGCTATCGCTTGGACAACGCTCTCGCTCAAGGGCCTCGACGCGGCCGCAGCGCAGGTCGAACGTGCGCTCGACCTCGGCGACCTGGAAGCGGCACGCCGCGTAATGCCGGCGTTGGTCGGGCGCGATCCGCAGGCATTGGACCGCGAGGGTTTGGTCCGAGCAACCGTCGAGTCAGTGGCGGAAAACGCGAGCGACGGGGTTATCGCTCCTCTCTTTTATCTCGCTCTCGGAGGACCGGTCGCGGCGATGGTGTACAAGGCGATCAACACTCTCGATTCGATGATCGGCCATCGCGACGAACGCTATCTCTACTTCGGGCGTTGCGCGGCGCGCCTGGATGATCTCGCCAACTACCTACCGGCGCGGCTGACCGCGCTATGCCTGGCCGGGGCCGGCGGTCTCTGGAACGGACGCGCTGGAGCGGCTCTCTCGACCGTGCTCGCGGATGCCCGCCGCCATCCGAGTCCCAACGCCGGTTACCCCGAGGCGGCCTTGGCCGGAGCGCTCGGCATTCAGCTCGGTGGACCGGCAGTTTACGACGGAGAAACCGAAAATCGTCCGCGCCTCGGAGTTGCGGAGCGTCCGGCAGCGGCGCAAGATATTCGGGCGGCACGTGCGATGCTCTATATCGCCACCGCATTTTGCCTCGGTGCGGTAGTGATCGCACGTTGGGCGTTGCTTGTGTTGGCACGCTGATTTTCGTGGCCATCCGCTACACCGCCGGGCGCTATTAAACTTACAATTCGACGCCGCTGCGCGAGAGCCGGCGCGAGGATGGAAAGCGATGAGTCTGCTTGCGGAAACGCTCGCCTCTATTCCCCCGTTGGACCACAACGCGGCCGCCGTGGTGTCCACAAGGTTGGACTCTCTGACCAAGCCGCGCGGCAGCCTCGGCTATCTCGAGGAGATCGCGCGGCGCTACGCCGCCGTGCGCGGTGACCCGCAAGCCAAGCTCGGGGAACGCGCGATACTGGTCTTCGTGGCTGATCACGGTATCACCGAACACGGCGTCGCCGCGTATCCAAAGCAGGTCACGGTCGAGATGCTGCGCAATCTGGCGCGCGGCGGCGCGGCGATAAGCGTGCTCGCTCGCCGATTCGGGCTCAAGCTTTGGCTGGTCGACGTCGGCGTCGAAAAAGATACGCGCGAGGAAAACTTGCCCGGCGTGATCTATCGCCGGCTTGGGCCGGGGACGCGCAACTTCGCGCGCGAGCCCGCGATGACGCCCGAGCAGGCTCGCGCGGCGCTCGAAGTGGGGATCGAGCTGGCGCGGGAGGCAGCGCTACAAGGCGCGACGCTTTTGGGCATCGGCGAGATGGGAATCGGCAACAGCACGACCGCAGCCGCCGTGTTGGCCGCCACTACCGGGCTTGACCCACAGATGCTCGCCGGACACGGCGCGGGAATCGACGAACCGGGACGCCAACGCAAGGTCGCGACCGTCAACGGCGCGCTAAAGCTCCATCGCGGATCGCTCGGCGACGCGCAGGCGATTTTGGCGGCGGTGGGCGGATTCGAGATCGGCGCGATGGCGGGCGCATGCCTGGGCGCGGCGGCTGCCCGAGTGCCCGTAGTGGTTGACGGCTTCATCGCGACCGCCGCCGCGGCGCTGGCTGAAAAGCTTTATCCGGGGCTCCGCTCGCGCATGTTTTTCGCCCATCGTTCAGCCGACGGAGGCCATGGACTGGCGCTTCAGCGACTGGACGCCGGACGTCCGATCCTAGAATTGGGAATGCGTCTGGGCGAAGGAACTGGAGCGGCGCTCGCGATGACGGTCATCGACGCCGCGCTGACCCTGCTTAATGAAATGGCGACGTTTTCGGGCGCAAGCGTCTCGGAGAAAATCACCGACCGCTGAGTGGGGTGATTTGCGTTAGCGGCCGTCGAAAGCTTCTTCACGGCGGCTTCATCGGTCAGGAAGCGCCCCAAGCGCGGACTGCGAACGCGCGCGAGCGGTACCGCCCAGACAAAACGCGGTGCGTGCGGTTCGGCAAGCTAACCTAAACCGGGTGGACTCTGTGACGGCGGGCAGGCTATGGAGCGAGACGACGCTCAAGCGGATATCTTAAACAGCAGGCGAGTTCTTCGTGAATTCACTCTTGCACTTAGCTTCCTCACGATTATTCCGTCCGCGCCGTCCGTGCCCGCCAAGACAGAGCTGGTGGCCAATTCGGCGGCCTATTTTGGCTTGGTCGGCTTTGTGCTCGGGGGCGCGTTAATCGCGTTAGACTTTCTTCTGCGACCGCTGCTCGACGTCGCGCTGAGGTCGGTGGTTCTGGTTATGGCGCTGACGGTGATCACGGGAGCCATTCATTTGGACGGCTTGGGCGACACCGCCGACGCCTTGGGCGCCGGGCGCGAGCGCGAGCGTGCGCTGGCGATCCTGCGCGACAGCCGAATCGGCAATTACGGCGCGGTCGCGATCATCTTCGCGTTGTTGCTCAAGTGCGTCGCGCTGGCCGGGCTTTCCGGCCCGCATCGCTGGATCGCAATCTACACCGCGCCGGGGCTTGCGCGCTGGGCCATGATAGCGTGCAGCAGCGGACTCCCTTACCTGCGGGCCGAAGGCGCAGGCAGCGCCTTTTTCGCTGGCGGCGCAGACAAAGCGCTTCCATGCGGAGCACTAACCCTGTTGGGGTTGCTGCCGGTGCTGTCGCCGTCGGCTTTTGCCGGCGTCGTCGCCGCCGCCGCGGTGGCGGCCGGTGCACGGGCGTTCTACCAGCGATGGATGGGCGGGGTCAGCGGCGACCTGATCGGAGCCGCCGGCGAGATCAGCGAAGTCGCCGTGCTGCTCGCGGTCTCGGCCTGCGCGAGAATGGCCGGCGTTGCGCTGTCGTAAGCCAAGAGAGCTTCGAGCGACTGGCTGCCGGACCCGCTCTGGGACGGCGACCGAAAAAGACCCGCGCTTTTTGGTTCAACGACAACCCGCCCGACATCAAGCCGATCTCAGTCCCAGGCGCGACAGGTCTTCGGGACCGAGAACCTTCCCATGCGGATCCAGTTTGCGGACCGAACGCAAAAGCCGCGCTTGATTGCGCGCGCGCCGGCTCGGCTCGAGAGGATGCTCGTAAAGGCGAGCTTTGTCGAGATCGAGAATTATCACCCGGGATTTGCCGTCGCCGCGGGTCACGAAGAGATTGTGGAGATTCAGGTCAGCGTGACACAAGCCGCAACGATACATCGTCTCGATCGCTCCTCCCGCGCAATCGAAGATTCGGGCCCGCTCGGGAGCCGGAGTCGGCGTGCGCGCGAACTCCCATAACGTCTGCCCCTCCTCCTTACGCGTTAGGTAGAAGCTTCGATAGACGCACGGCGCGATCCATTCGACTACGGCGCCCATAGGTTGTGCGACCGGGATTCCTCGCAGGCGAGCTTCAGCGGCTAGCACCAGCTCGACCACTACGCGAGGGACGCGGCCGACATAGATGCTTGACAGGACGCGAGCCATCAGGCCGCCCCGTCTGCCGCGGCGAACGACCAGCTCCGGAGATCCCGCCAGCCGCAACGACGAGGCGCTGGCTCGGTTGCCGGCCCAGCGCTGGGAGCGACGCGTGAGGTCGGAAAGTTCGCGCACCAGCGCGGAGGACTGCGGCGCCAGCGAGGCCGCGAGATAAAGCTCGTACGCGCCTTCGCGCGAACGGACAAAATCGAGCCGCAGGCGGTCCTTTAGCGTGCCGCTAAGCTTCGGCATTCTTCGGCGTGTCGATCCTGCGCCGAGGCGCTCGCGCGGTAGGCTATACCCAACGCGGCGAGCAAGACAAGCGAGGAGATCAGATGAGCGCCGTAGAAGAGCGCAAACCGGTTCAGGACATCGCCGATCGCCAGGTTCAGGACAACCGAGACCACCAGCAGAAATTTCGCCGAACGCGGAGTGGAAAATCCCGCCGGCGGGTCTACCCATAACGTGGACAGTAACGCCATGTAGGGCACGATCAGCGCGGCGTAATAGTGTTTCCAGGCGATCGCGCTCAGGGAAGGCGCGATCGTGAACAGCGCGCCGAGGGCAAGCCGGCGCTCGACCTCGCCGGCGACTGAGACTTCCGCCAAAGCAAGCCACCACCACATACCGAAAAACGCGATTAACCCGTACGTACCACCCGCCAGACTGGCCATCTGATCGACCCACGAGCGATTTTCGTTCGGCCGCGCCATCGCGCGAAAGATCACCGCGCCCACGGCCTGGTTGGTCGTAGTCTGGCGGTAGCGCACGGTCATCGAGCGAACCGCGTGGATGTAGCCCATAGTTTCGCTCGCCGCGCGTGCCGGGCCTAGGAACAGCGCCGGCAAAACCAGCAAGCCCGCCACGAATAGCGCGGCGAAGAAGATCGCGCGCCAACGCCGCGTAGCCAAAAAATAGAGCGCGCCCGCCATCGCCAACGGCTTGCTCAACAGCGCTACGGCGAGCAACCCGCCCGCCATCGCCGGGCAATTCTCGCGGGCCTTGACGATCGTCCAGACCGCCAGGGCCAGAACCATGAGGTCCAGTTGCCCGTGCTCGACGTTATTGTCGATGAAACGCGCGCAAAAAAGTGTCGGCAACGCCACCAAAGCGGCCGTCAGCCTGACTTCGGCGCCAAAGAGCATGCGCCCCGCGCCTCGGATCAAAGCGAGCAGCGCAAGCGCGTTCGGAATGAACCAGACAAACTGAGCCGCCTGGCGCGGCAACAAAGCCAGCGGCGCGAACATCAGGCCGAAAATCGGGGCGTAAAGGAAACGGTCGCCCTCGTCTGCCGGGTAGAGGGTCGTCGCGCTCCATATGCGCTGGCCGGCGCGGTAGTAGATCGCGAAATCACCCTGATGGCGCAGAGCGCTCGCGATCGCAAGCCCGCCAAGGTAAAACACTATCGCCAGCCAGGCGAGGCGAGTGAGCGCGGCCTCGTCATGCCATACGCGGCGCAAATTCATGACTGGCTTTGCGCGGTCAAAAGCGACGCCGCCGCCTCGGCAACCGCCTCAGGTTCAAGGTCAACCGCGCAGCGGAAATGGCCGCGGGGGCAACGCCGACCGCCATGGGGCGAGCACGGACGGCACGAGAGCCCTTCGACCTCGGCAACGCGGAACGGCTGGAGCAACGGCCCGAAGCCGAAGCTGGGATGGGTGGCGAGAAAAATCGCAACTGTAGGCACTCGATAGGCACCCGCGATATGCACCGCGGCGCTGTCGTTGGCGATCAACAAATCCAACTGCTCGATCACGGCGCATAGTGTCGGTAAATCGGTAAGGCCGGCCAGGTTCACTTGCGGACCTCCCCAGGCCGACGCCGCGGCAGCCGCCGCTTCGCGGTCCGCCGCGCTCCCCAGGAATATCGCGGTAAAGTCGATGCGGCGAGCCAGATGGCGCAGGGCTTGGCCGAATTTCTCGGCAGGCCATCTTTTGGTGGCCCACGCCGAACCCGGCGCCACCGCAACCAGCGGTCGCGCACCGTCGGAGAGCCGCTCGCGCGCGGCGCGCACCGCTTCCCCAGGCATCACCAGACGCATCTGCGCGCCGGCGTCCTGAATTCCCAGCGGCCGCAAAAGAGATAGATTGCGCTCAATCTGATGACTCGCCGCGCTCACCTTGACCCGATCGCTGAACAGCCAGCGGAGCGGGCTTGAGGCGAAACCGATCCGCCGCGCTATCCCCGTCAACGCCAACATCGCCGCCGTGCGATGCGACCGATGGGGCGAGACCGCGGCGGCAAAACCGTAAGCGCGCAACTCGGCCGCGGTTCTGAACGCGCCGGACAATCCCCGCCGACCAGCGTCCTTGTCGTCGGCGATAACGCCGCTTAGGAGCGGGTCTGAGCTAAGCAGTGGTGCGTGCTGCGGGCGTACCAGCGCGTAAACGTCGTAGCCGGCGCCGCTGAGAGGATTGATCAGCGCGGTCGCCAGCACTACGTCACCCAGAAACCCGGTCTGCACGATCAAAACGCGCGCCTTGTCGCCGCTGGCGGTCACGCAACGGGCCTGGGAAGACGGACCTGCGCGAGGCTCGGACTCAAGCATGGTCGGCCCGCCCGCCGTTGCTGCAATGACGCTTCCTCGTCGCCATCAATGCTCGCGTTTGCGATCAGTCGCCATCCGCTTCGCCTCGCCTCGTTCGCCGCACGCGCTCTGCGCCCCGCCGGCCATACATCGGAGAGTGCGGCGGGTCGCTCACGGCATGAAAAGCCCGCACTACGTTAGCGGCCTCTCCGCCGGCCCCTGGTTCGAGCTTGAAGACGCAAGAGGAAAACGGCGATCAAATGCTCTCAGGTAAGGGGTAAGGCCTCGTCGATAAGCATAATCGGTATGTCATCTTTTATCGGATAGATCAGCCGGCATTTCTCGCAGATGAGACCGTCACCTGATTGGTTGAGCCGGATTTCGCCCTTGCATTTGGGGCACGCCAGAATGTCGAGCAAATCCTGACTGATTGCCATCACGATTCTCCTCTAGCTTTCTCATTCAGCACCGTCGCGGCGGTCGAAGCGGTTCGCGCCGCGTGAAGAAGTGCTCCGCGCCATCGTGTTCACTCAAGCCCTGGGGCCGCGCAAATCTTCAGCGCAACGCGAGTCCGGCGCGATCGGCGTCGCTTGCGGTCTTCTCTTTCGACTGCCCGTCCTTCGCGATCAACTGACGTCACGTTAGTCGGTTGCAGTCGCCGCCGCGGGTTGCAAGGTTTCCTGATCGCCGGCGCATCGGTCCAGCAACAGCTTTATCAGCTCGGGCCGCGAATGGCCCATATCCACGCCCAGGCGCAAAGCGCACAGCGAGTCGCGGGCAAAAGGAAAACGCTCGAGCTTGACCAGGTCTTTTTCCGTGGTAACAACAAACTCCGCGTTGCGCGCCGAGCGAGAAATAGTTTGCCAGTCCGCCCAGGTATAGCGGTGATGGTCGGGATATTCGAGGGTGTCGACCAAAATCGCCTCCAAGCGATGCAGCATCGCGTAAAACGACTGCACCCGGGCAATGCCGCTTATCGCAAGGACGCTGCGGCCCGCTACAGTGCCGAGCGGGAGTTCCTCCCATTCACCGGAGCGTGGGCGCACGATCGCCCGAGGCTGCAGCAGTCCCCGCAGGACCGGCCGCTCACTGATCTTGGCCAGCACTGCTTGAGGCAGCTCCGCACCCTGCCCGGCCGAGTCTAACACTACCACCGCATCCGCGCGCCGAATCGCGCGCACCCGCTCGCGCATCGGACCGGCCGGCAACAGCCAGCCGTTGCCGAAGCCGTAGTCGCCAATAATCAACAACAAATTCAAGTCCCGCTCCAGGCGCACATGTTGAAAGGCGTCGTCCAGGACAACGACCTGCAACTCCGGGCGTTGCTCGAGCATGCGAATCGCGTCGTATCGCCGAGGAGCAACCGCAATTGGGCCAGCGAACGATTTAGCCATCATGACCGCTTCGTCGCCGGCCTCATCAGGCGAGACCTTGAGTTCGCCATGCTCAGCGACAAGCTGCGCGCGTTGAGAACTGCGGCCACCATAGCCGCGGCTGACGATCGCGCTCTGGACGCCAAGTTCAGCCAGTAAATTCGCAAGATACAGCGAGAAGGGAGTTTTGCCGTTGCCACCGACAGTCAAATTGCCGATGCTAATGACTTTGAGCCGCTGAGCGCGCTGGCGCATCCAGGCGACGCGCCACCAAGCGGCGCGGACGCCCACCACGCCCCAGTACAACGTCGCCGCAGGCACCAGCGAAGACCAGAGCAGCGACTGATGCCACGGAAGTTTGGGACGCCATAATCGCGTGATTCGCGGACGGCCCGCGACTCGCCCGAGCGCCAGCATCGTCAACCGAGATTACTCAGACGCGCGAGCGCCATCAAGCTTCGCTCCGCCGCGCCGCCCAGGCGCTGAATCGCCGCGCGAGCGCTCTCGCCCTTGGCGCGGCGCAGGGCCGCATCCTGCAGCAAAGGCGCGGCCGCTTGGACTATTTCACCGGCGTCCCGCACGACGCATCCGCCGCCCGATTCCACCAACGCACGCGCCGCCACCTTCTGGTTCTCGTGATAGGGACCGAACATCACCGCCAGCGCGGCCGCCGCCGGTTCAGCCAAGTTTTGGCCGCCGCGCCCGGGCCGGAGGCTGCCGCCGACGAACGCGAGCGTCGCACGAAAGTAGAGCGCGCGAAGCTCGCCCAAGGTGTCAAGCAACAGCGCCGGCGGGCGCAGGTCTGCCTGGGCTGCTGGGGACTGCAACGCCGCGTCCGGTTTTATGCTTGCGCGGTCATTGATCGCTCGGCCTTTTTCGACGGACCCTGCCGCGCGCGCGTCGAGCGCCGTTGGCTCGCCAACGCTTTGCGCCTGCGCGACGCAAACATTGTCGCGGCGCCGGTTGAGCGCGTCGCCGTCCGACAAGGTTGCGCAAGATGGGAGCTGGCTTGCCCTCACGTAGGCTAAACTGGCGGCACGAAGCAACGCTCCAACTTCCTCGGCACGATTCAGATGGCGCGGCGCAACAACCAGGGCCAGCTCGGGAAAGTCTCGACGCAAGACGCGGTAAGCCTCGATCACCACCGATTCCTCGCCAGGCCCGGTCGACCCCGCGACGAACACGCTCCTGCCCGCGGTGAAAGATTCTAACTCGGCTCGAAGCGTCGGCACGTCGCGCGCTTGGTCGAGGTCGAACTTCGGATTCCCCACGACGATGATTGCGCTTTTCGGCGCTCCAAGCGCCGCGTAGCGCTGCGCGTCCTCGTCGGTTTGCGCGAGCAGCAAAACGACCGACTCAAGCGCCGGGCGGAAAATCGATCCCAGCGCGCGGTAGCGAGCCAAGGAACGCGCGCTTATCCGGCCGTTGATAATGGCGACGGGCACACCGGCGCGGCGCGCTTCAAGCAGGTAATTCGGCCAGAGTTCGGTCTCGGCGATTAGGAGCGCATGCGGCCGCACCGCGTTAAGAAAACGTCGCACGCACGACGGACAATCTAGCGGCGCCAGCGTCACCGCCCGCGCCTGCGCGATCGCCCCGCGCGCCGCGCGGCAGCCGGTATCCGTCATACAGGTGACAAAGAAGCTAAGGCCGCGGTTTCGCTCGGCAAGCCCGCAGATGATTGGGCGCACCCCTTCAATCTCGCCGACCGACGCGGCGTGAAGCCATGCGCAATTTTGTCCGCGATCGCCGTTGACCTCGACCGCCCCGACTCGCTGCCTGAGCTTTTGCGCATCCAGGCCAGCCACGGCGAGCGCGGCGAACGGCAACGCCGGGTACCATAGGGCGTCGTAAATCAGTTTCAGCACAGGCGCGCTCGCTCACCGCCATGCGCCGGCGCGACGCCTTCAACGGTTCGTGGGTTTTGGGCGTGCCTTTTTGGGATACCCAATCTAACCAGCCAATTCGCTGGCCTGTGCCCCATTCGGCGCGCCTGCTTCAAGCTGCAGCTTGTAGAGCTTGGAATACGGCCCGTCGCGGGCGATAAGCTCGTCATGAGTGCCCTGCTCGACAATCTTACCTTCCACCATTACGGCTATCCGGTTTGCCATTCGCACCGTGGACAGACGATGCGCGATAAGCAGCGTCGTGCGATTGCGGACCAGGTGTTCCAGCGCGTCCTGGACCAGACGCTCGGCCTCGTAGTCAAGGTTGGACGTCGCCTCGTCGAGAATCAGGATCGGCGCGTCTTTTAGCAGGGCGCGCGCGATGGCTAAACGCTGGCGCTCGCCGCCGGACAGCCGCACGCCCAACTCGCCTACCTCGGTTTCGTACCCCTTCGGCAGCCGCATAATAAAGTCGTGCGCGTTGGCGAGCTTGGCGGCGGCGATGACGTCGCTCATGCTGCGCTCGATGCTGCCGTAGGCGATGTTGTTCCGAATCGTATCGTTGAACAGGAAGGTATGCTGCGTGACCAGGCCGATTTCAGCGCGCAGCGACTTGAGCGAGTAACGCCGAACGTCGACACCGTCGATCAATATCGCGCCGCTGTCGACATCGTAGAAGCGAAGGATGAGATCGGCGGTGGTCGACTTTCCGCCGCCGCTCATTCCCACCAATCCGACCACTTCCCCAGGCTCGATCTTAAGCGTCACGCCTCGCAACGCCCAGTGGGATTCGTAGCGAAAACTTACGTCCCTGAGTTCAATTCTATGCAGGCGGCGCGGCAACTGGATCGCGTCCGGCGCTTCGGGCACGTCGGTCGGAATGTCAAGAATTTCGAACATCCGGTCGGCCGCGCCCAGCGCCTGCTGAATCGCATTGTTGGTTCCGCTCAGGCGCTTGAACGGCCGGTAAACGAGCAGCATCGCGGTGAAAAACGCGCCGAACGAACCCGGCGTGCGCCGGTGCTGCAGCACTGAAGCCGTCCCGTACCAGAGCACGGCGACCACGCCCAGCGCCCCTAACACCTCTATCAACGGCGCGGTGAGAGCTTTGATCGCCGCCACCTTCATGCTCGTGCGAAACAGGCGCCTGAGCTCCACGCTAAAGCGCCGCTGCTCATACTCCTCCATGCCGAAGGCCTTGACGACCCGGTTGCCCTGTATCGTTTCCTGCAGCAGCGAGGAAAGCCCGCCCAGCTGATGCTGCGCGCTGCGAGCGATCCGGCGCATCCGGCGCGAGAACTTGGTGACCGGCAGGACGGCGAGCGGGAAAGCAACCAAGGAAATCGCCGCGAGCTGCCAATCGATCACGCACGCGGCGACGATCAGCGAAACCAGCGATATGGAATCGCCAACCAGTGAGAAAAGACTGGTAGTCGCGGCCGCGGCGACCATCCCCACGTCGCTGATCATTCGCGACAGCAGCGTCGCCGTGGGCGTGCGATTGAAGAATGAAAGCGGCAGATACTGCAGCCGATCGTTGAGGTCGGAGCGCAGATCGAGCACCGCGCGCTGCCCGACGTACGCGGTCAGGTACGTGGCGAAAAAGCTCGCGGCGGCGCGGACGATGAATACCGCCAAAAGCTCGATCGATAAAACACGGACGGTTGCCAAATTCTTTATCGCCGAAATCTGGTTGATATAACTGCGGGCGAGAAACGGAATCGCCCCGTTGGCCGCGCTCAACACGAGCATCGCTGCCACGGCAAGCGCGATATAAGGGAACAGATAGCGCTGGACATATCGAATTAGACGCAGGTATACAGGTCCGAACTTATTCATCGCATCATCGCGAACGCCATTTCGGCGACCCGCCGCGCGGCGCCCGGTGCCCCCAGCATGCGGCGTATCTTGCCCAGCGCGGCGCGAGTTTCGTCTTGCTTGGACTCCATCACAAGCTCCTGCGCTGCTTCAACCAACCTCGACGGCGTTACCTCCCGCTGAATCAACTCCGGCACGATTCGCCGCCCAGCCAGGATGTTCGGCATCCCGATGAAGCGCACGTTTCGCACCAGCAAGCGCAGAAGATAGTAAGTCGGAGCAGACACCTTGTAGGCGATGACCATCGGACAGCCTAGCAAAGCTGCCTCCAAAGTGGCAGTGCCCGAGGCGACAAGCGCTAATTCGCTCGCAGCCAGGATATCGTACCCGTCGCGCTCGATTATCTCGACCCCGCCGAGTTCGGCGCGGCTCTCGCTGCGCAACTGCTCCCTGGTCAGCGTGGGTGCAAGGATCAGGCAAGGCTTAAGCCCGTAACGGCTTTGCAGCACGCGCGCCGCCGCAACCATCGGCTCGAGCAGATAATGGACTTCCCGGCCTCGACTCCCGGGCATCAAGGCCACCAGCTTCGCGCCGGGCGCAAAGCCGTGGCGCGCCAATGTCTGTTCCCGGTCTTGCGGACGCTGCTCGATACGGTCAAGCAACGGATGGCCAACAAAATCGACCCGCGCGCCGGCGTCGGCAAAGATCCTGGTCTCGAACGGGAAAACCACCGCCATGCGGTCGCTTATCGCGGCCAGTTGGCGCGCACGACCCGGCCTCCAGGCCCAGACCTGTGGCGCGATGTAGTAGAGGACCGGGACGCCTCGACGTTTCGCGTAGGAGGCAAGCCGCATGTTGAAATCCGGAAAATCGATCGCGATAAACAGCGACGGCGGCCTGCTCTTGAGCATCGCCCGCAAGGAAAAAAGCGCCGCCACGTTTCGCCCGAGCCTTCCGATAAGCTCACCGAAGCCGGCGGCGGTGATGTCTTCGCAGCGAAAGAGCGCCTCGATTCCCGCCGCGCGCATATGCTTGCCCGCGACTCCGAAAAGCTCGCAGCTCGGGTCGATAGCGCGCAGCGCTCGCGCCAGTTCCGCCCCATGAAGGTCGCCCGACGCCTCGCCCGCTACGATTAAAATCCGCCGGCGGGACGCGGAGGTGAGAGCGTCATCCGCTAGTGACTCCATCAAGTCCTGAAACGGCGGCTCACCGCGGGCCCTGTCGGTTGCCGCCGCCCAATGCGGCGGTGATTGAATCGTTGATCAACTCGCAAAGCTCGATCACCCGCAGACCGTCGGCAGCCGACACCATCGGCACGGCGCGCGAACGCACACACGCGACAAAAGAAGCCACCTCGTCGCCGAGTGGATCTCCCGCATCGAGTTCAATTCGCTCCGCGCTGATCGTCGCCACGCCACCCGACGGCGCCACAGTTTTGCGATAAACCTGAATCGAGCGCGCCTCATAGTCGGTCGAGATGTAGGCGTCGTGTTGGAAAAAACGAATCTTGCGCTCGCGCCTGGCGGCCACTCGGCTGGCGTTCACGTTGGCCACCATTCCGTCGGCAAAACGCACGCGCGCGTTGGCTACGTCCACCAGGTCGGTGAGCACCGCCACGCCGAGCGCTTCGACCGAGGCGACTTCGCTGTCGGTCAAGCTCAAAATAAGGTCGAGGTCATGGCTCATCAGGTCGAGCACGACGTCCACGTCGGTGCCGCGGTCGGTAAACGGCGCCAGCCGGTGACATTCGATAAAGCGGGGGCCCGTGAGCAAGGTCTTGAGCCGGCGGACGGCCGGATTGAACCGCTCCAGATAGCCCACCTGCAGCAGTGCGCCTCCTTTATGCACCAACGCCGCCAGCGCGCGCGCCTGCTCGGCCGTCGCGGCCATCGGCTTTTCCAGCAAGACGTCGACTCCGGCGGCGAGCAGGTCGGCGGCCACAGCAAAGTGCGTGGAAGAAGGCGTCGCGACCGTCGCAAGGTCGATTCTCCCCGCGAGTTCGCGATGATCCGAGGCGGCCGTCGCGCCGTAACGCGCCGCCATCTGCGCGGCCCGCTCGCGGTCGATGTCAACCACGAAGCCAAGCTTGACGCCGCTAAGCTTGGCGTATTTATCCGCATGCAAAGCGCCTAGTTTGCCGGCACCAACAACCGCCGCCCTCAGCTCACGCATCGTCGCGCCCCAACGCGCCCCTCGTGGAGCGAAGCCGTTTTCCGTCTAGCGAGGGATTTGCGCGCGTGATGTCGCCAAAGAAATCTCCGCCAAAGAACGCTGCGCGACGTCGAAGATTTCCGCTTGCCATTACACGGAGTCGAGGCGCGCCGGGGAGCAAGTTGAAAAACGCAAAGGGCTGGAATCTATTTGCCCCGGCGCGCGCAGCTTCGCGACAATTCTCTTCCACAGAAAAAAATCTATCGCGCCCCGCGACCAGGCTGATCACGCCGAATTCCTCGCCTTCTCTGTCCTGCCGCGCGAGGTTCAGCTATAGCCGTAGAGCGACAATTCGAGTTCTCGCGCGGTCTTAAGCGTCTTCACGGGCTCGATGATCAACGTGCGCTGGGCCTCGACGGCGAGCACTGCGGCCCGAATCTCCTGCATCAGCCTGATCGTCTTGGGACCGATCGCCGGGCGGTCGAAGCGGAGGTCCTGGCTGACCTTGGAGGCTTTGGCGACGACCAGGCCGGGACCGTACAAAGAGGCGGCTCGCCTGAGGGTGGCGTCGGTCCCTTCGACAGCCTCGACCGCCACAACCACGCCGTCACGCACCGCCACAACTTGCCCAATGTCGAAGTTGCCCAGGGCGCGCGCCACGGCGAATCCCAGCCCGATATCGCCGAGGGCGGCTGCGCCGACCTCGGGCCCAGCCAGCAGTCCGGCTTCAGCAAGGGCCAGGCCGAAATGTTCGACCGGGTCAATGACCTCGATTCCGTCAGCCTCCAACTCGCCCGCAACGCCGCGCAAGACCGCGTCGTCGCTGAACTTGCCGATTCGTGAGAGCATCGCCAACGCGCGCCCGTCGGGCTTGAACGACGAACGCAGACGGGCGCGCGAGATACCGCCGGCCATCACCGCCACTTTGACGCCGGCCTGCTTCAACGCGCCGATGGCCGTATCAAGCTGGCCGACGTCAATCCAAACGACGCGAGAGCAGTAGGACGCGACCTCGGGCATCGTCTCGTCCTTGTGCGCGACGGCGACGACTTCGATCCCGCGCGCTTTGGCCGCCGCGGCAACCTCGATTGGAAAAGCGCCGTTGCCCGCGATGAGGCCAAGTTTAGTCACGGCTGCGCCCGACTACGCCGCGCTTGGAGTTGGTAATGAAGTCTATCAGCCGGCGCACCTCGGCTATGTGGCCCTCTGTCTCCATCACCTGTTTGGTTGCCTGAGCGCGCGAAAGATTAGAGTAAAAAAGCAAGCGGAGCGACCGCCGGAGCGCGCGGATGACTTCCGGACTGAAACCTCGCCGCTCCAGGCCGACTTCATTAAGCCCCACCAAGCGAGCCCGCCCTTCGCCGGCCACCAGTGAATACGGCGGTACGTCTTGAGCGACTTTCGAGCCGGCAGCCAACGCCGCGTGAGCACCGATTCGGGTGAACTGATGAACCCCGCAGAGTCCCATCGTCACCGCCCACTCCTCTATTACACAGTGGCCGGCGAGGTTGGTGGAGTTGGCCAAGATGACGTGGTCTTCAATGATGCAATCGTGCGCGATATGAGCGTAATTCATCACCAGGACGTGGTTGCCCACGCGCGTCACCATCCCGCCGCCTTCGGTTCCGCGGTGAATGGTGGTGAACTCGCGAATCAGATTGTCGTCGCCGATCTCCAGGCGCGAGGGCTCGCCGCGGTACTTGAGATCCTGCGGGGTCGCGCCGAGCGAGGCAAATTGAAGGATCTTATTTCGCGCCCCGACAGTGGTATGGCCCTCGATTACGGTGTGAGGGCCGATTTCGGTGTCCGCGCCGATCTTGACGTGGGGTCCGATAACCACCCCAGGCCCAATCTGCACGCTCGAGTCGAGCTGAGCCGCAGGATCCACTACTGCGAGGGGATGAATTTTACCGCCGATGGGAAGCCTCCTACTGACGCGGAAAGGCGCTGAGCGCCGTTATCTCACTACGATGCATCGTTTGTGATTCGCGTGGCTCTTAGCCGCGAGCTTCGAGCCTCGCGATGCGCCTACAGGCTGTGTTCGCCTGGGTCTGCGGCATACAGGCCCTAACAGCCAACCGGCCGCGAAGCGCGGCGCGCAAATCGCCGCGCGAGAGCGACCGTTGCCACCGGGAGGTTCTTATGCCGAGGCCGTCGCGCATCCGGCGAAAAATGCGACCCTGACCGTCTTCGCTAGCGTCACTTAGAGATGCTCGTGCGTGGGATTGACGGGCCGGTCTCCGGCGCGGCTCCGGATGAAGACGACGTGGGATGAATTGTGCCGGCATGGCTCTGGCTAAACTTTTTGCCGCCGTTTTTCTCGTCAAAGATCCGAATCACCTGGTCGGTGATGTCCACACCCGGCGCGGCCCATAGCAAGCCGCTCTTTTCCATGACCATCGTATAGCCGTCACGCTGCCCGATTTGGCCCACTACAACGGCAAGCTCGCGGACAATGCGACCGGTGATTTCGCTGTCCTCGTGTTGGAGGTCCTGCTTGCTGTCGTTATACGAGCGTTCGAAGTCGCGCAGCTTGCGATTGTACTCCTCCTCGAGGTTGCGTCTTTCATCGGGCTTCATCAACAGGCCCTTGGTATCGATCTCGTCTTTGAGCGCCTTGACCTCCTCCTGCTGCTTTCGCAGCCGATGCTCCAGTCGCTGGACTTTCGCACGAAATTCGTCCTTCGCCTTTCGACCAGCTGCGCATTCGTTGAGCGCGCGTTGAATATCGACGTAGGCAAGCCTTATTTCGGCGCTAGCGGCGCTGGCGACGGTCGCCAAAATCAACGTCGCGCAGACCAGGGACAACCGTGCGGTAGACACTCGAAACCTCCTGATAACAGCTCTTCTTTATAGCTCCATGCGAAAGCAGGCGAAACGCCCGCGCGCCGCCGCAAGCAACAGCCACTAACCCCAACGAATTATAACGACATCAGAACCGGCTCAACATCAGCCCCGATCTATTTCGACGTAGTTCAAGCGTCCTGGCGGCCACAGCGGTCATAGCGGAGAACCTCCGCCAAAAACGAAGTTGTCGACCACGTAGCCGGCCCTTGGGTTGATGGGGACCGCGTATTCGATGCGGATCGGACCGAACGGCGAGCGCCAGCGGATACCCAAGCCCCAGGCAGCGGCAAGGCTGGGAAGCGTAATCGACTGCTGCAGGAGATAAGCATTGCCGGCGTCGAGAAATACCACGCCCCGCAATCCGAAGGACTCAAGAATAGGGAACGTTATTTCGGTGCTCAACAAGAGTTCCTTGCTGCCGCCGATTTGCGTGTAGCCGATGGGCTGGCCGACGTTGTTATACAGAGCAACGTTGGGCCCGAGACTGAAGAATTCATAGCCGCGCACCGAATCTATGCCGCCTGGAAAGAAGCGTTCGTAAAGGGGCAGGTTCCCGCCTGGCGACGGCTGCAGGGCGGTGCCGATGCCGTAGTCCACTCCAAGCGAGTATACCCATTGCCCAAACCAAGTGCTGTCGATTATTGGCACGAACCACCGGCTATGAGCTATCGCCTTGACGAAATACGAAGTACCACCGGCGCCAGCGAATTCGACGCTCGCGCTTTGCGAGGAGCCACTGCGCGGGTCGGTCGGATTGTCCACGGTCATGCGCTGAATCGTCGGGATAACTTCGGACACAAGGGCATAACCGTGATAGCGCGTGATCGCTGCAGGCTCGTACGGGCCGATATCGGTGATGCCCATCTGTTGGAACTTGTACCCCATGCCCACGCTCACGGTGTTCAGCGAAAAAGGCCCCAGTTCCGTAAGCCCCAGTTCCGACAGCGGATACAAGGTGTGGAACCCTATACCGTACGCCACTTGGGTGAAGCCGAACATAAAATACTCGGTGTCGAACAGGTCGATCGAGAAGGTAAGCGGCATGTCGAGAAAATAGGGGTCGGTGAAATTGAGGTCGATATTTCGGAACAAAAACCCGAACAGCGCGCTGAAGGTGGCCGAGTTGCCGGTCCCGAACAGGTTTCTCTCGCCGATCGAGGCGTTTCCGAAAGCGCCGTCGACCGTATCAATTCCGCCGCCGATGGAAAACGTGCCGGTCTGCGCCTCTTTGACAGCCACATTGAGGTCGACCTGGTCCGGCTCGCGCCCCGGCGTTGTCGTGATCTGCGTCTGCGAGAACAGGCCCAAACGGTCCAGTCGCGCCTTGGAGGCGCGAATCTTTGCCGCTGAATAGGGCTCTTGCTCCTGGATCGCGAGCTGTCGGCGGATAACGTAATCGCGCGTCCTGACGTTGCCCGCGATCGAGATTCGATCAACCAGAATCTTTTCTCCGGGCGTGACCCGAATGGTGACGTTGATCAGGTGCGTCAGCGGATCCACCTGTGTTCGCGGATCGACGTTGGCGAAAGCGTAGCCGCGGTCGGTGTAAAAGTCCGACAAGGTCAGCACGTCGTGCTGCATCTTGAGCCCCTGGAAGGGCTGGCCCGGCTTAAGCGTCAGCCGCTTGCGCAGCTCTTGAACCGGCACCTTGAGATCGCCTTCGAATGAGATCGTCCCGATGCGAAACGGCTCGCCTTCGTTGATATTGAAGGTGACGATGAGCGAATTGCCTTTGCGGGTTATCGTGGGCTCGGCGACTTGCGCATTAAGATAGCCATGTTGATAGTAGTAGGTCTTGAGCCGGTCAACGTCCGTGGCCAACGCTTTGCGGTCGAGCAGACCGGTCCCAAAGATGAAGCTGAGCAGATTATGCGGTCGGGTTTCCAGCAGGCCGGCCAGTTTACTGGACTTGAAGGCGTGGTTGCCGACGAACTTGACCTCGCCGATCCGAACCAACGGGCCCTCCTTTACGTCGAAGACAACGATCACCTCGTTGTTCGGCTCCGGCGTAGTTTTGTAGTTTACGGCGGCGTCCAAGTAACCCTTCTCGCGGTAGATCGCCTCCAGGCCCTTGATCGTCTCGAGCACATGAATCGGGTCGAGAATCGAACGCGGCTGAATCTTCAACGCCGCACGTACTTTGTCGTCGACCGGCTTGAAGGCACTCATCCCTTCAAAGCGCACTTCCGAGACCAGCGGACGCTCCTCGACGTTGAAGGTCAGGATTACCTGCCCGCCGCTGGGCGTGATGCTTGCCGTGACGTGTTTGAAGAAACCCATCCGATAGATGGCCTTGATGTCGCGGCTGACCGCTGCCTGATCGAGCGGTTCGCCCACGCGCGAGCTTATCTGGATTCGGATGGCATCGTCGTCAACGCGCTGATTGCCGCGGATCCTGATCTCAGCGATAGTCGGGGCCGCGCCCTGCGCCCAAGCGTCAGCGCCAAAAGCCAGCGTCAAGAGCAGGCAAACGAAAGCCATGACCCGATTGGCCTGTGGAGAGCTTAAGCTCATCGAAGTGGCACCGAATTCCGCCTTTATCCGCCAACTCCGGCACATGTCGCGCCGGCCGGCAGCCTGCCCGGCTGCCGGCTTATGGTCCGCAAAACGGACGACAGGGCGACCAAAGAGTTAGACGAAGCGACGTTAATATGGCTGCGGGCTTTTTCCAAAGCGGCCGGAGCCGAATCGGACGGCGCGCATAGGTTGCGCGAGCGGGGCCTTGTGAACCAACCATCGGACAAACCGGGTCGCCAGCTAAAAATGTGTCGAGCCATTCGTATGAAACACCTGCCAAGCGCCCCACAAGGTCGCTTCGCCTTTGACCCGTTGAGGCTGGAAAACCGGACAACACTGGGGTTCCGCCGATGCTTGATGCACGAGGGAGCGATCATCTCACCTGGCGGACGGGGGTTGTCTGGCGAGCAATTTTTGACCCATCGGCGTGCTCCGGGGCAACGCCGAAGCGGGAACGGACGCGCCCGCGGCTGAGGCCTATCGGGCGTCGCGCAGGCGTGGCGCCCGCATTCGCGCCGGCCTGTCGGGCCTCGCTCGAGCACGCCGGCGAAAAGCAGCCGCCGGGCGCTCGCTCGCTTGCGCGGGTAGAACCGCGCGAGGCGAAAGCCCAAGATGACATCAGGCGAACAGCGCGTCGCCTACCGGACTTCGCCGAAAGACGCTTCCCGCGACCCATCACGGCCTCCGTTCTAAACGAGGGTTTCGTCCCAAAGCCGCCCATCTCTAAGCCGCAGGATGCGCGTCATCTGGCGCGCCAACCGCTCGTTGTGCGTGGCGATAACCATCGTAATTCCCAGTTCCACGTTGAGCCGCACCAGCAGCCGGTTGACCTCGTCGGCGGTCTGCGCGTCAAGATTGCCGGTAGGTTCATCCGCCAACACCAACTTTGGTCGAAGCACGATAGCACGGGCCACGGCGACAAGTTGCTGCTGGCCACCCGAAAGTTCGGACGGACGGCGATGAGATTTGTCCTCAAGACCAACCGCTTTGAGCGCTGCAAGCGCCAGTTCGCGGGCTTTTCCCTCCGCAATGCGCCCGATCCGCGCCGGCATCGCGACGTTTTCCATCGCCGTGAAGTCGGCCAACAAATAATGAAACTGAAAGACAAAGCCCAAGCGTTGATTGCGAAACTCAGCCAGGGCCTGGGCGCTCAGCGCGAAAAGGTCCTGCTTCTCAAAGAATACCTTGCCGGCGCTCGGAACTTCGAGGCTGCCTAGAATATGCAACAGGGTGGATTTGCCCACCCCCGAATGGCCGACAATTGCTATTCTCTCGCCGTGAGCAACCTCCAAATCGAGGGCGCGCAACACGCTAACCTGACGCCCGCTGTCGAAAAAGCTCTTGTCGACGCCGCATGCCGCCAATAGTGGTCTCGCCGTCGTCTCTGCCTGCGGGTCAAGCGCTCCTTTGGGCGCGGCTGCGCCCGCGGACACCGCCGTATCATTCATAACGAATGACCTCTACAGGAGACAGCGAGCGGGCCTGCAGAGCAGGATAAAGCGCGGCTAGCACGCACAGAATTATCGCGGCTCCCGCGACCAAGAGAAAGTTGGCCGGGTCGAGCTCAACCGGCACGACGCTCACGATAAAACTTTGCGGCGGCAAATGTATGAGGTGATAACGATCTATCAAATACGAGAGAATGAAGCCGGTTCCCACGCCCATGGCGCTGCCCACCGTTCCAAGCATCGCGCCCTGCAGCAGAAAAATCGCCACGATAGAGCGCGTCTTCGCGCCCATCGCGCGCAAGATCGCAATCTCTTTGCGCCGTTCGATAACCACCATCGCCAAAGTGGCGATTATGTTGAAGGCGGCAACAAGCACAATCAAGAGCAGAACGAGGAAATAGGCCGTCTTTTCCAGTTGCAGCGCGGAAAAAAGGCTCTGGTCAGTATTTGTCCAGTCCTCAACGGTGAAGTTCGGGCCGCTCAGCGCGGCGATCCGGCGTGCAATCTCCGGCGCCTTGAAAAGGTCATTCACCTGAATTTGCAAGCCCTGCTCGAGCTGGCTGTCGCCGCGGAACAGCAGCCGCGCGTCGTCCAGTCTCATAAACACCAGCGCCGCGTCATACTCGTCCATCCCGGAATGGAACAGTCCGACGATCGCGTAGCGCTTAAGCCGTGGAATCGCGTCACCGGTCTGGAAGCCGGCCGGCGATATCAGGGTAACCGGTTGGCCGATGCGCAGGCCAAGCTCCGCCGCCAAACCGTCACCCATGATAACGCCGGGCAACTTGACCTCCCGTTCCTGCTTCTCTTCACCGACCACCACGGAGAACGGCTTTCCGAGCGCGTCGAGGCTGCCTGAAGTAAGCGTACGGGTAAGCTCGGATAAGGTAGAGTTGCCTCGGGTTACCACCCCACGCGCAATCCCCCCTGACATATAGCTCGGAGAGCCGGGGATGCCTACCGCCGCGGCCATGACTTGCGAGGAAATATAGGGCGCCACCCCCTCGACTCCGCTAATCCGGCCGATCTCGCGCGCCAGGCCCGCCAGCGCGCCAGCTTGCCGGTCGCTCTTAAGCCGCACCACCACATGCGGGTTGAAGGCGAGCAGACGCCAGCGCAGGTCGTTTTCAAAACCGCTCATCACCGACAGGACCACTGAGAGCGCGAGGGTGCCGATGATCACCCCGCCCAAGGAGATAAATGCGATCAATGAGACGAAACGCTCGCCCTGGCGGGCGCGGAGATAACGCAGACCAATTGCAAGCTCTAGGCGCACGCTGATAATCTTCGCCTAGCCCTAACCAAGGCGCAATCACTTCCGACTTGCGCAAGCCCAGCGCCACTCGTATAAGCGATCATAGGTTAAAAAGCGAAAGGGAACTGTCCGGCGCTGAGCGCGGAACCGGGCGCGTGCTGTATGCGAGGAGAGATCTCGATGAAGCGAACGCTGACAACTCTGTTTGTCCTGTTGATGCTGCCGCTCTCGGCTCCCGGCACACAGGAGGCATGGGCGCAGGCCACCTATATGCCCAACCAGGCCCTCCGCACATCGCACCGGCAAGGCCGTCCTGCTCCAGCGGTGCAGGAAATGCTGACAATGAACTTCCAGGACGTCGATATCGGTGTGCTGGCGAAGTTCATCAGCGAAATCACGGGCAAGAACATCGTGCTCGACGAAAGCGTTCGCGGCAAAGTCAGCATCATATCACCAACCAAGGTTACGCCCGCACAGGCCTATAACATTTTCCAGTCCGTGCTGCAGCTCAAGGGCTTTACCACCGTGCAGGCGGGTCCGGTAGTCAAGATCATTCCCTTACGTTCGGCGCGTGAGTCGGCAGCTATGACCCAAGCGCCCATACCCGGACAGAGTCAGGGCGACTCTTACGTCACGCGGCTGGTGAAGTTGCGTCACGTGGATGTCGCCGCGCTGGTTGGCGTGATTCAACCGCTGATTTCTCGCGAGGGACTGGTTGCAGCCTTCCCGCAGACCAACACCCTGATTTTGACGGATAACGCTTTTAACATCGACCGCCTACTCAACATGATTCAGAGCCTTGACGTTCAAGGCCAGCAGCAAGACCTTGAGGTTATCCCCTTGAAGCTCGCCTACGCTACCGATCTCGCCCCCGAGATCGAGAAAATCATGGGCGAGAAAGAATCGCGTAACGGCGCTGCGACGATGTCGCGGCCGATTCCCGGAATGGCCGGCGCCTCGGCTGTCGCGCCCTCTCAGGTTTTCAAGATTATTCCGGATGAGCGCACCAACTCGCTCATCGTGATGGCCGGCCCATTACAGATGGCCGAAATCAAGCGCATCGTGAGCAAGCTCGACATACACGCGCCATTGGCCAACTCGCGGATTCACGTCTACCACCTCAAATATGCCAGCGCCCTTCAGCTTCTCGACGTGCTCAATGGTCTGCTCGGAGGAAACAGCCCCGGTCAGCCCGCGCCGCAAACCGGGCGCGGTGCGCTCGGCCGCATGGGCGGCATGGGGAGCATGAATGGAATGGGCGGAGGCGGCATGATGGGAAGCTCGGGTAGCATGGGCGGTGGCATGGGCGGAATGGGCTCCGGAGGAATGGGCGGCTCGTTCGGTGGCGGCGGCATGGGCATGACTGGCATGAGCATGGGCTTCGGCGGCGGAGGCGCTGGCGGGAGTACTGCCGGCGTAGCCAGCGCGTCGACTCCCAGCGACGGCAAGCATAAGGGCCCCGGCGAGTTTGAAAGCCAGGTTCGCGTCACGGCGGACCCGACGACCAACACCCTCGTAGTGACTGCCGGTCCCCAAGACTACGAGACGCTGAGCCATGTGATCCAAGAACTCGACGTGCCGCGTCGTCAGGTTTTCGTCCAGGCCGTTGTCGCGGAGGTGAGCGTCAACCTGCAAACCAACCTTGGCGTCAGCATGCAGAACCTTGGCGGCGCAATGGGTGGTTTCAGTATCGGCCAGCTAAACTACGGCACGATGGCTCAATCGCTGGCCAATCCGGCTGCCGCCAACGGTATGACCATGGGGCTGCTTTCGGGTTCCAATTGCGCCGTAGCGGCTAATGCTCTGACCGGAATCGCGAGCATGGCCGCCATGAGCAGCATGATGAGCGGCGGCTTGGGTATGCTCGGCGGCATGGGGATGGGCATGATGGGGTACGGCGGGTACGGCGGTTATGGTATGGGCTACGGCGGGTATCCGTATGGCGGCTACGGTATGGGCTACGGCGGGTACGGTGGTTACGGCGGCTACG
Organism: Deltaproteobacteria bacterium; assembly: GCA_021801125.1. Taxonomy (GTDB): domain Bacteria; phylum Desulfobacterota; class Binatia; order Binatales; family Binataceae; genus JAJYYI01. The sequence continues at coordinate 46,037 of JAJYYI010000120.1, read as the reverse complement.
GTTACGGGATGATGCCGATGTACGGCAACGGCACCAACGGAACGATCCCGATGCCCTGCGACGTTGCGATGATCACCGCGTTGGAACAGGACACCCAGTCCGACATAATTTCGGCCCCAACGATTCTCACGGCTGACAACGAAGAGGCGACGATCGTGGTCGGCCAAAACCTGCCCTTTTTGTCCTCGGCTTCGATGAACGCCGGCATGCCCGGAGCGATGTTCAGCGGCGTCGATCGCCAGAACGTGGGCATCATGCTCGACATCGTGCCGCAGATTAGCGACGGCGGCTTCGTCAAACTCGATATTTACGAAGAGGTCTCGAACGTTGTTAACGGGACAACGAATAATACGCTCGGACCCACGACAACGATTCGCTCCGCTTCAACCAGCGTCTCGGTCGAGAACCATCACACCGCGGTGATCGGCGGCCTGCTCTCCAACGAGCTTGATAAGACCAACACCGGCGTCCCGACAATCTCCAACCTGCCCATACTGGGGAATCTCTTCTCGCAGAAATCCACGACCAAGACCAAGACTAACCTTCTCGTGTTTCTGACGCCGCACATCATCCTCAATGCACAGGATCTGAAGGCGCTCGCGCTGGATGAACGCAAGAAGTTCATCGCCGCGATGACGAAGCAAGAAGCGAAGGATATGCCGAAGGCCCAGATGCAGATCCTGTCACAACCTGGTTTCTCCAGGGGCGTAACGCCCGCTCAAGAGTTGCAAGGGAATGTGCAAAGCCTGCCCGGCTTCCCGACCAGCAAGCCGGTTACCGCACCTGGACCGGCGCAGTTGATGACGGCTCCGCCACCACGAACCGCAACTTCCGCTCCGTGGGGAGGCGCCAGCGCCAACACTCCTCCGGCGCAGTTCCAGTTCCAGGCATCTCCACCCCCGGGCACGAGTCATTAGTGCGATAAGCCCGAATTATCAGACAAGCCTTGCCAACGCGCCTGATTCCGAACCTCCGGAATCAGGCGCGTGCGCGAAAACCGGCGAACGCTTTTCGCGCTGCGTCTTGATCAAGGAGGCGTTGGTCTATCGATCTTTCCTTGCATGGCGGCCGAGCCGAGATACCCGCATTTCTGGCCAGAGAATGAACGCCCTGGTATGAGTCACGCCCTCGACAGGTGGCGGTTCTTGTAACGCGATGCCTCGTCAGATCTTTGGGGCGCGGGCGTGGCTGGAGTACGCCCCTTTCGCGGCGTTTTATCACGCCTTCAAGCGGATTCCGCTGGAAAGGGCGGTAAGGATCGGCGCTTCGCTGGGCACGCTGGCGGCCAAACTGGACCGTATAAACAGGCCGATAGCGATGCGCAATCTCGAAATAGCCTTTCCGCAGGCCAGCGAAGGGGAACGTCTGACTATCTTGACCCGAGCCTACCAAAACTGGGGCCGCGCGGCTGCAGAATGGTGCCACTTCGAGCAGCTGACGACCGAGAATATCGGGCAATTTGTAATCCTCGACGGGCTCGAAAATCTGTTCCGAGCCAAAGAACGATCAAACGGTCACGGAATTTTGTTCTTGAGCGCGCACTTCGGCAATTTCGAATTGCTGGTCTTGGCGGCTTCGCTTCACGGTTTCCCTTTAGCGCTTGTTCAGCGACCTTTGCGCAACCCTTTAATTGCCGCCCGCGTAAACCGCGCCAGGGAAAGCGGAGGAAATGTCACGGTCGCCCGCCGCCGAGCCGGGCGCGCGGTTTTACGCCTTTTACGACAAGACATCATGGTCGGGCTCGCCATAGACCTGGACGTTCGCCGCGGCATCTTCGTCGACTTCTTTTCTATGCCCGCTTCCACTACTGAGGCACCGGCGAAATTGGCTACGGTCAGTCACGCTCCGCTGCTGGCGGGATTTATTGTTCGCGAGGGCGCCACGCCGCGCCATCGGGTCGCCATCATGCCGGAGATCGAGGTTCCGCGCGAAGGGACGCGCGAAGAAGCGGTGAGGCAATGCACTCAGCACTTCACCACGGCGTTCGAGGAGATGGTGCGCCGCTATCCCGACCATTGGAACTGGATTCATCGCCGATGGAAGACGCGCCCGCCGGGCGAGCCGCGCTTTTATTAACGGAGGACAAACCAACGGAAGAAAGCCTCTCGAAAAAGCAGCAAGAGAACCTGAATTCGCCGTTCATTATGGCCATTCGTCCACCGCTAACCGCGCCATGGGCGGGCGCTTGCCTGGCGCTGCTTTTTGGCGAATCATTAAGAAAAAGGAGACCAGGGGACTCCGGTTAAGCTTCCGCATGGCCATGACAACCAGCACACACCGCACGATTCGTGAATTAAGCCAGATCGGCCGCTATGCTGTCGGTGTAAAGTGGAGCGATGGGCACGAAAGCATCTATCCGCTCGAAAACCTGCGGCGCCATTGCCCATGTCAAGCGTGCGGTGGCGCGATGGAAAAGCCGCTCGCGGACGAGCCGCACCGGCTGGCCCAGTTAGCACGCCTGGGCGATACGAGCGTCTTCTTGAGCTGGATTGATGGCCACGAAACAATATATACGAATGAGCAACTGCGCACGATTTGCCGCTGCGCCTACTGTGCCGGAGAGCCGGAGCGGCCGATCACGGGGGACTAGGCAATCTTGGCTGCACGCCGCAGCTGGCGCGAAGTCAAGATAGGGCGACGCGCGGCAGGAAAAGAGGAAAGAGTCAGCCGGCACGGCGGCAACCCAGCCATTCGTAATCACTTGATTTGACGAGCCGCCGCGCGCCTCAGCTCTCGATTTTGCTGCACCGAAGGCGTATGCATAGAAGCCGGCCATGCCAAAGGATTCGTTCGGACGCGAAATAGACTATCTGCGTATCTCGCTCATAGACGCATGCAACCTTCGGTGCGTTTATTGCATGCCCGAGCATGCGCGTTTTGCGCCTCTAAAGGAACTGTTGACCCCGACTCAGATCGAGATGGTGGCGCGCGCCGCGGTGACCGTTGGCTACCGCAAGTTTCGTTTGACCGGCGGTGAGCCGACGCTGCGCCCCGACCTGCTGGAGATAGTTGAGCGTTTAGCAGCAATTTCCGGGGTGGGCGACTTGGCGATGACGACCAACGCCGTCTCCCTGCCCAAACTCGCACGTCGACTTAAGCAAGCCGGGCTCAAACGCGTTAACGTCCATCTCGACAGCCTCAACGCCCACACCGTGGGCCAGCAGATGAAATGGGCCACGTTCGAGGATATTTGGGCGGGAATCATGGCGGCAGAGGAGGCGGGCCTTACGCCCATCAAGCTTAACGCCGTTGTCGCAGCCGGGTTCAACGAGGGCGACGTTATTGACCTCGCCCGCCTTACAATAGAACGCGACTGGCACGTGCGCTTTATCGAATTGATGCCCCTTGGTACCGGCGAATGCGCCCGGCTGTCTATTCAGCGCTACGTGTCGAACATTGAAACCCGCCGGCGAATTGAAGTCGCTCTGGGCCGCCTCATCGAATTGCCGCCGGCGAGCCTCGCCGATGAGTCACGCAATTACCGGCTGCCGAACGCCCGCGGCGTGATCGGGTTCATCAGCCCGGTCAGCGAGCCTTACTGTGGCAACTGTAACCGGATGCGCCTGACGGCGGACGGCAAGTTTCACCTGTGTCTTCTCAATGACGATGAGCTTGACGTGAAGGCGGCGCTGATGAACGGCGGAGGCGAGGAAAAGGTAGCTCAAATCCTGCTCAAAGCCGTGGCGCTCAAGCCGACCGGCCATCATCTGCTTCAGGGGCGTTCGACCAAGGATCGCCTGATGCATCAACTCGGCGGCTGACCGCGGCCTCGCTTTGCTTAGCGAGCCTCGTTAGGGCCGTCCGTAACACCCGTAACAAACGTCTGCAAGAGCGGTCAGCGTCTGCCTCCGCGCATCCGCGCAACACGACGCGAGAGCCGATTCGCAGCCGCTTTAAGCCTTCACTGTACTCCCGGAGCGGCCAAGGAACTCTGGACCGGCTCGTAGTCGGGCCTGATCCTGGGAGGAATTGTATCCGCGGATTTTTCTTCGGCGCTTCCGGACGCCGCGGACGACGACATGTCGCCGGAGGATCCGGCGTTACTGACGTGCGTTTGCGCCGATTGGCCGGAGGGGAGCGGCGTGGCTTGCTTGTTCGGGACGGTGGATCCGGTTTTCACCACTTTTGGAATACGTGGCCCTTTGGCGGCCCCGACCGTGGCGGGCGCTGGTGAGTCAACCAATATTGGGGCGAGCCGCTCGCGTTGGAAAAACCGCCAGAAGCTCGCGCGCGGCTGGCGGACGAGATTGCCCAGATTCAGCGGATCGACATCGACGCGGATGTCCGACTTGATGATCGCGCCGCCTCGTTCACGCAGATCATACCATCCTGGAGGGACTTCGACCGAGAACGAGCCATCCTTGCCGGTCTCAGTCAAATAAAGGTTTCCGGTCACCTGGTTTTCCAGATGGACCTGATCGTCGGCCACAGGCCCGCCGTCGCGGTTCATTACAACCCCGCGCACGGTGGCCGCCAGCGCGCTCCGGCTGCCGGCTAGAAGGAGGCTTCCCATTAGAAAGATCGCCGCGGTGATTTTGCCGGTTGAGCCCGGAAGAAGCATTTTACTCGCCTAACTTATGAAGCCGCTAAATTCTTGCAACGGAGTAATCAGGCCGAGCCCTCAATTGCAAGGCCGTCCCATAATCGCTGACCGCACGATCCAAGCATACGGAAGCCGCGCGTGGCGTGGGGGGCCGGCACCAGCCGCTGCAAAACCCCGAGCCTTGGCCCAGGTCGCGGTCTGACCGCCCGAAGGCTAAAGGCTTACTGAATAGTTGGACAACCTCAACGACCAGTTATTTTTCAACCGACGCGAAGGACGCCTGTCACTAAGTGCCGACCTCACGCAATCTTCTTAATTTTCCCACTGCGGATGCAGCGCGTGCAAACCACCACCCGTCTCACGCCGCCGCTCGCCGCGGCACGTACTTTTTGCAAATTTGGTAACCACCGCCGCTTGGTGCGGTTATTTGCGTGACTTACGTTGTTTCCTACCGCGGTCTGCTTGCCGCATATTTCGCAGGCTCTCATCTCTTCTCCAGTTGGCGTCCTTTGCTTCCATGGTTTTTATGCCTAAACATAACGCAAGGTTTGGGCCGTTGAAAGCAACGATTCGACCATCATCCGGCTGGACGGCTTCGTCTCGGGGCCGAATCAAGTTGGCCAATTAGCGCGCGAGTTGGCCTTTGTCCAGTATAATATCGCCGTAAATGTACCTGCGCGGCTTCGCTCGCGCGCGTGCTCCGTAGCCCCAGAAGGCGCTCAGTTTACCAGCGAATGATATCGTCGAAAGAGGAAACCGCTCGGCTCGTCGGTATAGGATTCCCGCGGCTCGACCCGCCTTCGCACCGACGCCGTCAGCAAAAAGCGCAGCGCCTGGGCTCTTGCCAAGCCAGCCCGCGCGCCAAGGCGCGCCCTCGGCCTTTGCGCTGCTTCGCGGCCGTGGCGCCCAGGGACGCTGAGCGGCCGCTTCATTAGAAATGGCACACGGTGGCATCATCCGCGTTCTTCCCGAGCAGGTGGCCAGCCAGATCGCGGCCGGCGAGGTCGTCGAGCGCCCCGCCTCCGTGGTCAAAGAATTGGTGGAGAATTCGCTCGACGCCGGGGCGCGCCGGATCTCGGTCGAGGTGGCCGACGGCGGGCGAAGCCTGATCGCGCTCAGCGACGACGGCTGCGGAATGAGCCCGAGCGACGTTCACCTTTGCCTGCGCCGCCATGCCACGTCGAAAATCAAAACGCTTGCCGACCTCAATCAGATCCAGAGCTTCGGCTTTCGCGGCGAGGCCCTGGCCTCGATCGCCAGCGTCTCGCGCCTGGAGATTAGGACGCGCCGCGCCGAGGATTCATGCGGAGTTGTGCTGCGCGCGCTCGGCGGTGAGGTGGTCGGCAGTAGTGAATGCGCGATGGCCCCGGGGACGCGAGTCGAGGCGCGGGAGCTTTTCTTCAATACGCCGGCCCGGCTGAAGTTTCTCAAAACGGTCGCGACGGAGCAGGCGGCGATTGTCGATTGCGTGCAGCGGCTGGCCCTGGCCAATTTTGCGGTGGGCTTTTCGCTTCAAAGCGATCAGCGTCAGACCGTCGACGCGCCGCCCGCGGGCGCGCTGCTCGAGCGCATCCGTCAACTCTTCGGAGAAGACCTGGCGCGCGATCTGCTGGCCTTCGAAGCGGTCGGCACGGAAATCACGATCAGAGGATTCGCCGCGCAAAGTCAGGTATCTTTCGCCAGCGCCCGGATGGTCTTCACCTACATAAACCAACGGTCGGTGCGTGACCGGCTGCTGGCGCGCGCGGTGACGCAGGCCTATGCGGGCTTGCTGCCGCGCGGCCGCTATCCGGCGGTGATGCTTTTCGTCGAACTACCCGCGCCCGAGGTTGACGTCAACGTTCATCCGATGAAGGCGGAAGTGCGCTTTCGCCGCTCGGGCGCGGTTTTCGAAGCGATTTATCGAGTGCTGCGAGATCGTCTGGCCATTCAGGGTTCGTACACGTCCGCGGGCCTGAGCGATCAAGGCTGGGAAAAGTCGAGCCTGTCAGCAGCGCCATCGAGCTTAAACCTCCCCGTGTCCGGTGATTCAACGTATGGCAACGGGCCTGCGCATCAAGGGGTTCGCGCCGATGCGCCCGCGCGACCGCTGGGGGCCCCAGCTAAGCTCGGCGGATTGCGCCTGATCATCGACAACCCCGCCGCGGCCGGTCGCGATCCTCAGGCGCTCGCCGGCGCGCGACCCGCCACTGAGTTGACCGGCTCACGGCAAACCGAGCAGGCGGTCGCGCCGCTGCGCTCCGACGAGCTTCCCGCCTACTCCAGCCTGCGCTTGCTCGGCCAATTCCTGGCCGGATATATCGTGCTCGAAGAGGCAGAGGGAATCTTGCTGGTCGACCAGCACGCCGCGCACGAGCGCGTAACCTTCGAAAAGCTGCGCGCCGAGCTGGCCTCGGGCGGCGTGCGCATTCAGGCACGGTTGGTGCCCGAGCCGTTCGAACTTAGCGTGGCCCGCGCGGACGAGGTTCTGGCTGCTCTGCCGGCCTTGCGCGCCTTAGGATTCGACGTCGAACCCTTCGGCGGACGCAGTATCGTGGTCAAAGGCACTCCGGCTCTTTTTGCGCCAAGCGAGGGGCTGCGCGTGTTCAACGACCTGGCCGAAGCCGTGGGCGAGGAGGGACTTGCCGCCGATAGCGCGTCGGCCTTTGAGGTAAAGCTAAGGCTGATGGCGTGCCACGGCTCGATTCGCGTCGGACACGCTCTGAGCGACGCCGAGATGAAGCGGCTGCTCGAAGAACTGGATCGCACGCCGTACAAGACAACCTGCCCCCATGGCCGCCCGGTGCATATCCGCTTTGGCCTCGCACAAATCGAACGCATGTTTCGGCGATGAAGGCAGACGAGGGACGACCGATCCGCCTCGGCCTGATCGTCGGTCCCACCGCAACCGGCAAAAGCGCGCTGGCGGTGGAGCTGGCCGAGCGAATAGGGGCTGAGATAGTCAACGCCGATTCGCGCCAGCTTTACCTCGGCATGGACATCGGCACGGCCAAACCGACCGCCGAACAGCGCGCGCGCGCCCCCCACCATTTGCTCGACGTTTGCCCGCCCGACCAGCCGCTCGACGCAGCGCGGTTTGCGGCGCTGGCGCGGTGCGCAATCGAGGATATTACCCGACGCGGCCACCCTGTGATCGTTTGCGGCGGGAGCGGTCTCTATATCAAAGCTCTGCTCAAAGGCATCTTTCCCGGGCCCGCGGCCTGCCCTGAGCTTCGCCGCCAGATGCTCGAGGAAAGCGCCAGGTACGGTCCGGGCTATCTGCATGACAGGTTGCGCGAGGTCGATCCCGTAGCGGCAGAGCGAATCGCCGCGCACGACCAGACGCGGCTGCTTCGCGCGCTCGAGGTGTTTCGCTTAACAGGCACTCCGCTGAGCGTCTATCATGAGCGCCACGGCTTTGCGGAAACGCGTTACGAAACCGTCACGATCGGGCTGAACATGGAGCGCAAGCAACTCTATGAGGAGATCGACCGCCGGTTCGATGCCCTGATGGCCGTCGGCTTTCTTGACGAGGTGCGGACGTTGCTCGGTAGGGGATATAACTTCGAGCGAGCGCCGCTCTCAACGATCGGCTACCGCCATTTGGCTGCTTATTTGCGCGGGGCTATGGAGCTTATTCATGCGGTCGAGATCGCCAAGCGCGACACGCGCCGGTTTGCAAAGCGGCAGTTGACCTGGTTTCGCCGCGATGGGCAAATTCTTTGGATGACTCCCGAGCAGGCTCGCCTGCGCGCGCCAACTCTATTTTCGCGTTTTTTGACCGCCGACCGGGTCGGCGAGATCCATACAAACCATCGATGAGCACGCCGCTTTCAAGAAAAACTCGAGTCGAACGCGCACACCCCAGCAATGGAGGGCTGAGCGCGATTGAACGAGTCCGGCTGGCCCGCGAAGCTTCGCGTCCGCACACGCTGGATTACGTTGAGCGCCTGATCGACGATTTCTTCGAAATTCACGGCGACCGGCGCTTCGCGGACGACAGCGCGATCGTCGCCGGGGTTGGCCGCTTCGACGGCGTGCCGGTCGCGGTAGTCGGCCATCAGCGCGGCCACACCACGGCCGAGCGGATCAAGCGCAACTTCGGCCGACCCAATCCCGAAGGCTACCGAAAGGCGGCGCGCGTTTACGAACTGGCCGACCGCTTTGCTCTACCGTTGCTGACTTTCATCGACACGCAAGGGGCTGAACCGGGCGTTGGCGCCGAGGAGCGCGGCCAAGCGGAGGCGATCGCGCGGAACCTGGAACTGATGGCGAGGCTCAAGACGCCGATCATCTCCTGCATCATCGGCGAAGGCGGCTCCGGGGGTGCGCTCGCGCTCGGCGTGGGCAATGTTGTCCTGATGCAAGAGAACGCCTGCTATTCGGTAATCACGCCCGAAGGCTGCGCGGCGATTCTATGGCGCGAGGCGTCACCGGACAAGGTGGCCGCGGCCGCGCAGGCGCTCAAGCTGCTCGCGCCCGATCTGCTGCGGCTGGGCGTGATTGAAGAGATCATTGGCGAGCCGCCGGCCGGAGCCCATCGCGACCCGGACGCGGCAGCGCGCATCCTGGGCGAAGCGATCGCGCGCCACTTGCGCAAGCTCTCCCGTTTGACTCCTCATGCGCTGCGCCGCCAGCGTGAGCGCAAGTTCGCCAAGATCGGCCGCCGCTTCGTCCTCTCCGCTTCCATTGAAAAGGCCGGTTTTTTGGGCTAAGCCCTTTGCGCTATGGCGGCGATCACAAAACAGCACGCGGGGACAACCGGCGTCGACCGGCTGCGAAGCAGGATCGACGAACTCAACCGGAAATTGTTGCGTTTGTTGGCCGAACGCGCGCGAGTGGCGCAGGAAATCGGCGAACTCAAGCGGCGCAATGGAGAAGCGTTTTATCAGCCGGCGCGCGAGGAAGCGGTGCTCAACGCGGTCGTCGCACAGAACTCGGGACCGCTCAGCGACGAGCAGGTGCAGCGCATCTTTGTCGAGATAATCTCGGCATGCCGCGCCCTGGAGAGCGAACTCAAGATAGCCTACCTAGGGCCGCCTCACACCTATTCGCATCAAGCCGCGCTGCGCCGTTTCGGTTCGAGCGCGACGCTGGTGGGCGAGGCTTCGCTCCCGGACGTCTTTCGCGCGCTGGAAAACGGACGCGCCGACTTCGGCGTGGTACCAGTCGAAAACTCCACCGAAGGGTCAGTGGGAATCACGCTCGACCTCCTGATCGACACCCCGCTCCTGATTGTGGGCGAGATCCTGCTGCCGGTACGCCATGCCCTGTTGTCGCTCGAGGAGGATCCGAAAAAGATTCACAAGATCATTTCACATCAACAGTCGCTCGCGCAATGCAGGGACTATCTGGCCGCCAATTTCATGCATTGCGAGCAGGAAACCGTGGCGTCGAACGCGTTGGCCGCGCAATTGGCCGCGAAAAACCCGCAGTGCGCGGCGATCGCTTCCAAAGCGGCCAGCGAGGCTTACGGACTTAAGGTGATCGCGGACGGTATCCAGGACTCTCCCAACAACGCGACCAGATTCCTGGTGATCGGCAGGGAGCCCGCCGCGCGGTCCGCGCGCGAGAAGACTTCGCTGCTGTTCTCGGTGGCCGACAAAGTGGGAGCACTGAGCCAGGCGCTCGGGGCATTCGCGCGCAACGCGATAAACCTATCAAAGATAGAGTCCCGGCCGTTGCGCGGAAAGCCGTGGCAGTATTTGTTCTTCGTCGACGTCGCAGGCCATCAGGACGACCCCGCTCTCAAAAAGACCCTGGGCGAACTCACGCGCAAAGTGCTTTTTTTGAAGGTCTTGGGATCATATCCTGAAGCTGCACCAATCGGACGCAGGCGCGTTCGGGAGAAAGCAGTTGGCAAGGGCTGAGGAACTGGTTTTGCCTAGCGTGGCGGCTCTGGCTCCGTACGAGCCGGGCAAGCCGGTCGAGGAGGTCGAGCGCGAGCTTGGGATCAAGAGCGCGGTTAAGCTGGCCTCCAATGAAAATCCGATCGGGCCGTCGCCGAAGGCAATCAACGCGATTAAGCAGGCCCTGAACGGACTGAACCGTTATCCCGACGGGGGCAGCTATTATCTGCGCCAGCGGCTCGCCGCGCATCACGGGATCAGCACAAACCAGATTTTTCTCGGCGACGGCTCGTGCGAAATTCTAAATCTGCTCGCTCAAGCGTTCCTCCGGCCCGGACTTAACGCGGTTGTGAGCGACCATTCCTTCGTGATCTACCGGCTCGCGGTTGCGGCTACGGGCGGCCATCTCAAGACCGTGCCGCTCAAGGATTTGACGCTCGATCTCGAAGCGATGGGAAAGGCGATCGACGAGCACACGCGGCTCGTATTCCTAGGCAACCCGAATAATCCGACCGGCACGATCTACCGGCGAGCGACCTGGGAGCGGTTCTTGCGCGACGTGCCCCCCACGACGGTTATCGCCGCCGACGAGGCCTATTTCGAGTTTGTGCGCGATCCTGAGTATCCGGATTCGATGCGCTACCACGACGGCGAGCGGATGCTGGTCACGCTGCGCACCTTTTCCAAGATCTTCGGCCTTGCGGGTCTGCGCGTGGGCTACGCGGTCGCGCGTTCGGATATCGTCGCGATGCTGAACCACGTGCGCCAGCCCTTCAACGTCTCCTCGCTGGCTCAGGTGGCGGTGTTGGCCGCGATGGACGACCACGACCACGTGCGGCAAACGCTGGCGGTCAACGCGGCTGGCATCGCCTATCTGGAGCGCGAGTTCGATCGCCTGGGGGTCGCATACGCCCCCAGCCAGGCTAATTTTCTCCTCGTCGACGTTGGCGACGGGTACGCGGTGTTTGAGCGCTTGCTTAAATTGGGCGTAATCGTGAGGCCGATGAATTCCTACGGCTTGCCGCGCCACGTCCGCATCAGCGTCGGTCTCGAGGAGGAAAACCGCCGGCTCATCGAAGCACTCGAACAGGTGCTCGAGCGCAGATAGGCGAAAGGTTACGGGCCGCGCGACCGACGGGCGAGGCGTTGCGCAAGACTCCAAGCGCGGTTTGGCGAAACCCGCCGGATGCGGCACCTGGGGATAAACAGCCGACCGCCTGAAAGCTGCCGGCTCTCCCCATCTGATGGCGCGGTCAAATACTTTTGCGGTGCGGTTTCAATGCTGGTCGAGCGAATGACCGTATGCGGCGTGGGGCTGATCGGCGGCTCGGTTGCGCTCGGTGCGCGCAGGCGAGGGCTGGCGCGGGAGGTTGTCGGTTTTGACCGAACCCGCGCGCATCTCGACTTCGCCCTCAGCCATGGTTTAATAAGCCGCGCCGTTGATTCGCCGGCGGCGGCCGCGCAAGGCGCCCAACTTGTCGTGCTGGCCACGCCGCTGCTGGCGATGCCCAAGATGCTGGCGGCGATGGTGCCGCATTTGCCCGAGGACGCCGTAATTACCGACACGGGCAGCGTGAAGGCTTGGGTCGTGCACAAGTTGGCCCCGCTGTTGCGCGGCCCTATGGCTTTGGTGCCGGCCCATCCAGTGGCCGGCAAGGAACTGGACGGACCGAAGGCGGCCGAAGCATCCTTATTTGAAGGCCGGCGAGTGATCGTTACCCCGACCGCCCAAAGCGGCGCCGAGGGGTTGCGCATGGTAGAAGGTATGTACCGCGCCTTGGGCGCTCGGGTCGAAACGATGGACGCTCGAACACATGACAGGCTTTTGGCCCGTTCGAGCCATCTGCCGCAGCTCGCGGCAAGCGCGCTGGCGCTCGCCATCGGGCAGGCGCGGGTCGGCGACAAGCTTGTCTTTGATTACGGCGCAGGCGGCCTTCGCGACACGACTCGACTGGCCCTGTCGCCGGCGGAAATGTGGCGGGACATCTGCCTGACGAACCGAGAAGCGATACTTGAAGCGTTGGCGCTGTACCGAGACGCGCTCGACAACCTGGAGCAGCTGATCGAACGAGGCGACGCCCAAGGACTCGAAGTGGCGCTTGCGCGGGGACGACAGATGCGCGAGCAACTGAAATGAGCGAAGGATTACCGGTGGTTGCGATCGACGGCCCCGTGGCGGCGGGCAAGTCCACGGTCGCGCGGGAACTCGCACGCGAATTGGGCTTCAACTACGTGAGCACGGGCGCGATGTACCGGGCGGTTGCGCTCGCCGTGCGCGAGGCTCGGCTGGACCTCGACGGCGAGGATTTTCTCGATCGCCTTAAGAAGCTGCTGGCGGACACGGATATCGGCGTCACCGAAAGCCGAATAACCCTCAACGGACGGGACCCCGGCGCCGAGCTCAACGCTCCTGGGGTCGACGACCTCGCTTCGCGCCTGTCCGCACTCGCCGTGGTGCGCGAAAAGGTGCGCGGGCTGCAGCGGCAGATAGCCATGAATGGGGCGGTGGTGATGGAAGGGCGCGACGTCGGCACCGTGATTTACCCCGAAGCGCCGTTCAAGTTTTTTCTCGACGCGGACCAGCGCGTCCGAGCCGAGCGGCGATTCGCACAGCTCAAGGCCGCCGGCGTCAATACGACGGTGGACGAAGTGTTGCGGCAATTAGTAGAGCGTGACCAGCGTGACTCAAAGCGCGAAATCGCTCCCCTCAAGCCCGCCCCGGACGCGGTCGTGATTGACTCGAGTTCGCTCGCGGTGGAGGCGGTGGTAAGGCGCATGAAGGAGCTTGTCGTCAGGGGCAAAAGCACGCATGGGTCTTGAAACTGGTTGCTGTGGCTGTAAGGATTCCAGTTAGTCTCAATTTCTGTTTGCAGGTCCCACCAAATGGAGAAAGGTTTGTCTGGCGAAATCCGCGGACAAGAGGATGAATTCCGCTCGCTGCTCGAGAACAGTGTGAGCGCCCCACGCATCGGCGACGTGCTCACCGGTCGGGTGCTTCAGATAACTCGAGATCGCGTCATCGTCGACATCGGTTATAAGTGCGAAGGCCAAGCGCCGCTGGCCGAGTTCCTTGACGCCGAAGGCAAGATGACGGTCAACGAAGGCGACGAGGTTGACGTCTATTTTGAAAGCGCCGAGACCGACAACGGCACCGTGCTGCTCTCGCGAGCCAAGGCTGAGAAGCTGCGCGTGTGGCGGGAGCTGGAACGGGCTTATCTTACTGAAACACCTGTCGATGGGGTCGTGCTCGGTCGAGTCAAGGGCGGTCTCAAGGTGGACATCGGGGTACACGCCTTTCTGCCTGGATCCCATCTGGACGTTCGTCCCACGCGCAATCTGGATCGCTTCGTCGGCCAGCATGGCCGTTTTCAAATCCTCAAGTTCAACCGTTCACGCGGCAACGTCGTCGTTTCGCGGCGGCGGGTGCTGGAGCGCGAGCTTTCCTCGCTCAAGGAGCAAACCCTCAAGCTGCTCGACGAGGGCGTCATCTTCGAGGGCACGGTCAAGAACATCACCGACTACGGCGCGTTCGTTGACCTGGGCGGAATTGATGGTTTGCTTCACGTCACCGACATGTCCTGGGGGCGCCTGCAGCATCCGAGCGACCTACTCAAGGTGGGAGACAAGGTCAAGGTGGTCGTGCTCAAGTACGACCGCGAGCGCGAGCGAGTTTCGCTTGGCATGAAGCAGCTCGTGCCCGATCCCTGGACTTCGGCGGCCACGAACTATCCCGTAGGCGCCAAGGTCAAGGGCAAGGTGGTGAGCCTGGCCGAATACGGCGCGTTCGTGGAGCTTGAAAAGGGCGTGGAGGGCCTGATCCACGTCTCCGAGATGAGCTGGACCAAACGGATGGTCCATCCTTCCAAGTTGCTCAACGTCGGGGCGGAGGTCGAGGTACAAGTGTTGGGCGTTGACGAGGCCAACCGGCGTATTTCGCTCGGGCTAAAACAGGTGGAACCGAATCCCTGGGAAACGCTCGCGGCGTCCCATCCGGTGGGCAGCAGGGTCAAGGGCAAGATCCGGTCGATTACCGATTTCGGCGTGTTCGTCGAGATCGAGCCCGGCATCGACGGCTTGGTTCACATTTCGGATTTGTCATGGAGTCGCAAGGTTAAACATCCGTCGGAGCTGTACAAGAAGGGCGACGTGGTCGAAGCGGTCGTGCTTGGCATCGACGTCGCCAACGAACGCGTAAGCCTCGGCATCAAGCAGCTCGGCTCCGACCCTTGGGAGACGATCGCGCAAAATTATCCGGTGAACACCAAGGTCAAGGGCAAAGTAAGCTCGGTCGCGGACTTCGGCATTTTCGTCGCCCTGGAAGAAGGCATCGAAGGGCTGGTTCACGTCTCTCAGTTGAGTTCGGGCAGGGTGGACAAACCCTCCTCGTTGTTCAAGGTCGGAGACGAGGTCGAGGCGCTGGTTATCCAAGCGGATCCCAAAGAGCGGCGCCTGGGGCTTTCCATCCGCGCGCTCAAGCAGCACGAAGAGCGCGAGGAGATGAACGCCTACATGAAGCGCGAGCACGAAAGCGCTCGCTTCTCCCTGGAAGACATACTCAACGAGGAATTAAGGCTGGATCGCGACGAGGGCGGGCGCAAAGCTTCGCGAGCCGGCAAGGACCGCGACTAGGCCCTTCGGCGGCGATCACCTGATGTGGCGGAGTATCGATGACAAAGCGGGGGATTGTCAGCGAGTTGCTCGGACGACATCCGACGTTGTCCTATCGCCAAGCCGAGTCTGTGGTCAACGCCGTATTCGAGGCGATGACTGAGGCGCTGGCCGACGGCGCAAGGGTCGAGATCCGCAATTTCGGAACCTTCAGCGTGAAACAGCGCAGGCCGCGCCAGTGCCGCAACCCAAAAACCGGCGAAACAGTCGAAGTCAAAGCAAAGCGAGTGCCGTTTTTCCGCGCGGGCGGAGGTTTGCGGGGCGAAGTCAACGAGCGGGCTGGGCGCGGCGTTGCCAAATCCTGACTTGGTCTCGCCTCGCCTAGACAAGCTCTGGGCTCCGTGGCGCGCGCCGTATGTAACGAGTTCCGGCCGTTCCTCTCGCAAATGCATCTTTTGCTTTCAGCGTCTGAGCGCTGCGCAGCGCCGGCGTCGGCTCGTGCTACTCGCCGGGCCGGCTGCGATGGTGATGCTCAACCGCTACCCGTATAATAATGGACATCTAATGGTCGCGCCGCGCCGCCATCTGGCGTCGCCAGAGGCGCTCGACAAACGAGAGCGCTCGGCGTTGGACGAGTTGTTGTGCGGCTCGATCACAATTTTACGGCGCGTGCTCAAGCCTTCAGGATTCAACGTCGGAGCCAACATCGGCGACGTGGCGGGGGCGGGTTTTCCCGGCCACTTGCACTGGCATATCGTGCCTCGATGGCGTGGCGACACGAACTTTATGCCGGCCTTAGCGGCAACGAAAGTGATTTCGCAGCATCTTGAGGCCAACTTCGATCTTCTAAGCCCGCTGTTCGAAGAGTTGGCAGCCGGCCGAGCGAGAAAAGAGCACCGGCGCCTGGGCTGATTTTCATGGATCAAAAGCTACTGGCGATTCACACCGTTGGCGAACTGCGACGTGCCGGCTATAAGACCAGCCCCGTGCGGGTGGAGATGCGGGACAACCTGGTGAGGAAGCTTCGCGAGCGCGAGACCATCCTGCCGGGCATCATCGGCTACGACGACACCGTTGTGCGCGAGCTCGAAAATGGCATTCTTGCCGGGCATCACATGATCTTTCTCGGCCAACGCGGACAGGCAAAATCGCGCGTGATCCGTCTCTTGACGGGGCTGCTCGACGAATTCATCCCGGTGGTCGAGGGATGCGACCTAAACGACAACCCGTACGCGCCGATATGCCGGCGATGCCGCAGCATGCTCGCCGAGCAGGGCGACGACTTGCCGATCGCGTGGCTGGAGCGCGAACATCGCTACGCCGAGAAGTTGGCCACGCCCGACGTCTCGATCGCGGACCTGATTGGCGAGGTGGACCCCATCAAAGTCGCCGAAGGGCGCTACCTTGCCGACGAGGAGACGATTCATTACGGCCTCATTCCGCGCACCAATCGCGGCATCTTCGCGATTAACGAGCTTCCCGATCTCGTCGAGAAAGTCCAGGTGGGGCTTTTCAACCTGATGGAGGAGCGCGACGTCCAAATCAAGGGCCACAAGGTTCGCCTGCCGCTCGACGTGGTTTTTGTGGCCAGCGCCAACCCGGAAGATTACACCTCGCGCGGCCGCATCATCACGCCGCTAAAGGATCGCTTCGACGCGCAGATTCGCACCCATTACCCGCGCTGTTTGGCCGAAGAAATCGCGATCATGGAGCAGGAAGCGACTCGGCTGCCGCGCCCCGACGCGCAACTCACCGTCGCCCCCTTCATGAAGGAGATCATCGCTCAGCTCACGTTCGAGGCGCGCGCCTCCAGCGAAATCAACCACGCCTCAGGAGTCTCGGTGCGCGTTACGATAAACAACTACGAATCGGTGATCGCCAACGCGGAGCGTCGCGCGACGCGCAACGGCGAAAGCGAGATTGCGCCGCGTCCGTCGGATCTGTACTCGGCTTACGCCTCGACGGTGGGCAAACTGGAGCTTGAATATCCAGCCGAAGGCCGCAACGAGGATGAGCTTGTCGAGCGCCTTTTAAACCGCGCCGTGACCAAGGTCTTCGACCGCCACGTCAAACTCGAAGCGCTGAAACCCGTGCTGACTTACTTTCAGCAGGGACATGGCGTCGAGGTGTCGGACGAGACGCCCGCCGTCGACTATCTGGAACCTTTGCGCCAGATCAAAGGGCTGCAGGAAGCGGTCGGGATGCTCAAGCCGGGTGAGAGCCCCGGGCTGATTGCCGCTGCCGTCGAAATGGTGCTCGAAGGGCTCCATCTGCACAAAAAACTCAACAAAGAACGCGTCAACGGCCGCTTTGCTTACCGCGCGTGAGAGCCGCCCGCAGGTCCGGTCGACCGCGGTCTTGCGCGCGGATCGTTCGCGCTCGCTTTGGATTTCATTGGCTCAACCGCGAAACGGTGAGAACATTCCGACTAGGGTCCGATTAGGCGTGTTTTCGCGCTCGATCGTTTACACGGAACTCGCCCAAACCGGCCTTCGCGGCGCCGTCGACCATGCCGCCTCGAGCGCCGAGCGGCCGATAGATGTCGAGACCAGGAGCTAGGCAACGCGCGGCGAACGCGACGAGTTTGGTCTTGCCATGCTGATACGCTACACGCAATGGACCGGCGAGCAGCAGTTACGACTCGAGCCCGAAAAAATTCTCGATAGGCTGGCCGAACAGCTCTTTCACGGCGGCAGCGTGAGTCAAGCGCTTGATTCGATGGCTCACCAGGGCGTTGAGCTGGAAGACGGCCGACGAATCGCCGGCGTTGATGGCCTGCTCAAGGAAGTGCGCCAGCAGATGCGCCGGCGCCAGCGGGATTTCAACCTCAAGGACTCCCTGACCGAGATTGAGCGCAACCTCGATCAGCTGCTCGAGCGCGAACTCAAGCAGGTCCAGGCGAGCGACAAGCGAGAGCCCGGTCAAGCGCCTGCGCCGCGCTGCCTTGAACCAGTCTCTCGCCGACTCTCGCAAGCGATTCGAGATCTGGAAGGCCATCAATTCGAGGACCAGCAGGCTGCGACTGATTTTGAAGCGCTTCTCCAAGAGGAGGAAAACATCCGCGACCTGGAAAATTTCCGCGACCGGTTCTCGCGAATGTTCCAGGGCGCCAAGAGTCTCGGTTACCGCGAGTCGGTGGAGCTGATGCGCCAGATGGAGCAGTTGGAGCGCATCGAGACCTCGCTCAGCGCGGGCGACCTCGACGCGATCTCGCCCGAAGAGCTGGCCGGGTCGCTTGGGCAACAGGCGGCCGGAGGCCTGGAACAGTTGCGGGATTTGCAAGCCGAGCTGGAGCGGTCCGGCTATATAATCGAGAAGGAAGGGCTGATGCGCCTGTCCGCCAAGGGAGCGCGGCGTATCGGCGAGCTGGCCCTGCGC
This sequence comes from Deltaproteobacteria bacterium, assembly GCA_021801125.1. Lineage (GTDB taxonomy): Bacteria > Desulfobacterota > Binatia > Binatales > Binataceae > JAJYYI01. Next base: position 27,680 of record JAJYYI010000120.1, on the reverse strand, counting down.
GAGATCTACCGCGAATTGCTGAAGGATCGGGCGGGCCGCCACGTTACGCATCGGCGCGGCGTCTCGGAGACCGCGCAGCAACCGGGCCGACCGTACGTATTTGGCGAACCGCTTAATCTCGACCTAATCACCACGTTGAACGAGGCACTCAAGCGCAGCGCCAATCTTCCGCTGAGGCTCGAGCCAAGGGATTTTCACGTTTTCGAGAGCGACTACGCGACGTCGTCCGCCACGGTGTTATGCCTTGACATGTCGTGGTCGATGAGCTGGGAGGGGAGGTTCGCCGCGGCGAAGAAGGTGGCGATGGCGCTGGAGACGCTCATTCGCACGCGCTACCCGAAGGATTTTTTTGGGGTGGTGGGCTTCTTTACCCGTGCCCTGGAGCTAAAACCCAGCGAGCTACCAGAGGCCTCCTGGAACATCGGCGACCCGTTCACCAACCTGCAACACGCTCTACGCCTGGCCACGTCGATTCTCGACCGTCGAGCGTCGAGGAACCAGGATATTGTGATCATCACGGATGGCCAGCCGACGGCCTATTTCCGCGACGGCCGGCTGTTCTGCGAATGGCCGCTCTCATTCGGCGGTATAAGCGCACGCGCCGCGCAAGAGACCCTCGCCGAGGTGGAGCGGGTCACGCGCAAGGGGATAAGAATCAGCGTGTTCATGCTCGACGATTCACCGGGTTTGCGCGGATTCGTGGATAAGATCGCGCGGATCAACCGCGGGCGCGCGCTGTTCACCCGCCCGGATCGCCTGGGCGAATATGTCCTGGTCGATTACGTCGACAGAAAGAATCGCCGTCTCTGACGCCTGGGCAAAGCGCGCTTGGGCGCGCCTTGCCGTTAGCGCAAGCGTTGAACTTTCAGCGGGAGTCAAAACGCCCTGCGCACGCGGGAAAGCTGCTCCTTGACCTCGGCAGGAACGGTGTCTCCGAGGCGTGTTAGGAACTCCTGCTGGCCATCGAGTTCGACTTCCCACTCGGTTCGATCGATAACGGTGGCGCGCCTGACATGGTCCTCGGTGATGTCGAGGTGATCGAGCATCACCTCGCCGGCCCGCGGCACGAGTCCCACGGGCGTTACGTCAGCCTTGGCGCTATCGTTGACGCGGCGGATAATCCAGTCGAGCACGCGCATGTTCTCGCCGAAGCCGGGCCATAGGAACGACCCATCGGCATCCTTCCTGAACCAGTTGACCATGAAGATCTTCGGCGGGCGCGGTATCTTGCGTCCCATCGCCAACCAGTGCCCGAAATACTGCCCCATGTCGTAGCCGCAGAACGGCAGCATCGCCATCGGATCGCGCCGCACCACGCCGACTTTGCCGGTCGCGGCGGCGGTGGTTTCCGAGCCCATCGTTGCGCCGAGATAAACCCCGTGGCTCCAATCGAAAGCCTCGATCACGAGCGGCACGGTGGAAGCGCGCCTTCCGCCGAAGATAATCGCCGAGATTGGCACACCCTTCGGGTCGTCGGCGTGGGGCGACAGCGCAGGATTGTTGGTCATCGGCGTGGTGAAACGGCTGTTCGGATGGGCCGCTTTGTCACCTTGTCCGGCGCGCCACGGCCGGCCCTGCCAATCGACCGTACCCTGCGGGGGATCGGTGTTGATCCCTTCCCACCAGACGTCGCCATCGGGCGTAAGCGCGACGTTGGTAAAAATTGTATTGTGCTCCAGCATGCGCATCGCGTTGGGATTAGAATGCGCATTGGTCCCCGGCGCGACGCCGAAGTAGCCGAATTCCGGATTTACCGCCCACAGCCTGCCGTCGGGGCCGATTCGCAACCAGGCAATATCGTCGCCGACCGTGAAAACGCGCCATCCTTTGAAAGCCGGCGGCGGCGTGAGCATCGCCAAATTCGTCTTCCCACATGCGCTGGGGAAAGCGGCCGCCACGTAGGTGGTTTCGCCTTGCGGGCTTTGCAGACCGACGATCAGCATGTGCTCGGCCATCCACCCCTCCTCGCGCGCCATGTGGCTCGCGATTCGCAGAGCAAAGCACTTCTTACTGAGCAAGGCGTTGCCGCCGTAGTTGCTGCCCACTGACCATATCGTGTTATCCTGCGGGAAGTGGCATATTAGCCTGCGCCCTGGGTCGCAGTCCAGGGTGCAGTGGAGACCGCGATTGAAATCGCCCATGGCCCCCAAGGCTTCCAGCGCCTGCGAACCCATCCGAGTCATGACGCCCATGCTGAGGGTAACGTAGATGCTGTCAGTCAGCTCGACGCCGACCTTAGTGAACCTGGAGCCGGCGGGCCCCAGAAGGTACGGCACGACGTACATCGTCCGCCCAACCATCGAGCCCTCCGACCACTCCGAAAGCTTTTCATACGTTTGCGCGGGGTCTGACCAGTTGTTCGTCGGGCCGGCTCCTTCCTTGCGGGGCGTGCAGATGAAAGTTGCGTCCTCGGTGCGCGCCACGTCGTTCGGATTGGAGCGATGCAGGTAGCACCCGGGGCGGCGGTTACGGTCGAGCGCCACCAGCACCTTCGAAGCCAGGGCCTCGGAAAGCAAACGCTCCCGCTCCGACTCGGAGCCGTCGCACCAATGCACGCGGTCCGGCCGCGTCAGGCGTGCGACCTCGTCCACCCATTGCGCCAGCGATTGATTCTGCGCTCCGGTCGTTTTGCGGGGCAAACTAGCCATCTCACAAAAACTCCTTATGTTCGCCTGCAGATGCTTTAGTTTTAATCTTATCATCTCACGTGCGAACTGGCGAGAAAACACGGTCAATTTGGCTCGAAAAGAGCGCAGGTGAATGATTCCCGCACCGCTTGGGTTTAAGATCGGGTAAGGAGCGAAGGTTGTGATTTTCGAGCTTCCGCAACCGTTACAGACGATTGAGCTGACCATGGCGGACGGAGCGATCATTCGCGTGCGGCGCCACGGCAACCCAGACGGCCCGCGCCTGGCGCTGAGCCATGGCAACGGACTTGCCATCAACGGTTACGCGCCTTTCTGGCGCTTGTTCTGCGACCGGTACGACGTAATTGTGTTCGACCAGCGCAATCACGGAGCAAATCCCTACCATGGCGAGGCGGGCCATCAGTGGGCCACTTTGGTTAGCGACGCCCAGGCCATCTGGCGGGGAATTCGAGCGAGCTGGGGCGAAAAGCCCGCTGCAGGGGTGTTTCACTCGTTATCGGGCGTCGTGGCGATCGGCCAGGCGTTGGAGTTTGGGCAAGCCTGGGACCTGCTGATCCTGTTCGATCCCCCGCTGACACCGCCCGCCGGACACGCGCTACATGACCTTTTCGTCGAGCGGCAGCGGGAGCTGGCGCGACGAACCTTGCGGCGCATCGAGCGCTTCAGCGACCCGTCGGCGCTTGCCCAGCGTTGGGCGCAGAACCCTATCTTTCGCCGTTGGCTGCCGGAGGCTCGCGCCGCGATGGCGCAGGCGACGCTGCGTCGCGACCCCGCCGGCGCCGACTATGTATTGTCTTGCCCGCGGGAACTCGAGGCGCGAATTTTCGCAAGCAGTGAAAGCGTCCCGTTTTGGACGCGGATGGACCGTCTGCGAGGGCCGGTCAAGCTGGTCTGCGGAGACCTTTCGGACGCCGACCAGAACGTGGTATCGCTGGTCGGCCACGCGCTCGCGCAAGAATATGGCTTCGCCTTCGAAGCGATTCCACATACTAGCCATTTTCTTCAACTCGAACAGCCGGAACGATGCGTTCGCGCGGTCGAAGAGTTTCTTCGCCGCAACGCTCTCGTGAAGTAATGGCCGCGCCGGCGCGGGAAGCCGGGTTTGACGCGTCCGGCGCGAGAGTTTGAACCGTCGCGAACCATTCGTAGATATTGACCGGACCTTCTCTGCGGCTACGGAAACCGCGCTTCATGGTTCAATTATAGGAGGAGACTTGCGATGGCGGCGTGGTACGAACTTGATTTAGCGCAGGCGGCCGCGAGCGTCAGGGACGGCGCCGTTTCCTGCGTGGATTTGACCCGGGCCTGCCTGGAGCGAATCGACGCCTTGGACCCCGAGGTCCACGCCTGGGTCACGATTAAACACGACGAGGTGATGCGGGAAGCGGCGTTGCTCGACGCCGAGCGGGAACGCGGCGCGATGCTGGGAATTCTTCACGGGGTCCCGGTGGGGGTCAAAGACGTGTTCTACACCGCGGGCCTTAGGACCGCCGCCGGGTCGCCGACCATGGCCGACTTCGTGCCGAGCAGCGACGCGACCGCGGTCCATCGCCTGAGGCGGGCCGGCGCGTTGATTCTAGGCAAGACCGCCACGACCGAGTTTGCTTACCTTGACCCGTCGCCAACGCGCAACCCTTGGCAACTCGACCATACCCCGGGCGGTTCGAGCAGCGGCTCGGCCGCGGCGCTGGCCGCCAGGATGTGCTTCGGCGCATTGGGAACACAAACCGTGGGCTCGACGATCCGTCCCGCCGCCTATTGCGGTGTGGTTGGCTTGAAACCAACCTACGGACGAATCAGCCGCGCGGGCGTCGTACCTTTGGCTGAAGGGCTTGATCACGTCGGCATTCTAACGCGCTCGGTGACCGACGCGGCGCTTATTCTGCAGGCTGTCGCCGGACATGATCCCGACGATCCCCGCTCGTCGTCGCAACCCGTCCCGGACTACCTCGACGCCGTGAAGAAGGCAGCCAAGCCAGCGCGTCTCGGATTATTGCGCAGCGGGATTTTCGCCGAAGCGGATCAGGACGTCGTCACGCACCTCGAAAAGACAGTGGAGACGCTAGAACGCGCCGGCGTTCAGGTAATCGAAGCCGAGGCGCCGAAGACCCTGGCGCAGACCGCGCAGGCGTTGGCCGTTGAAGTCGCTTACGAAGCGGCGAAGTGGGGTCGCGCGATACCAGGGAAAGACCGGGCCCGACTCGGACAGAAGATCAGGGAGCTAATCGAGCGCGGGCTTCAAATCACGCGTGAGCAATTCGCGCAGGCCGAGCGACTTCGGCAGCGCTTTCAGGCGGAGGTAACGCGACTCTTCGAGCGATTTGATCTCTTGCTCGCGCCCTCGACCCCTGCCGGCGCGCCGCAAGGCTTAGCCTCAACCGGAGACCCAAGATTTATCGCCCCGTGGACCTTTGCCGGAGTGCCGGTGCTAGGCATTCCGGTTGGGCTCGACCGTCGACGGCTCCCGCTGGGGGCCCAGTTGATCAGCGCGCCGTTCAGCGAGGATCGGCTGCTCGGTTATGGGCGATGGTGCGAGACGCAAATCGCCTTCAACCTTGCCGCACCCGTATAGCGGCAACGCGCATGACGCCTCAAGGGCACACGCAGGCGCGAGACGACCGTTCACGGCTTTATCACGGCCGAGCCTTTCCGAGTCAAACCATCATTTAGGATCGCCGCTCGCCTGCCTCGCATTCGCGACATCGCCTGCGCAGCGACATGGACGTCGGCCGACGACCATGGAGATGTTCGCCATCGGTCCGGATCTTAGGAGGCTCGTTGTAACGAAAAGGTTACTATCTAAGCGCTAGGGGAACGCAAATGGCACAACAGGCCTTCGCTTTTGGCAAAAAGAGGAAGTTTTCTACGCCCGCAATCGGTCGGCTAGGCGACCGCCCAAGCGACCTGCACCCCTTCTCTTTCAAGAATTTCGAACACACGCTGCGGTTCGCCCAGGTCGCTCCACTCAACGCCGGTAACCGGCAGTACCGCTAAATTGTCCGGCGCCTTGCCGAGTACCTCGTCAGAGAAGCTCACTTCGCCGAGCTTTTCGTAGAGCGCTTCTATCGCCTGCTGCTCCCGCGCCGTGCCGAGATCGCAACGAATCTCCTCAAACGACGCGTAAAGGTCAGGCAGCGCGTCTCGAAGCAACTCGAGCAGGCTTGCCACTTGAGTAACCATGACGAAGCTGTTCCATAGGAACCCGGAACGCCAAAAGCTCAGGGCACGCTCCGGTGAGGGCTTTTCCCAAAACCGCCGGACACGAATCAGATTGGTGCCAGCAATCGGCTCGCCGGGTTCGATCCAGCCGTAGCTGGGCTCGGGGGCGTCGGGTTCAATGCCCAGCAAGACAATCAGTTCCGGCCGCGTAGTTACCGCGCGGAACGCAGCGTCGACGTGGCGCATGAAGGCCTCGTCGCTGTCGACGTAGTGGTCCGATGGCAGGATCGCTACGGGCGCGTCGGCGCCGGCGGCCGCCAGACGCGCAAGGGCGTATATTATCGCTGGCGCGGTTCCACGGTTACGCGGCTGAACCACAACTCTGTCGGCCGGCACATCCGCCAAGATACGGGAATAAAACCGCTCATGGGGCCGAGTTACGACGGTGACCATACGCGCCTCGTCGATCACGAGCGCCGCGCGTTGGCGCGTCTGCTCGAACAGTGTGGAACTCCCGATCAATGGGCAGAATTGCTTAGGCAGGTCTTGGCCACTTATCCGACGCGTTAACGGGCGCAACCTCGAACCCTCACCACCAGCCAAGATCAAAGCCCATCGCGCATCGTGCTTGCCGAGGCGTTGGGTCGCCATCTCCTTTCCCCCTTTTTCACCACTTCTGACTTCTTTCTAATGTTATGCAGCAATTATCTTGCCAATGATGAAATCCCGTGATCTTTTAGTTAAACGAGCCTTTTGAGACTCCGCTGCGACTCTGACGAGGGCGAAACCGGTGACTCCGATTTGCTCACCGATGGCACCGATTTGCCCACCAAATTGCCATTTGGTCAGTGGCTCGCACCATTGATGGTTTTACGCAGCGCGTGTAACGTTGGGGGTTCCGAAAACGGGGCAGCAAAGAGATAACGCACGGTTGTTTCATTCGAGCCTTTTGCGAAGCGGGGTACCAAGGGCGCACAGCTAAAGCCAATCGCGACTCGGCCTCTCACACGAGCAGACGAGCGGGTTGGTCCTGTAAGAACTCCGGGGAAGCGCGGCGGCAATTTGACGGCTCCTCATCGCTGGCCTTCGGGGTCAGCATCTGGTCCGCATGGACGCAAAAGCGGAAATGGCAAAACGGGCCGAATCCTTGCTGAAAAAAGACTAACAAAAAGCTAGGGGTTTCTTGGCCTGACCAACGCTCCAAGCGAGACAAAAAGGAAAACCCTGAGGCGCCGCTCAACCGTGGCTTGCAAGAGATCGGACCGCCCGCTCCGGGTCAGACCATTTGTCAGTCGCACAGACCGTATAGTGAAACTCACCGGCCAGGCCGATCGGGCGTAGAAGCTGCTGGGCGGGGGCGCACCCATGGTCACGCGCTGCCCCACGTTGTCGATGACAAGCGGAGGACACTCCCCCTTAGAGGAGCTCATTTTCTCAAATAGCCGCTCACGAGTGCATATACCGCCCCCCCCTATGGCATGTGATGTGCTTTAGGCTGAGAGCCGCAACTCTGCCGGTCAAATAGCGCGCGAGGTGGGGGCGATACGTGGCCAGCCGATGCCAGCAGTCGAGCGGCTTTCCAGGATGGACGTCCGAAGGCGGTTTCGGACGTTGAAGAGCCCCGGCGCGACGGCCCTAATGATGGGTGCCCATGGCGCTTTGGCGCGGTTAGACACCATTTCACGACGGCGGGGCCGGAATGTGGTTTTTTCGCGATTCTCTGCAGCTAAAATTAGCTATAATGACCCGCAGTAACCAGCGGATTCGTCCATCTGGCGCGCAACTCGGCGGAAGGTCGAAGGAGACACGAGGCAATGAAGGTCGCTGATTTGATGACCCGCAAGGTTTTGTACTGCCATGAAGACGCTAGCGCTAACACTGCCGCCCACTTGATGTGGGAGACCGACTGCGGGTCTATCCCCGTTGTCGGCGAGGGTCTGAAGCTGACAGGCATCGTGACAGACCGCGATATTTGCATGGCCGCTTACACGCAAGGGTTACCGCTGACGTCGATCCGGGTGAGCAGCGCGATGGCACACAAACCGACCTCCGTGCACCCAAGCGATGACGTCGCTGTAGCACACCAAAAGATGCGAGACCATCAAATTCGCCGTTTACCGGTCGTCGATACCGATGGAGCCTTGTGCGGGATCCTCAGTCTGTGCGATCTCGCCCGCGCGGCGAAAGGTCGGGAAGGGCTCGAGGCGGATGTCGGCAAGACGCTCGCGGCAATTTCGAAAGCGAGCCCAGGGTCATCGGTCGGCACCAAGCCAGGTGCCGAAGCCGTGGTCGAAAGCGAGACCATCTCCGAGGTGGCGGGGAACGCCGGGGGCGTTCAGGCTGAGGCGGGCGAGACGCCCAGCGGCGAACGACCCGAGGAGAATCTCGCTGCGCCGCGCATGACGCACCCGGCCGGCGCTGTTGCTGCGGAGCCGTTGCCGGCCGGCAATATTGGCACCGTCACTCCGCCGACGTCACCCAAACCTGAGGGCTCCGGGCCTCGGCCGGCGCCGCGGAAAAGAACCCCTCGCAAGCGCTAGGCAACTCACGCCGGCAGAGCGCAGGCGGGCGGCTGCGACGAGGCGGCGTCCTAGGGTTCCACCGCCGGAGCTCGCATATTTTCGCGGCGCGCCGGTTGCGCCAAACGCGCGGCGTATTTCACCGCTCGCGCCGCGCCACCCGCCCTGACGATCCTTAAAGCCAACGGAACGCGCTGGCGGTCTCCCGCGCGCAGTTTCACGCCAACTGGACCAGGCACGCCCGGGGCCGATGCACAGCAGGCGTGTTGTGCACCGACACCGGGGTTAGATCGCCGAGCCTAGAACTTTTTCCAGTCTCCGGATTGCTCGAACGCGTACGCTGCGCGGTAGATGGTCGGCTCCTCGAAATGCTTGCCGATAAGCATCAATCCGACCGGCAAGCCGTCAACCATGCCGCACGGTATGGACATCGCCGGATGGTGCGTAAGGTCGAACGGCGAAGTGTTGCCGATCATTTCGAGCGCGCGTTGAATGTACTCCTCGCGACTTGCCTCGGGTCCGGGCAGCGGCGTTGCCTTGACCGGCAGCGTAGGCATCAGAAGAAGGTCGTAACGCGCGAGTTCCTGGTCGTAGGCGGCCCTGAGGCGGCGCACGATATTGACCGCCTTGCCGTAATAACGGGAGCCGTAATACTCACGCGCGTAAGTTCCGAGCAGCAAGAACGCCTTCGTGGTCTCGGAAAGCTCGTTAGCGCGCATCCGCCATCCGCGATGGAAGTCCATCAGCGCCACTGAGTACAGGTCGTCCCGGCTCACCCCATAGCCGTCGCCGTACATCATGGTCTGCGTCAGCCCCTCGGTACCGATCGGCGTCCAGATAGCGGGGCCGAGCAGATGCATCGGAATGGAAACCTCCTCGATCTTGGCGCCCAGATCGGCCAGCCGCCGTGCACCTTCGCGAACTTTCTCATCCACGGCCTTCTCCGAGTTGGGATGGCCAAATCCTTCCTTCACCAGTCCTATCTTCATGCCCTTGACTCCGCCTTCGAGGGCGCGCGAGTACGGGTGAAGCTTCGGCGCCTTGATGCGAGGATCGTAGCCGTCGTCGCCGGCGATTACCTCGAGCAACAGAGCGTTGTCCGCCACGCTGCGCGTGATGGGTCCGGTGTGGTCGACGAAAATCTCGATCGGCATGATTCCGGTGTAGGGCACCAAACCCCAGGTGGGCTTAAGGCCGTAGGTGCCGCAAAACGAGGACGGGATGCGAATAGAGCCGCCCTGATCGCCGCCGAGCGCCATGTCGGCCTCGCCCAATGCGACGAGCACCGCCGATCCCGAAGACGAACCACCCGCGGAGTAGCCCATCTTGTAGGGGTTATGGACCGGGCCGGTCGCGTTGGTGTGGCTGCCGCCCGAAAGGCAAAAGTACTCGCAGTGCGCCTTGCCTATAATCTCCGCGCCCTCATTGAGCATGCGCGTGACGATCGGCGCGTCGAAGTCAGGAACGAAGCCTTCCAGCGTGGAAGCGCCGTTCATCATCGGGACGCCGGCCAGCATTATATTATCTTTAAGAACAACCTTCTTTCCCTTGAGTTTGCCGCTGGGCGCGCCCTTGACCGAGCTCTTCCGGTACCAGGCGTTATGCTTGTTCTCTTCCGGCCCGGGCCGGTAGCCGGGCGTGCGCGGATATTTTACCGGCGGCAGTTCATCCGGCATGTTGCCGACGAGGTTGTAAGCTCCGATGTAAGGCGCGAGGATGCCGCGGAACGAAGCCAGATCGGACTCGCTCAAGGAAAGCCCGCACTGTTCGGCAATGTCTCGTAGCTGCTCTATTGTCGGTAGCGTAACGCTCATATCTTCCTCCCTGTCAAGCCGAGAGAGTACAACCGCAATTCCCATACGGGCTCAGGCGGTGTTTAAGCTCGACGATGGCAGGACCAAGCCTAACATCAGGGTTGGCGCGCGGCCATCGCGTCGCGCCGTTGAAAAGATGGAACTTGTCTCAGCCGCGGCCATCCGACCGTGACGCTCGCTAAATTCGCAGTCCTCGGCATCTCGATCGCTTCGTGTCCCGCGGGTCAAGGCGGTCGGTGGCGGCGCGCGAAAACGCATGCGCAAATGGCCTTTGTCCCGCTCCAAATCTGGGCGCTGCTGACTAGCCACTTCTCGTATCTCTGACACCCTCATTCTGCGCCAGTCTCGCGCGGATTTATTGAAAACTAATCGGTTACAGACTATTAGGCAGAAATAGCGCCTATGCCTTGTGACACGCATACGCCCAAGCTGTTGACTCCCCGCCCTCGATCGAACCCCGCCGCAGGAAGCAAACACAGATAGAGAGATGAGCAAGCGGTCAGGATGCCTTTCGAGATTTTCTCAACCGACCGGTTTTCGATGTCGCAACGGTTCTGGAGGGGCGGAAGGAGAAGCAAAGAGCCCCAACATGAAACTCTGCCAGGGTGACGTGGCGAGCAACGCACCTGGCGTGACCTCCGTCGTTGACCGCAACGACGCAAACGAGAGGCTACGCTCGGCACTAGCCAAAGAGCAACAGTCGCGTAAAATCAGACTGAGGAAAGCTTCAGGAAAGTGAACGTCGAGATAGCCTATGGTCGCGGCACGCTTTCCGTGCGGCTGCCGGAGCGCGCCGAGGTGACAATCATCCGCAAGCATCCGCTGGCGAAGCTGCCGGACCCTAAAGCGGCTGTCCGGCACGCTCTCGATAATCCGGTTGGGGGCGCGCCCTTTGAAGAATTGGCCGAAGGACGGCGCAGCGCCTGCATTTTGATTTGCGACATTACCCGCCCCGCACCCAACCATCTGTTCTTGCGCCCAATGATCGAGGGCCTAGTCCGCCATGGCATGCCGGCCAACAAAATCACCGTGCTGGTCGCCACTGGGCTCCATCGTCCCAACCTTGGCGCCGAACTCGAGGAGCTGGTGGGCGATCCCTGGGTGCTATCGACCGTCGAAGTTGCAAACCATATCGCGCGGCGAGAAGAAGACCACGTCGACCTGGGCCGTACGCAGGCCCGCGGCACGCCGGTCAAGATTGACCGCCGCTTCATCGAGGCGGACCTGCGCATCGCGACCGGCTTGGTCGAGCCCCACTTCATGGCGGGCTACTCGGGCGGACCGAAAGTCGTCGCGCCGGGCGTAGCTCACGCGGGCACCATCCGAACGTTCCATAGCGCTCGCTTCATGGAAGACCCGGGAGCGGTGCAGTGCAATCTCGCGCGCAACCCACTGCGTGACGAGCAACTCGAGATTGTCCGCATGATCGGCGAGGTCTACGCCTTCAACGTGGTGCTGGACGAGTCGCGCGACTTGTGGGAGGCGACCTTCGGCGAGGTCGTCCAGAGCCATCTGGCGGCGGTAAACGTCATGCGCGAGAGCGCCGAAGTAGCCGTGCCGCGAAGGTTCAAGACCGTCGTCACGTCGGCGGCCGGCTATCCGCTCGATAAGACCTACTACCAAACGGTCAAAGCGATGGTCACACCTATGGACATCCTTGAGCCGGGCGCCGACCTGATCGTGGCTTCAGAATGCTCCGAAGGCCTGGGCTCGGCGGAGTTTCGCGCCGCCCAAAGACGGCTCGTCGAGCTGGGGCCGGAGGCGTTCCTCGCCAGCCTTAAGCAAAAGACGTTTGCGGACGTCGACGAATGGCAAACCGAGATGCAGTTAAAGCCGATGCGTCGCGCTCGCGTCGCGCTTTTCACCCGAGGCCTGAATGACGAGGACCGCCGGCTTACGGGCGTCGACCAAATCGCCTCGATAGAAGACGCGGTGCGGCAAAGCTTCGAGCGCACCGGCGAGCGGGCCGTCGCCGTCATTCCCGAAGGTCCGTACGTCGTTCCCTTCCACGTGGCAGGCTGACCGGCCGACACTTTTCGCGGAGGAAGCCTCCCGCCTAAGCGGCGCAACGCGTCGAGGCGGTGAGTCTTAGTAGAATTCAGGTTTGAGTTCGCGGCGCAGCAGCGCCTCCGCCATCGCCGCCGGCGGCTGATTCTCGTAAAGGCAGGAGAAGACCGCATCGACGATCGGCATCTCGACCCCGCACGCGTCCGCCATGGTTTTCACCGCCCGGGTGGTCGTGACGCCTTCGGCGATAGGCCCGCTGGTGCGCCTAAGCCGGCGGCGGGCTTCGGCTTCGTCCTGCGCGAGAGCGATTCCCAGTTTGCGGTTGCGCGAGAGTTCGCCGGTGCAGGTCAACACGAGATCTCCCAGGCCCGACAAACCCGAGAGAGTCTGCGGCTGCGCGCCCAGCGCGACGCCGAGCCGCGTAATTTCCGCCAACCCGCGCGTGATCAGCGCCGCGCGCGCGCTCAATCCCAGCTTCAACCCGTCGCACACGCCGGCCGCGATCGCGATAACGTTTTTGACCGCGCCGCCCAGTTCGACGCCGATCACGTCCGTGCTCCGGTATAAGCGTAGCCACCCGGCAGCGAGCAGATGCTGCACGCTGCCCGCGGTCGCTTCGTGGTTAGCGGCGACGACGAGCGCGGCCGCCTTACCTCGAGCAACCTCCAGGGCAAAGCCGGGACCGGAAAGCGCCAGTAAAGCGCAGTCGGCCGGGGCGAACTCCGCCATCATCTGCGTCATCGTCTTGGCCGAGTCCTTCTCGATTCCTTTGACTGCGCTGACCAGCACAACGCCCGGCCTCAAAGCGCCGGCGACGCCCGCAAATGCCTGTCGAGCGAAGCGCGACGGAACAGCGAGAATCACGACCGCGCTTGAAGCGACGGCGCTTTCCCAACCGTCGGTAAGTTCCAGCTCCGCCGGCAGCTTGACACCCGGTAGGTAAGAGGCGTTCTCCCCGCTCGCGCGTATCGTCGCGAGTTGTTCGCCGCGTCGTACGCCAAGCGTGACCCGCCGGCCGTGGCGCGCCAGCACCGCCGCCAGGGCGGTTCCCCAGGCGCCGGCGCCCAAGACCACGATTCTCGCTTCGCTATGCTGCTCGGCCATATTGCCGACCTCGAAGCTTCGCTGTCGCGTTCTCGCGACGCCCGCTCAAAGCGATCGACCAGCAAGCCCAGCCGGCGGCAGGCGAAGATCTGCGCGGACTAAGCCACCCTACAAAGGTCGTACAGCGGCTTCAATTCGCGGTACGCGTCGAGCAATTCAGCACGGTCAAGCGCTGTCGCTTCGCGTACGTTCCATCCGAACCCCACGTCTAGCGTACCGGTCTTCTTGCGAGTAACTTCGGACAACTCGGTCCAAAACCGCTCATCGGCTCCGCTTGCCGGCGGCAGCTTGGTAAAGCTCCATTGATCGTAGCGCGCAAGCGGCGTACCGGCGAATGAACGCGCCATCTCTGAGGCCCTTTGCGCGAGCAGCGCGGCTATTTGAGGGCGCCGGTCAGCCTCCGGCTTGACCACCATCCGCGCATGAACCCCCGCGGCCGAAACACAGAGCGCCAGATATCCGTAGCGTTTGTAGCCCTTGGCCGAGGGGCCGAAAGCGCACCACGTCTCCGGCGGCGGGTTTACCGTACGCCGAGCGTGCTTCGCGACGTGCGGAAAAACTTCGAGGCCGAGGCGACGCTCCAGCTCCGGGGCGATCTGGCGGCCCAGCCTGACGAGCTTCGGCCTGACCTGCTCCTGGATCAGGGCCATGCGGTCGGCGAATCCACCGATAGTAAAGACTTCGAAGTCCGAGCGGGTCAGGCCCAATGTGTCCATGCACCGTCTCCCCGGGGAATTATTCGCGCTGGGGCCCACCGGCGAGATTTACGCTCGCTTCTCGCGCCCGCGCGCCCGCGTCGAAAAGGCGCGGTGAAACGAGCGCCGCGCAGGCCGCGCACCTGCAATCGGCGCTTGAGGCGTCAACTGCTGAGCGCGCCCACGATGCCATAGAAAAACACGCTCAGCGATTTCTCTTCGGGATCATCAGTGTTGATCAAGAGCTTGCCGCGCACTTGTCCTTGCGGAGCGCCGCGGCTGAGCTCAACGATTATCTTGTACTCCCTGCCCGGCTTGGTTTCCTCGGCCTTGGCGGCCACACTCGGACTGGAACTGCTGATGCTGAGCACCTTGACCGGCCGGTTCCCCGAATTGGTAAACCTGAGAATCCTCTGCGCTCCCCGTCCGTGGGGCACGATCCCAAACGAAACCTGAGCCGGTTCAGTCCCAAGGTCGCCCGCCACCCTTCCGAAGACCGGCACGGCCATCTTCTTTTGGCTCGTCACGACTTGGACAGCGTCGTAAAAGGGGCCTGCGGGCATCGTTTTGAGCAGACTGACCTCGATTTCCTGGGCGGCGCCGGCGTCCTTAGCCGGTATCGCACGCGCCTTGATATTTGGATTCGCGTTGGAGATCCCTTCAAGCTTGAGCGGCCCCTCTCCGGTGTAAACCAGCTTGACCTGGCGGGTCTGCTCCGTGGCGCGGCGCACGGTGCCGAAGTTCACCTCCGAAGGGAGGGCCTCCAGCAGCACCTTGATATCGCCCGCCATAGTAAGCGTTGCCGCAGGCGTTAGCGGGTCGTTGGTGTAGACCGTGATCATCCGCGAGCGGTGGCCCTTCTCGTAATGGGTATCGAAAGTCACCGCCAGATCCGAGCTTTCGCCCGGGGCAAGCTTCGTCTTAGTCGGTTTGGCCGCCGTGCATCCGCACGAGGTGTGCACCGCCTTGATAACCAAATCGGCCTTCCCCGCGTTTCGGATAGTGAAGACATGCTGGACAGGCGTGCCCTCGGTCACCGTGCCGAAGTCGTACGCAGGCGCCACGAGTTCAATCTTAGGCGCATCCTTCTCCGGCTGACCGCCGCTGTTGGCCTTGGCACCGGTGGCCTCCGCACCGCCGTTCGCACCGGGCTTTGCCGCGCCGGCGCCCTGCACCTTAAGGCTGGTGGCGGACAGCGCGAAGAGCGTGCAAAAAAGAATCGTCGTCAGACCGTTTCTGAGCTTATGCGGTGAGAGCATTTTGCCTACCAGGCAATTACGCGGGTGCGTCTAAACACGCGCGAGGTGCGACGACGTTAAATCCTGGCGCTAAATTCGCGTGCGGCACACAAGAAATATTGTCAGCCGGCTTGGGCGACCCGTACCAACTCTTCGCGTGGTTCGAAGCGCCGCAAAAAATCGGTGTAAACCTGCCCACCCTGGAAATCGGCTTCTTCCAGAATCTTAAGGTGCAGCGGGATATTGGTCTTGATCCCATCGATAACATATTCGCGCAGCGCGGCGCGCGCTCGTGCGATCGCCGCTGGGCGGTCCTCGCCGTGCACGATCAGCTTGGCGACCAACGGGTCGTAATGCATCGGCACCTGATAACCGTCGTACAACGCAGTCTCGACTCGGACCCCGAGGCCTCCAGGCGGGTGATGGTTCGAGACGACCCCGGGCGAGGGCAGATGGGTGTGGGGATCTTCGGCGTAAACGCGGCACTCAATCGCCGCACCGCTGAGGGAAATCTCGCGCTGTTTGAGCCACAGCCGGTCTCCCAAGGCCAGGCGCAAGCTCGCTTTCACCAGGTCAACACCGGTGACCATCTCGGTGACGCCGTGCTCGACCTGAATTCGCGTGTTCATCTCGATAAAGTAAAAATCGCCCTTCTCGCTGAGCAGGAACTCAACCGTGCCCACGTTGGAGTAGCCCACCACCTGGGCGGCGCGCAGCGCCGCGCGCCCCATTTTGTCGCGCAAGCGCGCACTCAGGGCCGGACTGGGGGCTTCCTCGACAACTTTCTGATGGCGGCGCTGAATCGAGCAATCGCGTTCGCCAAGGTGAACAATCTGCCGATAATTGTCCGCGAGGATCTGGAACTCGACATGCCGAGCTTTCTCAACGTACTTCTCCAGATACATCTTGCGCGAACCGAACGCGGCCTCGGTCTCGGCCTGGGCGAGCGGGAAAAGTCGCGCCAGTTGACGCGAATCATACGCGACCCGCAT
>JAJYYI010000120.1:0-11494 GCA_021801125.1 Deltaproteobacteria bacterium | reverse complement strand
TCCCTTTTCCGCCGCCTCCGCCCGCCGCCTTAATTAGCACCGGAAAGCCGATCTTGCGCGCCTGCTCCTCAGCCACCCTGAGGTCGGTAATTCCGACGCCCTCGCTGCCCGGCAACACCGGCACGCCGT
Source organism: Deltaproteobacteria bacterium (assembly GCA_021801125.1). Classification (GTDB taxonomy): domain Bacteria; phylum Desulfobacterota; class Binatia; order Binatales; family Binataceae; genus JAJYYI01. Next base: position 11,365 of record JAJYYI010000120.1, on the reverse strand, counting down.
TGCGCTTCATGATGCGCAGGGCCCGCGGCTTGTCACCCATCAGACGAATATGACGCGCGCGCGGCCCAACGAACTGCAGGCCGGAGCGCTGGCAAGCCTCGGCGAAGTCGCCGTTCTCCGAAAGGAAACCGTAGCCCGGATGGATCGCGTCGGCGCCGTAGGCAGTGGCCGCGCTGATTATCGACGGGATGCTAAGATAGCTGTGCTCGGCAGCTGACGGCCCGATACAGACCGCCTCATCGGCCATTCGCGCGTGAAGCGCGCGCCGGTCGGCGGTTGAGTAAACGGCAACGGTTTTGATCCCCAGCTCGCGGCACGCGCGAATTATTCGAATCGCGATAGTACCGCGGTTTGCTACTAAAAGTTTTTTAAACACCGCTTCTGCCGGCTTTATTAAGCTGTTTATTCTAGCGGATTACTGGGTGTCTAGCACCATAAGCGGCTGCCCATATTCTATCGGTTGGGCATTCTCGCAAAGGATTCGACTCACCTTGCCCGCGACTTCCGCCGCGATCTCGTTCATCATTTTCATCGCCTCGATGATGCACAGTGGCTGTCCCTTCTTGACCACGTCGCCCTCGTTGACGAAGGGTGCGGTGTCGGGCGACGGCGCGCGATAGAACGTGCCGACCATCGGACTGCGCACCAGCACCTGACCAGGGCCCAATTCCGGCTCTTGGCCTAAGCTGCCCGCGTGCGACGCGGCCGGCGTCGGCGCCGGGACATGAGCGGCGACTGGGGGCCGGCTGGAAACCTCGGTGACGTTGCTGCTGGGCGAACGTACCAAGCGAACGCGGCTCTCCTGATCCTGGATCTCCAGCTCGACGAGGCCCGTCTTGCACATCAGCGCGATTAGCGCCTTGAGTTCGCGAAGGTCCATGTTGTCTCTTTAATCTATAGAACCCGAAGGCGTCTTTGCGCGCCCCTTGGCTTAGCGGCCGTCATTTCCGGTTAGAAGCGAAGCTGCCGCACGCATCGCCAGCATATAGCTCTCCGCGCCAAAGCCCATAATCCGGCCATAGGCGATATCCGCGATAATCGAACGACGACGAATCGGCTCGCGGCGATAGACGTTGGTCAGATGAACTTCGATGACCGGCACTGCCGCGGCCAAAAGCGCGTCTCGTATCGCCATCCCGTATGGGGTGTACCCGGCCGGATTGATAATGATTACCTTGGCGTGCCCCCGCCGGGCCTGAATCTGGTCCACGATCTGGCCTTCGCCGTTGCCCTGGAACGTCTCGACTTCGAGGCCCAGCTCGCTGCCCAATGCGCGCAGGCGATCGTTAATCTCGTGTAGCGTGGTCGTACCGTAAATCTCCGGCTCACGCTCCCCGAGAAGATTCAGATTCGGGCCGTGAATAACCAGAACCAGCCTTTCGCCCTCTGAACGTGCTTCAGCTTGGGACTTCGTTTCCATTTTGACTCTCGCCTCCGCTCCTTCCGACCGAGCTTTCAACCCCTTCGGCCTGTAATCAAGACGCGGCGCACATGGCGGCATTCAAGCCCAGCCTCGGCCGGGTTGCAAGCATGTCGCCCTGACCGTCGCCCCGGGCGGGGTCCGGCGACCGGGGCCGAAAGAGCCGTCGATGCGTCAATTTCGCGCCGATGGTAGGCTACTAGGGTGGCGCCCAAGAGGCGCGCAACGGATCCGCCGGCAATTAGAAAGCCGCTCGCTGAAAGAACGCAATGCGTCGGCGCGCCAACAAGGCTTCACCTGACGTAGCGTAAGTGCTCTAAAAGGTGCTGAACACGATTTTGCAAGATATAAGAGGAAATTATACGCATGGCTAACAGTTGCTTCGTCCAGACGAACGGGCTACGGCTGCATTATCTCGACTACGGCAACGAGAACGCGCCGGTGCTGGTGTGCATCCACGGGTTGACCGGCAACGCGCACAACTTCGACGCCGTCGCGCCTCATCTGGCGCGCTCCTACCACGTGCTTTCGCTTGACGTGCGCGGGCGCGGCGACAGCGACTGGGGCCCGCCCGAGACTTACTCGTATACCCAGTATGCGAGCGATCTGGCGGGCGTTCTGGACACGCTGGGCGTCGGCTCCGCAAGCCTGCTCGGCACCTCGATGGGCGGGATTATCTCGATGATTTACGCCGCAGGGCATCCGCATCGGGTCGAGCGGCTGGCCCTCAACGATATTGGACCCGAACTCGACCCCGCAGGAATTGAGCGTATCGTCCAGTATGTTTCCACCGCACCTTTGGAGTTTCGCGACCTCGACGAGGTTGCAGACTACTACGTCGGAACCTACCCGATCATGGCCGGCATCCCGCGCCCAAGCCTGCTCGAGTTCTGCCGCTCGACGGCCAAGCAGATCGACAGCGGCCGGTGGGTTTGGAAGATGGACCCTGCCGTGAGGCGGCCGCCGCCCGCCGGAGCCTCGACCAGACTTCCGGACCTTTGGGGCGCCTATTGTAAGGTCGAAGCGCCCGTCCTAGTCATCCGTGGGAGCGAAAGCGACCTTTTATCACCGGCCACCGTTGAGCGGATGCGCGCGGTGCATGACAAAACGCGCGTCGTGGAAGTGCCCGGCGTGGGGCACGCGCCCTTTCTGACCGAACCCGAGGCGCTGGCTGGACTGAAAGAGTTTTTTGGCTGCTGAGACAGCGCGCGACCCTGCGCATCAAAAGGCCAGCCGAGCATGCTCGCCGCGCCGGCCGGCCAAGCAAGGAAGAGCCGAAGCCGTCGTAGGTCAACTGCCGTTATAGTAGAATCTTTGAGCGATGGCTTTTTTGCCGATCCTCGTAGAGGTCGCCGACAGACCGGTGCTGGTGATCGGCGGCGGAAACGTGGCACTGCGCAAGGTTGAGAATCTGCGCCAGGCAGGGGCCTTCGTCACGGTGATTAGCCCGCGCCTGTGCGAGCGGCTTAGACAGCTCGCCGGCGCAGGAGAAGTGAATCTTATCGAGCGCTGCTATCAGCCGGGCGATATGGCCGGATTCAGCTTGGTTTACGCGGCCACCGATGATCCCGCGCTGGAGCGCGAGCTTTTCGCCGAGGCACGCAGGCTCGGCATGATGATCAACGTTGCCGGCCAGCCGGAACTATGCAACTTCATCGTGCCCTCGACGCTTAGACGCGGCGATCTGCTGGTCGCGATTTCTACCGGCGGTGCAAGCCCGGCCTTGGCGCGCAGGCTTCGCCAGCAGCTCGAACTCGCGCTGGGCGCCGAGTCTGCGATGCTCGTTGAACTGATGAGCCGGGCGCGCCGGCGCTTGCGCGAAAGCCTGGACGACGGGAATTTGCGGATGCGCCGGCTCAACGCTTTGGCTGACTCCGAGTTGGGCGAATGCTTGCGCCGCCGCGATTTGGCGCAAGTTGACTGCCTATTGGCGGAGCATCTGGGCGTCGACTTCAGCCTGGCGGCCCTTGGTTTCACAACCGAGCATGTGAACGAATGGCTTGCCGGACGGATTGGTATCGCAGACGGCCCGCCGACTCAGGCTGGCAGCGCGGGAGATGTTAGTCGGCCGTGATCACGGTGTGGACCCTCGCGGCGCTTTTGGCTTACGTAGTCGCGGCCGGTGCGTTCGGCGTCGGGCTAAAGTCGCCCCGTGAGCAACTAATCTCGTGGGCGACGATGGCTTTAGCCGTCGGGGCCGGCTTGCAGACGGTAGATCTGCTCTTGCAAGCGCTCAAGGCGGGCAACCTGCCGGTGGCCACCTTTGCACAGTCGCTGGCGCTGTTAGCCTGGATAACGGCGGTGGTCGGCATGGTGGTGATCACGCGCCTTCGGCTCGCTCTGGTGGGCGCAGTGGTGGCACCCGCTGTGGCGATCGCGCTTGCCGCGGCGTGCCTGATGGCCCAGAATGACGACCGCTCCTTGCCCCGGGCGCTGCGCAGCGCATGGCTGCCGGTGCATGTGACGTTGGCCTTTTTGGGCCAGGCGCTGTTCGTCCTTGCAGCCGGAGTGAGCTTGCTGTACCTACTCAAGGAGTCGCGGCTTAAAGCCAAGCGTCCGCTGGAAATCCCGGACAGTCGGTTGCCGAGTCTCGAGAGCCTTGATCGTATCAATTACCGTCTGTTGGCCTGCGGCTTCGTCCTACTGAGCTTGGCGATTGTCACGGGCGCTCTGTGGGCCGCTGGCACCTGGGGACGCTTCTGGTCGTGGGAACCGGTAGAGTTGTGGTCACTGGTGCTATGGGTTCTCTACGCCGCACTGCTCCAGTCGCGCCTTGCCATCGGAGTGCGCGGTCGGCGCGCGGCAAGGCTGACGATCGCGCTGTTCGCGGTTTTGCTATGTTCGTACCTCGGGGTCAACCTACTGGTCCCCGGCAAGCACGGTGGAAGCTTCGGCTAGCTGATGATTAGCGGTACCCTCTGCATCATTGGTTTGAGCCATCACACGGCGCCGGTCGAGTTGCGCGAGCGCTTGGCTTTTAGCCCGGGCGAGGTCGCCGACACGCTGCTGAATCTCAAGCGCAGTCAGCCGACGGTGAGCGAAGCAGCACTGGTCTCGACCTGCAACCGGGTCGAGATGGTTGCCGCTGCCTCCGATCCCGATTTGGCCCAGGCCGAGCTTTTGAGTTTTTTGGCGGCCGAACGCAAGCTTGAACAACATGCGTTGCGCAAGGTGCATTACCGGCTCGCGGGGCGCGCTGCCGTGCGCCATCTCTTTCGCGTCGGCGCCAGCCTCGACTCGATGGTTGTCGGTGAGCCTCAGATTCTCGGTCAGCTCAAGGCTGCGTACGCTCAGGCGGTCGAGGCAGGCGCGGTCGGCCTGATTCTCCATCGCGCGTTTCACAAGACCTTTTCGGTCGCCAAACTCGTGCGCAAGAGCACGGCGATAGGCGCCGGCTCGGTTTCCGTCAGCGCCGCCGCGGTGAGGCTCGCGCGCCAGATTTTCGACTCGCTGCGGGACAAGACGGTCATGCTGCTTGGCGCCGGCCGCATGGCGGAGTTGACCGCGCGCCACCTGACGCAGCTCGGCGTCGAGTCGCTGGTAATCGCCAATCATCGTCTGGAGCGGGCCGCGGCGCTGGCGCGCGATCTCGGCGGGACCGCGGTTGCGTTGGAGCATTGCATGCCCTATCTCAAGCTGGCCGACGTGGTGATCGGCTCGGCGGCGGTCAGGGAGCCTATTCTTACGCCGGCGGAGCTTCATTCGGTGATGCGCGAGCGGCTGCATCGGCCGATGTTCCTCATAGACTTGGGCGTGCCGCGCAACTTCCACCGCGGCCTCGACGAGCTGGAGAACGTTTTCCTGTACGATATCGACGACCTCGGGCGCATCGCCGCCGAAGCGCTCAGCGAGCGCGAGCAAGAAGCGCATCGCGCCGAGCTAATCGTGGAGCGCGAGGTGGACGCGTTCTGCCGGTGGCTGGAGCGACTCGAGCTGGTGCCGGCGATCAAGGCGGTCCGCTCGCGTATCGACCTTTTGCGAGACCACGAATTCAGGCGCCACCGCGCGTGGCTGGCCACGCTGCTCCCCGACGATCGTGCCCACGTCGAAGCGCTGGTCCGCGGGGTGACCAACAAGGTTCTCCATCAGATTCTTAGCGAGCTGCGCCAGCTTGGCCAGGAGCCCGATAAGGAGGTCGCGCTGTCGATTGCGCAACGGTTGTTGGGGGTCAGCGTTTCGGCGCCAGGTCTCCCCGCACCCCAGGAAGCCCGCCGTAAGAGCGGCAGCGACCCCCGGGGTTAGGTCGGCGGTAGCGCAGGAACCTGCGAGATGGGCTTCGTACTTCGCCTCGGCGCGCGCCCGAGCAGGCTCGCCCTTATTCAGGCCGAGCTAATCAAGAGCGCGTTGGAGGAGGTCGCGCGGGAGCTACGGGTCGAAATCGTCCCGATCAAAACCTCTGGCGACCGCTTGACGCGTCCCGCGCTAGCCGAGCCGGGAGGTACGAAGCGGCTGTTCGTCAAGGAGCTGGAGCAGGCGCTCGCCGTCGGCCGTGTCGACCTCAACGTGCATTCTATGAAGGACTTGCCGGCCGATTTGGGCGCGCAGTTTCGGCTCGTCGCCGTGCCGCGCCGCGAGGATCCGCGCGACGCCTTGGTGTCGCGCACCGCCACGCGCGGCCTCGAAGCTTTGCCGGCAGGAGCGCGCCTGGGAACGTCTTCCGCGCGCCGTTCCTTCGAAGCGCTGCGCAAGCGCGCGGACCTCAACGTGATGCCGTTGCGCGGCAACGTAGATACGCGTTTGGCGCGGTTGGAGGCTGGCGATTTCGACGGTATTATCGTGGCGCTCGCCGGACTCAAGAGGCTCGGCCGCACTAAACTTGCCGGCCTTTCGCCGCTCGACGAGCAAACCTTCGTGCCCGCGGCGGGTCAAGGCGCGTTGGCGCTCGAAGGCCTAAGCGACCGCGCTGTCGGCGATTCGCGCGAGCTTGAGGCGATTATCTCGGGACTAAACGACGGTACCGCCGCGGCCGAAACCGAGGCCGAGCGCGCCTTTCTTGCGGAGATCGGCGCGACTTGCGCTTCCCCGGTGGGCGTGCGCGCGCGCATGGCCGAGGGCGCGCTTGCGATACATGCGCTGCTGTTCAGCCCCGACGGCGCGCAAGCGATAGAGGACGCGGCGTCGGTTCCCGCCGAACGGGCGAGAACCGATTGGGCGGCGGTCGGACGTGAATTGGGACATCGGATACTCAACGCGGGAGGGCGCGCGCTGCTCGCCGATGACTGAACGCGCAAAGGGCAAGGTATGGCTGGTGGGCGCCGGGCCGGGCGCCTTCGAGCTGATCACGCTTGGCGGCGCAGACGCGATGCGCCGCGCGGACGTGGTGATTTACGACCATCTCGTCAACGATCAGCTCCTGGAGCTTGCGCCCGCCGGCGCCGACTTAATTTACGCCGGCAAGAAGGGCGGCAGTGCCGCCTCGTTGACCCAGGACGAGATCAACCGGTTGCTGGTTGATCATGCGCAGGCCGGCAAACGCGTGGTCAGACTCAAGGGCGGCGACCCGTCGATCTTTGGGCGCAGTGGCGAAGAGATGGCCGCGCTGGCCGGCGCCGGAATCGAGTTCGAGGTCGTTCCGGGGGTGAGCGCGGCGATCGCCGCTCCGGCCTTTGCCGGAATTCCGCTCACTCACCGCGATTACGGCTCGTTCGTGACCTTTGTCACCGGCCACGAGCGACGCACCAAGCCGATAGGCGCCGCGCTGCCGTGGCGCGAGCTGGCGCGCGCCACCGCGCAGGGTGGAAGCCTGGTGTTGCTGATGGCCCATGCGCGGATGGGTGAGTTGATGGCGGGGCTGGTGCAGCACGGAATGGATCCGCAGACGCCGGCCGCGATTATTCAAAGCGCCACCACCGCCGCGCAAAAAACCGTGGTCGCGACCGTGGCGACGTTGGAAGAAGCGGCGCGCGCCGCCGGACTGGAAACCCCCACGGTGATCGTCGTCGGCCCATGCGTGCAACTGAGCGCCCAGTTGCGATGGTTCGAACGAAGGCCACTCTTTGGCAGACGAATCGTCATCACCAGAGCGCGTGAAAAAGCGTCCGGCCTTGCGCGGGAGCTGGCTCAAATGGGAGCACAGGTGATACCCCTGCCGGCGATCGCGACCGCTGAGCCGGACAGCTACGCCAAGCTGGACAGCGCCCTCACGCGGCTTGGCGAATTCGACTGGGTGATCTTTACCAGCGCCGTCGGTGTCGCATGCTTTATCGCGCGCTTAGCGCATCTGAATCGCGACGTCCGCGAGCTTGGGACGGCCCGAATCGCCGCGATCGGTCCGGCAACAGCGTCCAGACTTAGAGCATGCGGCCTCAAGGTCGCCGCGATGCCGCCGCAGTATCGCTCCGAGGCGATCGTCGAGGCCCTCGGCGAAACGCAAATTCGCGGCGCCCGCATCCTGCTGCCCCGCGCTCAGGCCGGCGGGCAGACGCTGCCCGAGCTTCTGAAAGCGCGTGGCGCTCGCGTGGTGGAAGATGTTCCGTCGTACAAAACCGTCCAGCCCGCCGGATGGCGCGCCAAACGCATCGTCGAAGCAGTTAAGGCGAGGCCGCCCGATATTGTTACCTTCACCAGTCCGAGCACGGCGATCAACTTTAGTGAAATGTTCGGCCCGCAAGCCGTTGGCTTCAAGGCAGCTGCAATCGGCCCAGTCACGGCCGCGGCGTGTCGCAAGCTTGGGTACGACGTCGTGGTCGAGGCCCGTGAACACACGATCGGCGGGTTGATTCGCGCGATCGGCGATTATTTCTCGGCACCAGCATAACGCATCCGGTTCGACCTTCGCTTGGTCGAAAAGCCCGGCGCAGGCTCAACGGCTTCGCGTCGTCGAACCCGCGAGGCTGTGGCGGTCTGGCGCGTTGCACCACGCACCCGCTCGGTCAGCAAACTCCTGCGGTTGAGCCCATCTCGCGCGCGGCGGCGCTGGCGCGCAGGGGACGGTACCAGCAAAGCCGCCTGAAGCCGCGCGCAGCGACTCGCCATCTCGAAGCGGCAAAATAGCGAAAGCACAGGGTCTCGAACGTCGGCTTACGGAACTTTTCTGCACGCTATTGGGTTGTATAATCGGTCTTAAGTCTGACCCGTTTCCGAGGTTAAACCCATGGCTTTTCCGGTAACGCGCCTTCGCCGTTTGAGACGCACTGAAGAGCTTCGGCGGATGACACGCGAGACTTGGCTCTCGCCCGCGGACCTTATTCAGCCGCTATTCGTTTGCCCGGGGCGCGACGTCGCGCGAGCGGTCGCCTCGATGCCCGGCGTGGCGCAACTCTCGGTCGACCGCGCGGTGCGAGCAGCCGAGCAGGCGCGCGAAGCCGGGGTGCCCGCGGTCTTGCTGTTCGGGATTCCACAGCATAAGGACGCGATCGGTAGCGAGTCCTGGAGCGAGCAAGGGGTGGTGCAGCAGGCGGTCAGCGAAATCAAGGAGCGCGTTGGCGGCCTCACCGTTATCACGGACGTCTGCCTGTGCGAATACACGGAGCACGGCCATTGCGGCGCGCTCGCCGGCCACGACGTCGACAACGACGTCACGCTGGAACTGCTCGCCCATCAGGCGCTGTCGCATGCGCGCGCCGGCGCCGATATCGTGGCTCCGTCCGACATGATGGACGGGCGCGTGGGTGCAATCCGCAAGGTGCTCGACGAAAACGGGCTTTCTCAAATAGCGATCATGGCCTACTCGGCCAAATTCGCTTCGGCCTTTTACGGTCCCTTTCGCGAGGCTGCTGAATCAGCGCCGCAGTTCGGCGACCGACGCTCGTACCAAATGGACCCGGCCAACGGGGACGAGGCGATGCGCGAGATCGAACTCGATCTTCAGGAGGGCGCCGACATCGTCATCGTCAAACCGGCGCTCGCGTATCTTGACCTGATTTACCGCGCGCGCCAGAAGTTCAACTGCCCGCTTGCGGCTTACAACGTGTCGGGAGAATACGCGATGATCCGCGCCGCCGGGATCAACGGATGGGTCGACGAAGAGCGCTTGACGCTCGAGATCCTGACCGGAATCAAGCGGGCTGGTGCCAATTTGATCATTTCCTATTTCGCCACCGACGTTGCGCAACTGCTGAGCCGGTAACGTCGCACGCGAAAGGTCATCCTTCGACGGCATGGACGGGTGAAGCCGCGTCCTCCGCTAGATTCGCAGAACAAACCAAGGCCGAAGCAAGCCAAAACGACCAAAAGCTACCCCGCCAACTTCGCGCTATGTATCAGCCGCGCGATGTGATGGAATAAGGAGTGACATAACATCGCGAGCTGAGAACGTGATCCTCCGAAAAGGCCGTAAATCCTCCCTCGATTACCCGCCCTTGATCTCAAATAGTTGCAGCGTGTCAGCAAAAGCCGCCCGCAAGGGGATAAAGCCTGAACGACCTCCTTTCGGACGAAAAGGTCAGCAATCACCGGCACGAACCAGCTTTGGCCGGAGCACGAAGAGGTAAGCAACGCTGCGCAGACTCGATCCCGCTATTGCCAAGGGGACGGTAAAAGGAATAAATAGAAGCGTCCGAATTAAGCCTCAGCTAAGTCGCGGTAGGGAGGAGGCATTTAAGCCTATCTCAGGCCTCCTGATCAGGGTTGCGACGCTCGCGTCGACGCGACGTTGTACTTGCGGCGTCGGAACAACATCGTTATCCAAACCGCGATTAGGTCCGGGCGTAGAGTCAAAGGCTTAGGTCGCCAACTCCGAAGAAGACGGACGAAAACCACCTGGTTGGCCTATGCGGTCTTAAGAAAAAATCTATATGCAGTGGCTTGATCACGATTACCTCAGCCGCCTGCTTGAGAGCTGCCCTGAAATCGTCGTCGCAGTCGATAAAGCCGGCAGAATCGTTTACTACAATGAGGGCGCGCGTCGCGTTCTGCATTATACCGCGCAGGAAGTGCTATGGCGCCACGTCGTCGGTACGCTCTATCCCTCGGTCGAAGATGCGCGCCGCGTGATGCAGGCGATGGTTGATTCGCCTGATGACGGGCGCATTTGGGATTTCGAGACGGTTTTGTGCAGCAAGGAGGGAGAGCGAATCCCGATTGCCTTTTCAGGCTCCCTTCTTCGCGACGAACTGAGCAACGTAGTCGGGTCTATCGGGTTTGCACGGGACATGCGCGAAATTCGCCGGCGCGAGCAATCCGCGACCGTCTGCCAGATAGCTGTTTGCGTCGCCCACGAGGTCAACAACCCGTTAGAGGTGATCACCAACAACCTGGAGCTGATAAGGCGCTCGCTCCAGGCGCCCGACCCTGAGCGCCGCATCGAAAGCAACGAACGGCGCTTTGAAGCGATTCGAGCCGCCGTTGATAAGGTCAAGACTATCGTGCGCCGTCTCGATGAGCTTGGGCGTGGCGACGCGTACAACACTAAGCCCTACCTGCATGACCAGCTCATGACCGACTTGCGCGCCGATCTGACGCGCGAAGAAGCCGTCGGCGGGCCACGGCAAGCCTCCCAGGATTACTTTCCGCTTGCCGGAATGACGGTGCTGGTGGTCGATGACGACCTCTCAGTGCTAGCGTCGCTGGCCGACTTGCTGCGCGCCGAACGTTGCCGCGTGTACGCGGCGTGCCGACCGAGCGAGGCGCTAAGACTGGTGCGCGATCTCGAGCGGTTGGACGTGGTTATTTCAGACGTCGTCATGGACGAGATGGACGGCTGCGAACTCTACCTGCGAGTCAAGCGCGAACGCCCGCAGCTTCCGGTAATTCTGACCACGGCCTACTATTACGACTGCGACCACGTTATAAAGCGCTCGCGGATGGCCGGGCTTGAGCATGCGATCTTTAAAAAGCCCATCAATCCGGAGCGGCTTCGTCAATTGATGCTCGCAGCTCGCCAACAAAAACTATCCAGCGGCTCGTCCCTATCCGCCGAGGAAAAGCTAGTGTCCCGTCTCTGAATTAAGTATTGGGGTTGTTCGTCTATACGGCATGGGCGTACAGAGTGGCGGAGTGGAAATC
>JAJYYI010000141.1 GCA_021801125.1 Deltaproteobacteria bacterium | reverse complement strand
ACGAATCGACCGCGGACAGCTCCGCAGAGATGGACCGCATCATTACGGCCGCGGTGAGAAACTGGGCACGTAGAAATAATCTGACCGCCGGCAGCGTTGCGTCCCCCGGACGTTCGAAAAAGAGGGAAAGCGAGCAAAATCAACCACTTGAGGTGGTGGAGGCGGGGGGAATTGAAAATCCTGAGCGGGTAGAGCCTGGTAAGAAAAAGTAATCTTTTCGCGGACTTATGAACTTCGGCCTCTACCGAAAGCGGCCAACTTCTCCCCGATTTTGTCCCCCGGGGACATCAGATCGGCCGGTCATCATCGGCCGACGGCGCCCGCAGCGGCTTCCAATTTTGTGACCGACTTCTGATATTTCGCCTGTCTCTCAAGGTCCTTTTCCGACGCCTTCCGGCCAAGCCGCGACAGGTCCATGTTGTCTTTCATGTCCTCGATCTTGACCTCGCTAGCGAGCGGATTCTTCGAAACACGTTCGATGAAGGCGTCATAGTCTTCGCCATTGCGTTTGGTAAGGGTGCCAACGGCGGCGAGGACGCGTTCGCTGAACCCCTCCTTTCTTAGGCACTCAAGGGTGACGTCCGAATCCTCCACGACATCATGAAGCACGGCCACGATCCGCGATTCGTCGGAAAGCATCCGAAGCATGAGCCGCAACGGGTGAAGAACGTAGGGCGCGCCGGCTTTGTCATGTTGGCCGGCGTGGGCTCTCACTGCAATTTCGATCGCCCGCTCCAAAGTCGCCATGAGTTCCGCTTCCTCCAAAGTGCCGTCTCATACCGGGCATCTGCGACCAGCTAACCACCGCTTGGGCTGCACTTACCTAATGCTTATCCAAGAAGACAACGGTTGTCGCGCAGGAGTGGTAATCTTCGCCGAAAATGAAAGCGCAAAGAAATGACGGTCTCCGAATCGATTCGGTACGGCTCGACACCGGCGGCGAAATCGGAATGACGCTCTGTCCCGGCAAGAAGCAGCGGGGCGCGATGTCTGGCGATTGGAACCGCGACCTGGCCGACGACCTCGGCGTTATTGCCGGATGGGGCGCGTCGTCCGTGGTCAGCGTGATTCTCCCGGAGGAACTGACGGCATTGGGGGTTCATAACATCGGCGCACAGATAAACGCGCGGGCATCCAATGGTACCACCTGCTGGTGCCCGACGGCGGCGTTCGCGATCACACGTTCGAACAGTCTTTGGCTTCGGCCGGACTCAAATTGCGACGCGCGCTCCGTGGCGGAAACAAGATCCTCATCCACTGGACTTGGCAGGACCGGGATGCTCGCGGCGCGGGTGCTGGTGGAAGTGGGCGAGTCGCCGGAGGAGGCGATACTCAGGGCGCGCGACGCACGCCGCACCACGATCGAAACGTTCGAGCACGAGCGCGACGTCTTCACGTGGAGGAAGCTTAAGGAATAGATGGCGGGCATCCCTGCGCGAAACCTAAAGGAGGGATTTCGGTGACGTGTGAAGTTGCGTTCATGAACAAGCCGGGAGTCGCGCTGGCTGCCGACGGCGTGGTGGCTTACTCCAATGCCGAGAAGCTGTTTCCGCTTTCGCCGGTCGGGGTAGTTTGCGGGACGGGTCATGGCTGAACCGATTCCGCCGACGAGGCGTACGATGTCATCACCCGGGGCCTTTACCGTGGAGGGGCTGGCGAACTCTGGCGCTTGCTTTTGACAATGCGGAGACCGTGAAAGGTCGTGCAACGCGGATCCATTGAGCGTGTCGGAAATTTCGTGTTTGGAGCCATACAATGACGCCCGGTAGGGCGGGAGGAAGAGTATGGCGACGGACAAGGAACAGGGGATTGCGCCGCGTCAATCATTTCTGTTTGCGGATCGGCGCGACTTCGCCACCAGTGCTTGGTAGTGGTCTTTCTCTGCCCCTTCGGCGCGCGGTAATCGCTGTGCCAGGCGGTCGCAAACGCTGCCAGATACTCCGGCTGGTCCGGGGAGCCAGCGGCACCGGCATCACGATTGGTAAGGATCGACAACTCCTGCTGCGCCGCGCGAATAGTGGTCAGCAGCGCCACCGGATCAAGCGCGGCGAACTGCTCGCGCAGACGCTGCTTGATCGTTTCATCGATGCGGTCGCAGGCGAGCAGCCGCTGATAAGGCGCGAGCGGCGGATGGTAGCGTTTACGCACCAGCGCGCCGTCGCGCTGTTTGCTCGCCAGCTTGAATGACGGTTGGAAGAAGTTGACGTAAAGCCGCGCACTCTCGTACACGCTCTGCAGCCGCACCGGGCCGAAGGTTTCAAACTCTCCAAAGACCCGTTGTTCATCGAAAAACTGCGCGACATCGTAGCGCTGTATCTCAATCCGCCCGAGCGCGCGCTGGTCTTGTGCGTGGATGAGAAGGCGCAGATTCAGGCGCTCGACCGCAGCCAGCCAGTGCTGCCGATGCGCCCGGGTCAAGCCGAGCGGCGCACTGCCGACTACCTGCGTCACGGCACCACCAACCCGTTCGCGGCGCTAGACTTCAAGGCGGGGACCGTGATCGGCGAAATGCACCAGCGCCATCGGGCCGTCGAGTTTCGCAAATTTCTCCAGACCATCAATGACCGCGTGCCGCCGGGACTGGATCTCCATCTGATCATCGACAACTACGCCACCCACAAAACCGCGATGATCCAGCGCTGGCTGCTGCGCCGTCCGCGTTTTCACCTGCACTTCACTCCCACCGGCGCCTCCTGGCTGAATCTAGTCGAGCGCTGGTTCGCGGCGCTGACCGAAAAACAGCTGCGGCGCGGCGTCCACCGAAGCACCCGTGAACTGGAGGACGCCATCCGCCACTATCTCGAGCTCAGCAACCGTCATCCCAAGCCCTTCATTTGGACCAAAACCGCCGATCGAAGTGTTTGCAGAGAGCCTCAAAAAAAGTGAGAAGCACTTGAAAAGTTGAATTTTAGGACTGAATAATACGTCCCATCCGTGCTCAGGGCTAACGAAGCCGATGTGTTTTAGCCATGGCAACAAGTGAGCAACTGACAACCATAAGTTTTCTTTAGCACAGCCACGGGGATCCCCTAGCGTTTGAAACTGCCGTTATAAGAGGCGAAACAATGTTCACGGGGTTTTTGTTTGATTTTCGCCAAGTGACGAGCCTGCCTAGTCTCGCGTCTCGAAAATAGACGTAACGCTAGGACTGCCGCTGACCGAACTGTTTCGGGAGAATCTGGCTAGTTTCATCGCGACAGGGTTTTTGCACGTCACTCGGATTTGAGAGATACGAGACTAGCATTTTCATGCAGTAGGCCTAGCTGCGAGGAAATGGAAGGATGCAAGAGCGGAACGGTGAAAGAGAAATTGCTGGTGGTCTATGGTCTGCGCCGTTCGTCGGTCGAAGACGAGAAATCTCACTGCTCCAGGGAGCGTTCGATGCTGCAATTTGCGGAGGCGGGGGGCTCGTGATGCTCGAGGGCGAGCCTGGAATCGGGAAAAGCCGGCTCGCCCATGAGTTCGCCAAGTTTGCACAGCAACGCGGGGTCAGAGTGCTCAGCGCGTCGTGCAGCCGTGGGTTGCCGGTCTTCTGGCCTTGGATTCAAATGGCTCAGCAAGAAGATTTTGCCGTTGAAAAATCGCCAGAACGCGACTCAGGAGCTCTCGTAGTGGAGGGCCCGGCATCATCCGAGGGGCGGGTCAATGCGATACTAGGGAAACTTTCCAAAATCATCACACGCTCTTTGCCTCAGGTCATCATAATGGACGACCTGCATCGCGCCGATCCGCCTTCGGTTGAGCTTCTTGGAATCGTTGCCAAAGAGTTTTGTGGACCGGGGGTTCTGATTCTGGCCTGCTACAACGACTGTTTGCTTCGAAGAACTCCCAGTCTGGCGAAGGCATTCGCAAATGTCGCCTCGGCGGCAGGCGAATTCATCAAGCTTTCCGGCCTCGGTGAAGATGCGGTCGGGGAGCTAATCGAGGCAGTTACAGGCTTCAAGCCGGAGCACGTAACTATCGAGAGCCTCGTCCGCATGTCCGGCGGCAATCCACGCCTGCTCGAGCTTGCTTTTCAACGTATGTTGGGCGACAGGAGCGAAGTTGGTGTACCGATCTCAGGCGCGTTGCAGCCTGCGGTTGAACGCCATCTCGAACTGTTGCCGGAATCGCTGCGTGCTTCGCTGGCCGTTGCGGCCGTGGCCGGATCTGAATTCGACCTCGGGGTCTTGAGACAGATTTGCGGTCGCGTCTGGGAGCGGACTCTCGAGGCCATCCATGAAGCCGAGCGAGCGGGCTTGATTGCTAGAGATGGAACCAATCCAAACGGCTATCGTTTCGTTCACTCGCTAATCCGCGACGCCATCTGCGAAACGCTGCCGGGTGTGGAGCGAGCGGTGTTGCACCGGCAAATCGCGGACGCGCTCGCGGACTTGCACCCGTTCGACGGCAAGTATTTCGGCAAGATCGCGGACCATTTTTGGGAATACGCGCGCAACTCCCCGACGGCCTCCGATGCCATTGCCAAAACCATTGAATATTGTGGGCGCGCCGCAAACCACGCAAACACCGTGGCTTCCTTTGGCGAAGCCACCCGATACTACGAGATCGCGTTAGCGGCGCTGGACCTTTGTGGCTCAGGATGGGAAACGGAACGTTGTGACCTGTTGATGGGCTTGGCGCTGGCTCAACGCGCGGACGGACGCTCGGAAGCACTGCAAACCTTTGGGCATGCGGCACGGTATGCCGAAAAGATCGGCGATGCAAATCGGCTCGCTCAAATCGCCCTCGCGCTCGCCGGGGAGACGTGGACTACCGCGATGGGCTGTCTCCGCTCGCCACAAGCTAAAGCCCTGTTGGAGCGGAGCTTCAGCGCTTTTGAGAGTTCTTCCGTGAACCCGCTTAAGGCGTTGGTGGCCGTTCGTCTGGCGGCGGAATTCTGTGGCGAAAGGCGATACGAGAAGAGGGTGCAAGCGCTCTTGCAGCAGGCTCGGGAAATCGCGAGGCGGTCGCGCGACACCGAGGTCCACTTAGCGATGTTCCGATATAAGCTTCTGTTCTCACTGTCAAAGCCTGACCGCGTGGATGAGCGGATCGCCAAATCCTTTGGGATGCAGAATCTCGCGGCGGCGGCCGGGAAGGACGAGGCTTGGTGCGAGGCGTTTGCCTTTCGCGTCGCCGATCTGCTTCGCCGCGGCGACGTGGTGCAGGCTGATGCAGAGGCGGCTGCGGTTTACAAGGCCGCGTTGCTAACAAAAGGAGCGCTGTTCGAGACGACCATTGCCGGTTACGAGGCGCTGCGGGCCTTCATCGATGGCCGTTTCGAGGATGGAGAACGCAAGGCATGGCAATTCCTCAGGTCCACTCGAGCCTCAAATGGTGAGGGTGTCGCGTTGTTTGTCCCCAGCGTGATCACCGCGTTTCGCGAACTCGATAAACTGAACGAGCTTGCCGACTTCGTGCTCAAGATGGCTGAAAGGCAGCCATGGTTTCTCCTAATTCGTGCATCATTAGCGCAAATCCATCTGGCTCTCGGCGAAATTGAACGGGCAAGAGTGCTGTTTCATGCACTTGCGGATCACGGGTTTTCTGCTTTGGATTACAGTTTTTTTTACGGCGCCTACCTCGCAACGCTCGCCGAACTTTGCGTGGAATTGGATGAACGAGAGTATGCTCCGAGACTTTATGAGGCGCTATTGCCGCACAGAAACCTCAATATCGTTTTTGGGCAGTTGGGATTCCTTGGGCCGGCTCACCGTTATCTTGGAATGCTCGCAACTATGCTGGGCAGGTTCAAGGAAGCTAAGGCTCACCTGCTACAGGCCCGATGCATGAGCTTTCGGACAGGGGCGCAGCCATGGGCTGCGTACGCGAGTCATGATTATGCGCGCATGATTCTGGTCCGTAACGAGCCAGGCGGCAGCCAGGATGCCGTTTCGGTTTCCACGGAGGTGCTGAACACAGCGCTCGGGTTGGGTATGAAGGATCTCCAGCGCCGCGCGTCGGTGCTGAGAGCAGAGGCTGAGTCAGCGAATGCAAGACTGGCCGGTTTCTCGGGCGACGTCGTGCACACTGACTCGATATTCAGCGCCCCACAGGAGCCTAGCGTCGTAGCTGAATCGGAAACAGCTTTCGAGCAGCCAAAAGCTGGAGAGGGCGAAGGAAAGGTATTCAGGCGGGAAGGCGACTACTGGACGATTGTCTTCGAGGGCAAGCTGCTCCGGCTCAAGCACGTCAAGGGGCTCAGCCTCATTTGCTGCCTGCTGCGGCACCCGGAACAGGAATTTCTCGCATCGACTCTGGAAACCCTGGCCAGCGGAGGAACGACTGC
This sequence comes from Deltaproteobacteria bacterium, assembly GCA_021801125.1. GTDB lineage: Bacteria > Desulfobacterota > Binatia > Binatales > Binataceae > JAJYYI01. Next base: position 26,559 of record JAJYYI010000141.1, on the reverse strand, counting down.
GGAGATTGGGCAGTCCGATACCAGACAGCGGGAGCCAGGGGAAGCGAGGGTTCCTGTGGGCGGGTCGACGCCGGCCCTGGACGCCAGTGCAAAGGCGTCCTACGCGTGCCGATTATTGGAATTGCGCGACGAGCTTGAGGAAGCAAAGTCGCTAAATGACCTCGGCAAAGCTTCGAAAATTCAAGCCGAGATGGACTTTCTCGCGCGAGAGCTTGACAGCGCCGGAAGCCGCAAAGGCGGCACCGCATGGGCATCCGAAATAGAACGCTACCGGGTCAACGTAACCAACGCGATCAGGAACGTGGTCCGAAAAATCAGACCAAATCACCCCAGCCTCGCACGCTATCTGGCGACCACCATCAAAACAGGGCGCGTGTGCTCCTTCGGTCCTGACCAGAAGTACCCTGGTCCGTGGCTGACATAAGTCTTTAATCCAGCCGCTCTCCCACCGATGGGCTTGCAGAAAGTTATCTCAGGAAGCCGGCCATCATCGTCTTGTTGCGCTCAATCCAACGTTTGTTGCGCGAGTTCTAACCCATCTCCAAGCAGATGCGTGTCGGACGTAGCTCCTGCACGGGGCGGTCTGCCTTGCGCTTTTGCGAAGCCCGTCTCTATGGGAGGGCGGACGCGCGTCAACTGCACGGGAACCTTGGTTGTGCACTCAACCTGCGGACTTCGGGCGAGGTCTGAAATCAGCCTTGGCTGACGTGGATTCGGCTCGGACAAATCGATAATCGCTAAGCGTGGGAAGGGCCTTCGACCTATCGGCCATCTCGCTCCCCAAGTGATAGCTGACATGCGCTACCTGACGCGTGCTAACTGCCGGCCAATTGACATCGCTTGAGGCTGGAAAGTTTGAGCACTGCTTTCGGAGAACGGCTAAGGAATCGGGAGAAGCTGGGTGAATTGCTTAAGCGCCACCGCAAGCTCCTTGGGCTTAAGCAGGCCGATGTGGCGCGGCTGGCCGATGTCCAACCGAGCTACATAGCCTACCTGGAGAAAGGCCGACGTCGGCCCGGCTTGGCGCTGTTGCGCCGCCTTGCGGATATACTCGGGATAAAATGCAACCAGTTGGTGTTTCTTGCCTATCCGGAAATAGCTGAGGTTTTTAAGCAGACCTCATCCTGTTGCTCTGCCCCTCGGGGTCAGCATCGCGCCTGGAAGGATTTTACCGACAACAAAGCCCTACTTGCCTGCCATAAGGTGAGCCCGCAAGAACTGAAAGTGCTGTCGGCGATTAATACGCTGGGCGAGGTGTCTGGATCGCGCCAGTTCCTTTTCGTCTTGAAGACGATCCGCTGCGCGCTCGAAGATGAATAGGCGTCCGTGTCGAACTATTGGTGAAAATGCAAACGTTGGCTTGTGCTTAGTTCGTTTCTTAGACGGGCCAGGCAGATCGCGGATTGTCGTAGGTACCCTAACGAACCGCTAAATGTGGAGAGTTTGTGATGTGTGACACCGCTGTTCGAGAGCGCGTGATGCCGGCGTGGGTGTGGGCGACTGCGTGCGTACTGGTGGTGAGCCTGCTGTCGGGCTGTGCGATGACGCAACAGGAGAAAAACGACACCGCCATAGGCGCGGGAACTGGCGCGGTGGCGACGGAAGGGCTTGGGGCGGGACTTGGGGCTGCGATTAGCAGCGGTTCGGCGATCGCGATCGGTGCCGGGGTGGTTGGTGGCGCCGTGGTGGGTCCGTTGGTAGGGGGGATCATCGGGTACCTGGTGGCGGTGAACACGGAAATTAAAATCGATAGAGCCACCGACAGGGCCGAGATTGCCGCAATCAAAGCGGAGACTAGCGCGGCGAGGGCTGAGCAATCGGCGAGGGAGGCGGCTGCGGCGGCAAGCCGAGCCCAGGCGGCGGCTTTGGGTGCGCAAGATGCGGTGCGAAGAGCTAATGATGCGGTTTCGCGTTTGGAAGCGGCTTTCACCGCGTCGGTGGAGAAATAGGGGCCGCTGTGAAAGCCAAGGTCTCTGGCGTGAAGAAATTCTTGATTTCACGCGGCATTGGGGCTTCCCGGTCGTGTGGACCGTGGGAACTGGAAATAGGGTGCGGCACCGATTGCTTTCCTGATAATGCGCCGGTTATGAAGTAGTTCCGACTGCGGCACGGGCACTCGACGCGGACCTGAAGTAAATCCTTGCGGAGAAAGAAAGTAAGCCAACCTGAAGCTCTTCAAGTGGCGATGATGGTCAAGGTTCCTTTCGAAAGTGTCTCAGTTCGCCGAAGTCGTATATTATAAGCTGATTCAATCAGGGCTTGGGAAGGAGATACTGTTCCATGATCAGAAGAATATCAATTGTGGCGGCGGCTGGCTTGTTCGTACTCGCGACGGCATCGCTTGCACTGTGTGCGGAAATCGTGGGAAGGGTCTCGGATGTCGCCAATAAACCGGTTTCTGGAGTGCAGATCATTGTTAAGAACGCCAGCGGTAAGATCCTCGGCAAGGTGTTGACCGACAATGAGGGCCGGTACAGTATCACCGGGCTGGCTCCCGGCGCGTATAATTACGTACTGGAGCCGCTAGGCACTTCCTTCAAAGCGGGTACCGCGGCAGCGTATCTGAGCAACAAGGGCCTCACGATGAACTGGAAGGTGTCCACTGGCACGGCGGCGGTGGCGCTTGCCACTGATGGGAGGGGAGGCGCGGTCATTGCCGGGGATCCGTTCGGTTTCTCGCCGGCAGCTTTTGCAGCGCTGGTTGCCGGCGGTACGGCAGTCGTCGCCGGCGGAGTAGTCGGCGGGTATGCCGCAGCCGGCGGGTTCAGCGGTCCCACGAGTCCTTCGAGGTGACCGCTATCGAGCCGAGAGTGAACGCTTTCAGTCCGCACAGAGCTCACCCTCGGGCGAAGTGAGGCGAGCCTCGCCGGTCTCAGGTTCTTTCCTTTTCTCCAGCAGTGGATGGCGTGTCAAGCCGTCGGCTTACGGCTAAGTGTTGTCGGGCGCAGCGGTCGAACGCGTCGGAAACAATCAAGTGAGAACAGGCAGGATTTTCTGTTTCTTTATCGTCGCCGGCCTCGCGCTCGGATGCGGATCATCGAGATCGGCGGGACTTTCCGCAGCCGTCCGCGGTTCCCGTGCGCCCGTCGGGCACCTTGCTCTTACCAATCGCAACGGCGAGCGCCTCGCGGCGCTGTGGGCCGCGCGCCGCGGAAAACGTCCCGAGTTTCCGATCGGCTCCGGCGACGTTCTGCAGGTTTCAGTCCCCGGCCTTCACGAGTTTAGAGAAAGAACGGTGCGTGTGACCGAGGACGGAGATATTTCCCTGCCTCTTCTTGGCACTATGCATGTCGCCGGCCTGTCGGAGGACGGGGTCAGGGAAAAGCTTGTGAAGCGGCTCGGGGAATATATGTACCATCCCCAGGTTGATCTTTTCGTAAAGACCTTCAGCAGCCGCCAGGCAGCCGTGCTCGGAGAAGTGCGCACACCCGGCATGTATACGCTGAATGGTCCCGCCGACACGATCCGCGAGATGATACAGCGTGCGGGTGGGATAAGGCACACTGGCGCGCAAGAGGTGTTGCTCACTCCAGCGGCGTTGACGACAGCCGGCGAAGGGGCTGAGACGGGCTCTTCTGACCGGACGTCGGTGCGAAACGTTGGATTCACGGAGCCCGCGCTTCCATCCGCAGGCGCGAATGCGGCTGGCAAGACCAATGAGGCGTCTCTCGGAACAGGCTCGGCCCACAGGCTCTTTTACCATGACGGAGCCCTCACGCCGCTGGTTATCGATCTTTCGCCCGGCAGCCATGACGAGCGCTACATGGAAATGCCCGTGATACCAGGCGATACCATTTATGTCCCGCGGGCCGGAGACGTTACCGTGGTCGGATGGGTGTACACCCCCAAGGTCATACCGATTACCCCGGGTCTTACAGTTTTTGGCGCGGTTTCCGCGGCGGGTGGTCCGCTGTACGCGGCCGACATGACCTCGGTGAAGGTGTTTCGGCAGGATGGTAAGGGGCGCCCCATGGTGATCAAAGTCAACCTCGACAAGGTCAAGGAGCGTGAAGCACCCGACATGCCCGTACAAGCCAACGATGTAGTGCAGGTAGGATATTCTACGCTGCGCATTCCCGGCTACGCCGTCTATTATGCGATGCAAGGCATATTCATGTGGGCGCCGATTACGATGGTCACTGCGGGTGTGCCCTAATGAAAGAGCCTTCGCCATATTTCATCGGGCGCAATGCGCCTCTGTTTGATGGCACGAGTGACGCCGAATTCGTTGTTCTTGATGACGAATTCGAGCTTGACCTTCGGAAATACTGGTGGACGGTGCGCAAGCATCTCGGTTTGGTGCTCGCGATTCCGCTGGTGCTGGCCGCGCTCGTCCTGCTTCACGATCTAATGGCGAGGCGCCTGTACAGCGCTGAAGCCACGATTCTGATACAGAGCAACGCACCCAGAATATTCGACCAGGAATCGATTGGCGCGGCTCCTGGATTCGAGGCGCAGACGCCGAGCGCTCTTTTTCAAAAAACCGAGTACGAGCTTTTGAAATCACGCAGCCTCGCGGCAAAGGTCATAGCCGTAGAAGGCCTTCGAAAGGATGCCGCCTTTAGCGGCATCGGGCAGAGTAAAGCAGAAATCAATTCAGGGCCGCTAGCCCGGGTGTGGTCTCAGCTATTCGGCTGGGTTGCCGGGTCTTTGCCTGTGCACAAACAAGACAAAGGTGCCAACCGCGAGTTGCGGCTTTCCATCGATCAGGCGCTCGTTGCCACTTATCTGGACGATTTGAAGGTCACCTCGGTGGAAGACACTCAGCTGGTAAAGGTTGCTTTCACCACCTCCGACGCCGAACTGTCGGCGCGCCTCGCCAATGCCCACGTTCGCGAGTTCATCCATCAGCGAATTGAGCTGAATGCGCAAGCCAGCGATGAGGCCGAGCGGTTCCTTGAACACAAGCTGGTTGAATTAAAACGGCAGCTTGAGGAGTCCGAACTCGCCCTCAACAAGTATCGCCGCGACAAGGACATCATTCCCGGCCTCATTTCGATGAACGGGAAACAGGACGTGGTACTCGATCGGCTGAACAGCCTAAGCCAGCAGCTTCAGGATGCGCATCTAAAAAGCATTGGGCTCGGCGCGCAGGTGGCCCTGATTGACGAAGGACGGGTCAACGCACTGCCGACGGTGGTCGAGAGCGGCCTGGTTCAAAAGCTCAAAGGCAAATTAGACGCTCTCGAGGCGCAATACACCAGCATGGCCGGGGAACTGAAGCCAAATTATCCGCCCATGCGGGAGCTTCAGGCCAAGATCAATCGGACCTCGGAGTTGGTGCGCGCGGAGACCGCTAGCATTGCGGCGAGCGTGAGAGCCCAGTATTCGGCTGCGCTACGCAAGGAAAAAGCTCTTAAGGATGAGCTCGATCGCCAGAAGAAGTTTGCTCTGGGACTTAACGACGCGGCAGTCCGTTATGTGATTTTGGAGCGCGAAGCCGATACCAACCGTCAGCTCTACAATGCGGTGTTGAAGCGGATGAAGGATGTATCGGTAGTCGCGGGTGTGCACGCTTCCAATATCTCGCTTGTCGATCGGGCGGTTCCACCCACCGCCCCTTCGAGCCCGCGCAAGCTCAGGGATGTGCTCTTCGCAGGCGCGCTGGGCCTGATGGTGGGAATCGGTCTTGCTTTTGTAATGGAGCGCCTTGACAACACCCTCAAGACGGCATCAGAAGCACAGAAGTTTCTCCATGTGCCCACTCTGGGCGTTATTCCACTGTCGCGAACCCTTGCGGCCAAGTCTGAGTCGGCACCGAAACTCATCCAGTTCGGCCGCGACGGATTCGTCGACACCAAGCAAGTAACGGCATACGGGGGATATTCGTTCATGGGCGAGGCGTATCGCAGTTTGCGCGCGGCCCTGCTGCTGTCCCGCGCGGGGGCTCCGCCAAAGAGCATCCTAATCACCAGCGCTAACGCCCATGAAGGGAAGACGGTCAGCGCCATCAATCTTGCGGTCGCGCTCGCGCATCTTTCTTCGCGCGTTCTGCTGATCGACGCCGATCTGCGCCGTCCAATGTGTCACAAGCTACTATCTGTCAGAAATCACCGCGGCTTGACAGAGGTTCTGGCCGGCACGAGGCAACTGGAAGGGACTATTCACGCCACACCGAGGCCGGGGATGTTTCTCCTGAGTTCAGGCAGAATCCCGCCAAATCCGGCTGAGCTGCTCGCGTCGGAACGAATGAAGCATCTGCTTTCAGAACTTACACCGCAGTATGACTTCATCGTGATCGATGCTCCACCTCTGCTACCAGTCAGCGACGCCCTGATCCTGGGAAGCATCGCGGACGGAGTCGTAGTGGTAGTAGATAGCGCGGCAACGCCGAAGCAACACGTGAGAGAAGCCATCGCGCGCTTGGAACAAGCGCGTACCAAGATTTTCGGGACCGTGCTGAATAAGGCAAAGTTCAATGGCTTTGGCTACTCGCACCACCATTCTTACTATTACGGGCGTGGATACGGGTACGGGCCTGTCCCGGACGAGGCTGTGAAAGCTGCCGATCCTGAGAACCCGGCCTGAGACTTCTTACCAGATTTCCAAACAACACCGCTGGTTGATTCGCTTTGCGTTGGCTTGACCGTATGGTCGCGGGGGGGGTTGCAACACTCATCGTGGCTGCGCCCTTGCCGATGGGCTCTGTGCATTCTTGGGCGTTCAAGCCGCTGGAGGTCGCGATTTTTCTTCTTTCGGCGGCCTGGATGGTGAAACTCTGGCGTGGAAACGAATCTCTGCCTCCGATTCGCGGACTCGGGACCATCCTCGTTGCGGGTGGCGCTTTGATGCTTCTTATCCTTTTGCAGCTCTGTCCGCTTCCGCCGCAGTTGCTGAGAATTGCATCGCCCTCGACTTACGCGCTGTACGCCAGAACGCTGCCCGGATGGCCCAACGAAGCGCCTTATGCCGGACTTATTTTGACCGCAAAGGTATCGGCAGCCCGCGCCGCCGCGGTCGATACGCCGGTTTTTCTGCCGGGTGCCGATGAGGCGCGAAACGGCGGCGCGTCCGTACCGTTTACTCCGAAAACAAATGTTGTGAGTCCTGCGCCGCCTTCGAAAACCACCGCAGGGCTTGGATCCCGGGTTCAATTGCCGCCGGCGCACATTCGCGACGAGATCTGGCGGGCGCTTTCGCTCGCTCCGGCGCTGAGCTATCCCGCATCGCTGAAGGCGCTGGCCTACTCGGCATTATTTCTTGTGGTGCTTTGCTACCCATTTGGCAAAGCGGAAGAGAAAGCCGAAAAGGAGTTCTACTGTACGCTCTTGTCGGCGATTTTACTTGCGGGCACGCTGGTCGCCGCGATCGGCCTGGCCGAAAGGGTGGAGTGGAACGGCAGGATCCTCTGGTTCTTTGTTCCGAGCGACTGGGGGGCGCCCATGGTATCCGCTCTTCCGCGGATGAGCGGACCGTTCGTTAATCCCGACCATTTTGCCAACTACCTTTCCATGGTTCTGCCACTTGCTCTCGCGACAGGGCTGTTTCCGACGATGCTGGCGCCAGCGCGTGAGCCGGGGCCGCTGAGGATAGTGTCTCTCGCCGCCGCCCTGTTGATCTTCTCCGCCATCGTACTATCGCTCTCACGCGGCGGATGGATGGGCGCGACTCTGGGCTTGCTGGTCCTGTTCGCCCTTTCGCCTGGAACGAGTGGCCACGGGCATCGCGGGCAGGGTTGCGCCGCCCGGGACGCGGCGGTTTACGATAGACGTTTGTCGAAGCTGTTTTCCGGCACGGTATGGCGATCACTGCCCGCCATCAGTGTACTTGGTCTTGGCGCGCTCCTATTGTTGAGCCTCGCGTTAGTTGGCCCCGAGGGGCGGGATCAGACCGGTGCGCGTCTGCAGCAAACGGTCTTGGGAGGCGGCAATCTGCGATTCCGAGTTGCAGCCTGGAAGGACTCGCTGCGAATGGCGCGCGATTTTCCTCTATTCGGAGTTGGCTTCGGCGCTTGGCCCGAGCTGTTTCCCCGTTATCGAGGAGCGCCTTGGTCGTACTTGTTCATGCGGGCGGCGCATAATGACTACGTTCAGTTGCTCGCCGAGACCGGACTAGTTGGTTTTTGCGCCGCAGGCGTTTTCTTTTTCGCTGCCGGAAAGCGGATTCTATCCGGATTTGCTGGGCTCGATCAGGCTAAAGCTTTCATTCTCGCGGCGGCAGTTGGCGGATTGGCCGCGGCGGGGGTGCATGCGTTCTTCGATTTCAGCCTTCAAATTCCGGCCAACGCGGTTTTGTTTACCGTCCTAGTCGCCTTAGCGCTCCGTATGACTTCTCAACGGCGTTCCGAGATCGCCGTATCTTGGCGCCGCCCTTTTTCCGCATGCTGCTGCATGGCGTTTCTTGGGCTTGCGGGCGCGGCTGCGGCACAGCGGGCAATTGCCTATCAGTATGATGCGCCGGTTACGAAGACCGTGGCGCAGGCGTGTAGATTCGTATTGGAGCATCCGGCCAGTTCATCGGGTCATCTGGCGCTGGCCCTGATGCTTTCGGATTCGAAGCAAAGCGGTCGGGAACTTGAGCGTGCCATATGGCTTGCTCCCACGGATCCGCACCCCCGTGATATCTACGCGCAGTATCTTGCGCGTGAAGGACTATCCAGGGCCGCGGCGAAACAAATCACGCTGTCGGTGTTCAACTCGCCGGAATGGGGCACGCACTTTTATCTCAATCCAGCGCTCCTGCCGTGGCTTTCGCCCGACGAGCGTCAGGCCATAGAGTCGGGTTTCAAACGCGCCATCGCGGACAATTTCGGTGGAGCGGTGGAAGGCCTCGGAAGATTCTACGACACGCTTGGCCGCTTTTCCGATGAGGGCGATCTGTACGCGGGCGCGGCTCCCCGAAAAAAGAATCCAGTTACGAGGGCAACCTATCTGGTCGAGGCGGGCGAGGCATACGTACGGGCCGGCGACCGCCAAAGAGCCGAGAAGCTATTCATAAGCGCCGAACATGACGATCCGGCGGCTCCGAGAGCCTATGACGATTTGTTGAATCTGGTGTACGGACCTAAAGGTGAATTGGTTCTCGCCCACGCTACCGTCGAACGCGGTATCGCGAACGGGGTGGATCCCGGTGAACTGTATAGTTCACTTGCGATAGCAGCCGAGCGAGCGGGCGATCCAGCACTCGCACAAGACGCGATGGCGAAAGTCGTGCGGTACGCTCCGACCTTTGACAACATGATGCGCCTGGGGGCGTGGTATATGCAGGCCGGAAAACTTGATTTGGCGGTTGCGACACTGGAGCGGGCGGTACAGCTAAACCCGGCGTCGGCTGACGCCTACTATTTGCTCGCGGTCGCCAGGGAGCGAAGCTACGACTATCCAGCGGCCGACAAGGATTATGCCCGCGCCATAAAACTCGACCCGCGAAACCTGCTGTTCCGGCGCGACTATGACGCTTTTCGCCAACGAATTGGCTACGCGGGCGCCCCGCGCTGACCGGTAACTCGAGGGGGGCGATGGTGTGTCAGCCGGATCACCGTCATCGGTGCGAAAGGGCGGTTACGAAGTTCAAGCGCCCTCGCCTTCGATTATCCGATGGCTGAAACGCGAGCTTTGACGGAATTGACAGCGTCAGAAGCGGCACGGGCGAAATCTTGAACAACGCTCTCAATCTCACCAGCGGTCGATTGCTCGCCCGCAACACGATCATCAACCTCGTAAGCGAGGTCGTGCCGTTCCTGGTCGCGATCTTCGCCATCCCCGCGCTCATCGGCGGCATCGGCGTGGACCGCTACGGCGTGCTCACGCTCAGCATGATGGTGGTCGGATACTTCGGCCTGTTCGACTTCGGCCTCGGCCGCGCCGCCACCAAGTTCATCGCCGAGGCCGCCGCGTCAGGCGACCGCGAACGCATCCCGGGACTGTTCTGGACCTCCCTCTACCTGATGCTCGTATTCGGCGCCGCGGCCGCCGTTCTGGTTGCCGTGCTCACGCCGTGGCTGGTGCACGATGTGCTCAAGATTCCGCCCGCGCTCCGTCCCGAAACCGTGCGCGCCTTTTACCTGCTCGCGCTCTCGATGCCGTTCGTGATCAGCGGCGGCACTCTCACCGGCACGCTGTCGGCCTTCCAGCGCTTCGACCTGATCAACACCGTCCGCGTCCCGACCGGCATCTTTTCCTATCTCGGGCCGCTCGTCGTGATTCCGTTTTCCCATGCGATCGATGCGATGGTCGCCGCGATGGTCCTGGGGCGCGTCGCCGGATGGCTAGCGACGTTCGCCCTCTGCCTCCGGGTTGCGCCCGCGCTTAGGCATCGCCGGCGTGCGCGGCGCGCAGTGCTCCGCCCGATGCTCGGTTTCGGCGGATGGGTCACGGTATCTAATGTCATCAGCCCGATCCTGACCTATTTCGACCGTTTTCTTATCGGTGCGATGCTGTCGATGGCGGCCGTGGCCTACTACACCGTTCCCTACCAGGCGATGTCCAAGCTTATGGTCGTTCCTAGCGCGATCACCGGCGTCGCATTTGCCGCGTTCTCCGCCACGTCGACGAATGACCCGGCGCGCGCCGCCGTCCTATTCGAACGCGCCACCCGTTACGTCATGCTCGCCCTGTTCCCGATCATTTTGATCCTTGTCACGCTTGCGCCCGAGGTTCTCTCGCTATGGCTCGGCCCGTCGTTCGCCGCCCATAGCGCCACCGTGATGCGACTGCTCGCGGTCGGCATCTTTATCTACTGCATTGGATGGATAGCGTTCTCGCTGGTTCAGGCCGCTGACCGTCCCGACATCGGGGCAATTCTGCACCTCACGGTGGCGCCTCTCTATCTTCTAGTCCTGTGGTTCTTGCTCACCCGCTACGGCATCGCCGGCGCCGCCTGCGCATGGGCGCTGCGGGCGACGGTGGATACCGCGGTGCTGTTCGTTATAACCGGCCGGATCGCGCCGCTCGCCGCGCCGGGCGTTTTACGCGTCCGTCGAATCGCAGCTTGCGCCATCCTTGTGATCGCCCTTGGCACGCTTCCGATGGACCTCGCGATGAAGAGCCTCTTTCTCGCCGCCACGCTCGCCTTGTTCGCGGCTACGGCGTGGAAAGCGCTTCTCGAACCGGCGGAGCGTGAGTTCGTGCGCGGCTACGCGCGCTCGGCCGGCCTAGCCTTAATAGTCACAAGATGATGCGGTCGCATCGGCTAATTGCGCGGAGGCATCTTCAATGGGCCTGATTGACAAGGCAAGCAGACGGATCCCCGGGTCGTGGCTCGCAGTGGCCGCTTATGCACGAAGTCGAAGCATATTTATCCGCCGTTGCACTGATCCGCTCGCTGATCTGCTGCGCTTTCGCGATCTCACTATACGCACGGGACCGGCCGCGGGGCTACTTTTCAACACCGGCGGATCATATCTGAATTACCTCGCCGGCGGGGAGTATGCTGAGGAGGCCGACGTGCAGGTCGCGCTCGCCGCTTTGCTCGCTCCCGGCATGGTCTTCTATGACATAGGCGCAAACCTGGGAATCTATACGATCATGGCGGCTCGGCTGGTGGGGCCGCTCGGAGACGTCGTGAGTTTCGAGCCCGTCCCACGTAATCTCGATATTGTTCAGCATAATTCGCGCGCTAACCGGTTCTCGAACGTCACAGTCCTCCCTTACGCTCTTGGCGCAACCGACGGCCGGGCCCGCTTCCTGGTGTCGGCTCGGCACGATTGGGGAATGCTCTCAAATAGCGAGCAACGCCCGAACGCGTATACCGGCGAAATCACAGTCGACGTACGCGGGCTCGACAGTCTCCTCGACCGGCATGAGCTCAAGCCGCCCGAAGTCGCGAAGATGGACATAGAGGGGGGCGAGGTCGCCGCGCTCGCCGGTGCCGACAATCTGCTCGCGACGCACCGGCCGATATTGGTGATTGAGCTGCACGAAACCGCCGAGGCGGTGGCGGGCGTGCTGGCGCGGCACGACTACAAATGCAGTCTTTTCGGCAGTCGCGTTCCTATGGAGCAAGTAAGCGGCAACTTCCACGCTGTGGCCATACCGTCCGAGCGGGAAAATTGCTTAAAACTACTCGAGCACTTCCGCGATCCGGGCTTCCCACGCTGCGACCGATGCCGCGCCGACGTCAGACCATTCCAGGGACGAGTTCTCTACCACGTTAACTGACCGCAATGGGCCAAGACAAAGAGACGAACAGCCCGAGCAGCATCTCCATCTCCATGGCGGACCGCGGGGGTCGGCGATTTCGCCAAGGACGGGTCCACAGCTTGCCTCGTGAGACACGGCATACGGACGAACTGGTCGTAAAAGTTAGCATCATCGTAAATAACTACAATTATGCGCGCTTCCTGACCGCCGCTGTCGATAGCGCGCTATCTCAAACCTATGAGGATTGCGAGGTCATAGTCGTCGATGACGGCTCGACTGATAATTCCCGTGAGGTGATCGAGAGCTACGGGGATAGGATACGGGCGATATACAAGGCCAACGGCGGCCAGGCTTCCGCCCTGAATGCGGGCTTCGCTGCGTCGAGCGGCGAAATAGTGATGTTTCTGGACGCCGACGATACTCTGATACCGGAAGCCGCCGCGACGCTGGTATCCGCCTGGCGGGATGGGGTCGTCCGAATCCAATTTCCGCTGGAGGTGATTGATGGGCTCGGGAACCGCTCGGGCGAACGCGTCGGCGGCTCCGTGGTTCCAGATCACACCTTTGGTCCGTTCGGGGTCGATTCGCCCACCAGCGGTAACGCATTCATCAGAACGGTTCTGCAAAAGATAATGCCTGTTCCGGAAGAGGATTGGCCGATATGCGCAGACGCATATCTGACCCTCGCCAGTTCTTTGTTTGGCGAAGTCAAGTCGCTCGGCCGGGCCCTTGGGCACTACCGGGTGCACGGGAAGAACAACTGGGCCGCCGCCTTCATGAGTGTCCCCGGGTTGAGACGTGCGATCTCTTTCGACCTGAAGCTTCATTCGTCTCTGCACAGGCTTGCCCCCGACAGGATTGGGCCTTGTGAGACTTGGCTCAGCAGGTTCCCTCCGCACTGGGTAGGGCGCATACGATCGCTGCGGGAGAGCCCACATGACCATCCCTGGCCCGACGATTTGCTCACCCTGACGCGAAAAGCGCTATCGGCGACATGGCGGCATCCGTATTGGAATGTCCGGCGCAAGCTTGCTTACAGCCTGTGGCTGCTAGCTTCTGCCACGACGCCCAAGGTCGCCCACGTTTTGAAGGGCCTCGAGCAGCGCTGCTCGGGGTTGTTGCGCGGAATCCTGTTCGGCCCCAAGCCCAGATTATTGAAGCGGAGCTGAATGCCTCGTTGCGCAAGCAAATTGTCGCTGGCGGTATTCCATCCGCGGCTTGGGCGTGGTGGCTCGGAGGCAGCAGCGATGTGGACGCTAGAGGCGCTCAAGCGCGACTACCGGATCGCATTGATCGCAGGTGGCCGGATAGACCTCGCGGCTCTCAACTCGTTTTACGGCACCTCGATCGGAGCCGACGACTGCCAAACGCTGGAGATACCGCTTCCTTGGCCCCTTGCCAAGGCCGATTGGGGCGCAGCGCTGCGCGGTGCGCTCGTTAGTCGCGGCATGCGTCGTTATTTCGATTGCTTCGACGTGCTGATCAATACATACAACATCGGTGATTTCGGCCGGCCGGGTATTCATTTCGTCGCCGACTTGTCTTGGGACGAGGCGTTGCGCCGGAGTGGCGATCCGCCACCGACGGGAACAAGGCGCCTGTTACATCTGAGCCCGCTGCTGCGGCGGGGCTATCTGGCACTTTCCAACGGCATCGCAGGCCCAAGCTCAGACCGCAATGTCTGCAATCTGGGCGTGGTTATCGCGAACTCCGGCTGGACTAAGGAAATCCTGGACCGGCGACACGGAATTCAAGCCCAGGTTCTGTATCCGCCGGTAACGATGCGCGCGGTGCAAGTTCCGTCGGAACGGAAGCTTCGTCGTTTCGTGTGCGTGGGGAGAATTTCGCCGGAAAAGCGCATTGAACGAATGATAGAAATTCTTAAGGCAGTGCGCGGTCGTGGCCATGACGTGGAGCTGCACATTATCGGCGATGCCGGGGATACGGCTTATGGCTGGCAGTTCGAGCAACGCTGTGGCTGCGAAGGCGGCTGGATCGTGCTGCACGGGCGCCAGTGTGGCGAGACCAAGGACCGGTTGATAGCGGAGAGCGCTTTCGGTATTCACGCGCGCGCGAAAGAACCTTTCGGCATAGCGGTCGCGGAGATGGTAAAGGCAGGCTGTATCACGTTCGCCCCGGCTGAAGGCGGACCGGCCGAGATCCTTGGCCACGACGCCCTTTTGTACACGGATAGCAAGGAGGCGGTTGAGAAGATCTGCGCCGTGCTCAGCTGTCCAACATTGCTGGTGGCCTTACGCGAGCACCTGAAGCGGCAAGCTGAGAAATTTTCCGTCGAGACCTTCATGCGCGGCATCCGCCATGTGGTTGAGGACTTCATCGCGTCCAGGCAAGAGAGATCATCGAACGGCTATGTTTAGACGCACTCTGGCCGCATTGGTTGAACGAACCCCGCGACGGCTGCGCCTGAGCATCAAGGCACACCACTATGCGCAACTCCTACGTCAAGATCTAGTCCATCGCGATTGGGATCTCGCCGCCACACAACTACTGGTCCGACCGGGCACGCACGTTGTAGACGTAGGAGCGAATGTCGGCGTTTGGACGCACTTCTTGTCCCGTCTCGTGGGCCACACCGGCCGAGTCTGGAGTTTCGAGCCCATACCGGAGACGTTTGCACTTCTCCGCGCCAACATTGAGCGCTTCCGCCTTGGCAACGTCGTCCTGATCGATCGGGCCGTTTCGGATGCGGATACGAGAGTTTCAATGTCGGTTCCCAAGGACAGCAGAGGCGTGCGCAATTACCACCTTGCGCGCGTCGGACAGACGTCGAGTTCCTTTTGTTTTCAAATTTCTTCGGTCAGGCTGGACTCGTGGTTCATTGAGGCCGGCGAACCGCTTGTTACCTTCGTGAAGATAGATACCGAGGGGCATGAATTGGCTTGCGTGCGAGGCATGTCACTGCTTCTTTCGCGGTGTCTACCGGCGTTCTGTGTGGAGGTCTCGTCTGACCTGGACGATCCCTCATCTGAAGGGGCGCAGCTCCAAGCTATTTTGAGGGATCTCAAGTACGGCACGTATGTCTGGAGAGACGGCTATTTTGAATCTCGGCGCACAGATGAGCGCGCGATTAACTACTTCTTTTTGCGCCGCGAACACTTGCCCACGTAACGGATTCTCGGAAGGCTCCCGATGATAACCGCGCTTTGTTGCTTCTACGAGGCGTATCCGCCGGCAAGCGGAGCGGCGGCGGTCACGTTCAACGTAGCGAAATTTCTCCCCGGAAAGACGCTCCTGATACAGGTCGGATCTTCGGAGGGGACAATCGAGCTTAAAAGCATACGCGTCGTAACAGTGCCAGCAGCTTCGGAAGGGAAATTCAGGAAGATCGCCTCGCTTCGCCCTTGCATCAAGTCGACAGTGAACCACCTTTCCGGGTTCCAGCCGGATTTCGTGATTCTGGAAGGCGCATCATGGGCCGTTTATCATTTGATGCTCCTCAAAGCTATACGCAAAGCCGTTCCGAGCACCCGGATTATTTATCACTCGCACAATGTCGAATATCTGCTTCGACTGTATCGAAATGGCCGCGCGATCGCTGCTCTGACGCGATGGGCCGAGGGTCGTCTGCTCCGTTGCGCCGACCTCTCGACCGCCGTCTCCACGACAGACCAGGCGCACTTCGCAAGGCTTTACGGTGTCAGGCCGATCCTGCTTCCCAACGGCGTCGATTTCGAGCGCTTCGCCGGTGTTCGGCCCGAAGCCGTCGCAAGGATGCGTGCGAAATACGGCTTGAACGCGCAGACCGCGCTCTTTTCGGGGTTTTATGCCTATCCGCCGAATCGCGAGGCTGTCGATTTCCTCGTTAAATCCGTAATGCCTGGGGTGCGCGAGCGGTACCCGTCCGCGGCGCTTGCGCTTACAGGCGGCGGCGCGCCGTACCGCGACTCATGGATCAGGAACGTCGGCTCGGTCCCCTACGAGGACTTTGCGGCGTTCGTGGCGGCGTGCGGTATCGCGGTCGCGCCGATCTTTTCCGGTTCTGGAACTCGGCTCAAGATTCTCGAAGCGATGGCCGCTGGTTTGCCCGTCGTCGCAACGGAGAAGGCCGCGGAGGGACTTGGGTTGCGCCACCGAGAGCACGCGCTTTTTGCGAGCAGTTCGCTGGAGTTCGCTAACGCGATCGGCGAGCTTCTCGAAAATCGGGAATCGGCTGAAGGTCTTGTTCGGAGCGCCCGGCAAAGAGTGAAGGCTGAATTCTCATGGCAGGCGATAGCGGCAAACTTCGAGCGAGAGATGGAACACGTCTCTGAATAGGACTCGCATTGCTGCACGGCCGAGCTTCCGAGTTGGGAGCCGCGTCGGGGGGACGCTGACGTTTACAAGACCAATTTGTTGATATGAAACATTACATCCTGACGCTGGCAATCTCCGTCATAGCTGTCGCTATCGCTACGCCTAAAGCTAATGCGCAGGAGTTACAAAGACACGGTGTTGAGATCGCGAACAGACTCGGAGGTGCCACGTGGGCCGACAAGATCAACGCTGCGGTTGCAGCCCTTCCGTCAAGCGGTGGAATCATTGACGCACGGGGCCTCTGTCTCAGCGGAAAACTTTCAACTGCGGATGCCAACGTTGTCTTGGGTGGCGATAACAAGCAAGTCCATTTAAAGCTAGGGACATGCACTTACCCTCTTGGTGCGCACAGCATTCTCTACTTTCCGGCAACGGAAGTGGGCGGCGAAGGTGCCGAGACGGAGATCACGTTTAACGGGCCTGGCGCGGCCCTCCGTTATGTTGGTTCGCTCAAAGGCAGTGGTGTCTACCACGTCTATCTCCACGATTTCGCCGTGGCTGGTGACGGTACGGCGGGTAGCGTTGGTGTTGATATGACCTACGCACTTCAGTCGACCTTGGAACGAGTAAACATCGGTATGGTTGACAACGGCTGGAAGCTCGGCGGAACCGCGACGTGCTCGTGCTATAATGAGATAATTGGTGTAGTAGCGCGTGCTAATAGCCGAGGTGGATGGCTCGACAGAACAGCTAATCAAAATCAGATCTTCGGCGGCACTGCTTCGGGCGCGATTGGGCTGGACATTGCTGGTGCGGCGTCCAATCAAGTGTATTCACTGGATATTGAGGGCAAACATATTAAGCGTGCTATAATATTTGAAACCAATGTATACAGCGCCAACGGGAATGCTATTGTTAACCCTTACATTGAGGCCGCTGGACCCATTCTCCTGAGCAGTGGGGCGACGGAAAATTCAATCATAGGCACCGGCGGCCTGTTTGAAAGAGGCAGCATTATAGATAGATCGGGAAACACCACCAACTACTTCCATCAGACTGGCGGAGGCGGTGGTACGCATGGAATATGGCCGTACTATGAGGCGGTCCAGAATGGATTTGTCTTCGGCGCAGACCCCTTCGGGAATTCGGTTGCTGAATTGTCAGCTCCCGGCACGTACGGCGCAAGCCAGCTGCGATGGTCTACTGCGGGACCAGCGAACCAGTACGGTGTATTTGGCCATGCTCCGCTAGAAATCGGCGAGGCAATCATTCATTCCGGCGCGGAGTTAGCGGGCTTAATGACAGCCTCGCAATTGCCTACACCGAAGGCGCCGACGGTGAGTCCCAGAGGAGCCGTGGGTAGTACCGCGTATAAGTATTACATAGTGTGTCATGACAGGAATGGAGGCGTTACTCTGCCATCGTCAGCAGGCTCAACGTTGACAGGTAACGCCATGCTTAGTAAGGCTAATTTTAACGAAATAACTTGGACACCGGTGGACGGATGCTGGTCATGGGATATCCTCAAAGGGGGCACGACCACCGCGCTAGCGGCGAATCAACGCGTGGAACTAAATCGCGGTGAGACGCTCTGCATGTTTAAGGACACCGGGCAGGCTGTGCGACGATATAGGCCACCAATTCGTAACACAACCGGTGACGTAAGGGTCGCCGGCATGACCGTGAGCGAGGGTCTACGCTGGCCGCTGCCGGGGAAAGTAATAAATGGGGCGAGTTTCTATTGTCCAAACTGCGATGGGCCCGCGAACCCGCCGGGCGAGTGTACTTCGCGCGGCGCCAGGACGGGGTCCTGGGTGCATGGCCTGAATAACAGATGGATTTGCGTTCCCTAACGTCGTGTCCGCTGCCGTCCGGGAGGCCGAAGGGCGAAATGACCTCTACTTCGTAAGAAGGCACGGCTTTCCCATCCGAAATGTTGGCTTGGCCTGATGGTTCTCATTCGCATAAGTCTGCGCGAAGCCGCCGCGAGGTCCGACCGGGGCGCGCTGTCCCGAGCATTCGGGGACTGCGTAGGTAGGGCAGCGGCGATAACGGCACACCGTCTTCGGCGACCAAACGGCGTATAGAGGGCACTCTCGTGGCAGAGTTCGAGCGCACGAAAGTACCGAGCACAACCGAAAATAAGAGCCCCGGGCGATTTGAAGGTGCGTACAAATGGGAGGGCGGCGGTGAGCATTCCCACCACGCCTACTTGTGGCCGACCGTCAAGGCAATGCTCCCGCGAGGGCGACAGTTACGAATTCTTGATGCAGGGTGCGGAACTGGATTCATAGCCGCACAGCTTGCGGGTATGGGGCACCAGGTCGTCGGCATCGATGCTTCGCCGTCGGGCATTAAACTGGCTCGGACGACCTATCCGGGTGTCCACTTCCAGCTTCGCTCCGTGTACGACAATCTCGTTGCGTTGGCGCCTCTCGGCGGGTGGGACCTGATCGTTAGCTTGGAAGTGATCGAACATTTGTTCGCCCCGCGCCTTTTTTTGGAAAACATGCGCAATCACCTGCAACCAGGAGGGGTGATGTTGCTCTCCACTCCCTACCACGGCTACGTCAAAAACCTTGTGCTGAGCCTGGTCAATGGTTGGGATCGCCACCACACCGTCGACTGGGAGTGCGGGCACATAAAGTTTTTTTCGGTGAAAACTCTGCAAAATATGTTGTCGGAAGCCGGCTTTGACCTTTCGGTAAGCAGGTTTTCCGGTCGCCTGCCGCTCCTTTGGAAATCCATGATCTGCCTGAGTACGCTGCGATCCGACCGGGGTCAGATGCTGCGCGAGAACGGTCTCTCTGCGAATCCATGAAGGTGCTGGCATGCGCGTACGCGTGTAACCCGTTCCGTGGTTCGGAGGAGGGCGTCGGATGGGGCTGGGTGAACGCGATCGCGCGCAATCACGAAACATGGGTCCTCACCGCTGCATATCATCGGCGCGACCTTGAATATGCCCTGCGCCGTGCGCCGGAAAAGCGCGGCCGCATCCACTTCGTCTATGTCGATGAAAAGCTGTGGCACTACCGGCCGAGTCCGATCTGGATCGGGATCGAAAATTCCATCGTCAAACCGATCGTGAACTGGGCATACCGATGGTGGCTTCGTGATGCTTTCGCAGTTGGGTTCCAGCTTCATCGTGAGATCGGCTTCGACCTGGTCCACCAGGTTACCTACGTTGGCTTCCGGTTTCCGGGCCATCTGTGGAAGCTTGACATTCCTTTCGTATGGGGGCCGATCGGCGGCCTTGAAAACACGCCATGGCGCCTGCTTCCGGAGATGGGCGCTCGTGGCGCCATCTATTACGCGGCGCGAAACATTGTTAACTCCGCTCATAAGAGGTTCCTGCGCGGTCCCCGCAAGGCGTTCAGCCGCGCGGACGGAGTAATCGCAGCTACCTCGGCGATACAGGCCGAAATTCGCAAATGGTATGGAGTGCCGAGCGAGGTGATATGTGAAGTCGGTACTCCATTCGAACCGGCATCGGAATTCGCCCTTCGCGCTCCCGGAGAACCGCTGCGAATAGCGTGGAGCGGCCGGCATCTTCCGGGAAAAGCTCTTCCGCTCCTGCTCAGTGCGTTGCGCGCGGTCCAGACCGACTGGCATCTGGATATCTATGGCGACGGGCCATGTCGCGGGGATTGGCAAGCGCTCGCCTCGCGCCTTGGGCTCGATAGCCGGTGCGCGTGGCATGGAGAAGTCTCGCGTGACGAAGCGCTGAGAGGGCTGCGCCGCGCCCATCTCTTTGCGATCACCAGCCTGAAGGACCTGACCTCGACCGTGATTATCGAAGCGATTGCCAGCGGGCTCCCCGTCGTCTGTCCGGACCATTGCGGGTTCTCGGACGTGATCACGGATCAGTGCGGGATCAAGATCCAAATTCGGGCGCCGCGCGAATTCGAGCATGGAGTCGCGCTGGCCATCTCGCGGCTCGCATCCGACGAGGAGCGCCGCCGGCGCCTGGCCGCGGGCGCGCTATGCCGCGCGCGCGAGTATTCATGGGAAGCGAAAGCGGACGCGATCGACGGGGTATACAGGCGCGCATTGGCGGCGCATTCGGCCCCCGCATTGGAGCATGAATTCCCGGTTGCAACCGATGCCTACGATCGTTCGTAAAGGCGAATGGTCACGGACTCGTGTGACGCTGCTCGAGCGCTTGACGGGCATCGGCATTGGTTTCGGCGCGGTTTGCTGGTTTGTTTTGTGGGCGGGAATCAACACCGGCCCTTGGAACCTCGACTTCGATTACATCGCGAGCGGATGGACCGGCGCCTTCAATGGCCTCAGGGCCGCTTTCCCGCTCCTGATGCTGGCCGTATGGCTATTTTATCGGGTTTTGAATCAGCGGGCTCGGCGGCGGAACTTGACATTGCCGGAGGGACTTTGGCTCTGGTACGGCGCCATTTGCCTGCTCTCCAGCGTTTACGCCGATCCATGGTTCGAAATTGGATACTGGGGTCTCGCCTATCTCGGTGCGTTTGCCGCGCTCGACGTCTACATGCGGGAGGGAACCGCGTTGCATCGTGCTGGCGAGCTTAACCGCCTGACGTGGCTTCTTTGTTCTGCAGTGCTCGCTGTCGTGGTCTTCGTGGCTCGCGGTCAACTTCTGGCTGAGACATCGGCGGGCCTCAGCGGTTACGCGGTGGTCAACCGGATGCCCTCGGTCGCCGGGATGGCAATGGTCCGCTCCTCCGGACTCTCACGGATGGCCGCAGTGCCGGCGATTATCGCATTCGTCGCGCTTTGGGAGACCCGTGGATACTGGAGGCTTGCGTGGGCGGCAGTTTTCGTCCCCTGTTTCTACCTGGTGTGGGCGATGCAGTCGCGAGGCTCGCTCTTTTCGCTCGCGTTTGCGCTTGCCCTGGTGATGATTCTGCTCAAGGGCAGGGCGCGGGTCGCAGGATGGAGCATCCTCGCGGTCATGGCCCTGGTGTTGGTGTCCGGGTTCATCCCGAACGACACGCTCCATTCCATTTATATGTATGCGACGCGCGGTACGCAGGGCGAGGAGTTGGCATCGATGTCGGGCCGCACGCGCATCTTTCATGAAGCGTGGAAGAAAATCCTTGAATCGCCGCTAATCGGTTACGGGCCGCAAGCGGACCGGCAATTCCCGATGGAGATCGGAAACGCCCAGAACGGCCCTCTCTATGCGTTGCTGTGCGGCGGATTCATTGGCGCGGTCGGCTACGTCGGCGGTCTGACGGTCTCGTGGCTGATGCTAATCCGCGCGCTCTGGTGGCGAAGCCGCCTGAACGCGAGCGAGCGAATGATGTTGCTGTGGGTGGCGGGGATCATGACGTTCTTCACGTTCCGCAGCTACCCGGAAAATTGCGCGGCCCTCTATAGCGTCGATCTTCTCATTCAGCTCCCGGCGGTTGTCTATATCGGCGAACTCAACCGCGCGCTCAAACGAGCGAAGTCGGTCCGGCGCGTACGCGTCGCTATGGCGCATTCGCTTCCGGCGGAGCTGCCGCGCGTAAGCGCGGCTTACTGAAGCGTCTATTTCTCCAACATAGATCTATTTCTCCAACACAGAGAGGTGGTGTGCATATGTCGGCTAACGCTCGCAGGGCGGTAGTGTGCGGCGCCGGGGGATTCATCGGCGCGCACCTGGTCAAGCGGCTTAAGCGCGAAGGGTTTTGGGTGCGCGGGGTGGACCTGAAGGCGCCCGAGTTCGCCCCGAGCGAGGCGGATGAGTTCCTCACCGAGGACCTGCGCGACCCGCAGGTCTGCCGCGCGGCGGCGCGCAACGTCGATGAGGTGTATCAGCTCGCGGCCGACATGGGCGGCGCAGGGTTCGTCTTTACCGGCGAGAACGACGCGTCAATCATGCACAACTCGGCGCTGATCAACTTGAACATGGCGCGGGCTGCGGTCGAGAGCCGGGTGGGAAGAATCTTCTATTCGTCCTCGGCCTGCATATATCCGGAGTACAACCAGACCGATCCCGATAATCCCAACTGCGCCGAGGACTCCGCCTATCCGGCCGCGCCGGACAGCGAATACGGATGGGAGAAGCTGTTCAGCGAGCGGATGTACCTGGCGTATCAGCGCAACTGCGGAATCGCGGTGCGCATCGCGCGCTTCCACAACATCTTCGGTCCCGAGGGCACCTGGGACGGCGGACGGGAGAAGGCTCCGGCGGCAATCTGCCGCAAGGTCGCCGAGGCGGCGGACGGCACCGAGATCGAGATCTGGGGCGACGGACGGCAAACGCGCTCGTTTCTCTACATCGATGAGTGCCTCGAGGGCGTACGACGCCTGATGGAGTCGGATTTCACCGGCCCGGTGAATATCGGCTCCGAGCAGATGGTCACGATCGACGAACTGGCCGCGATGGCGATGCGCATCGCGGGCAAGCGGCTCAAGCTGAAGCACATTTCCGGGCCCACCGGCGTCCGCGGCAGGAATTCGGACAACCGGCTGATTCGCGAGAAGCTGGGATGGGAGCCCAGCCTTTCGCTGGAGGCGGGGATGCGGGCGACCTATCGATGGATCGCGGGGCAACTCGCGGCCCGGCGCGGTCGCGCGTCGGCACCCGCGCCCGCGGGCGAGTAGGTGGCGCCGATGCAAACGCATGAGGCGGCCATGGATCGTCGCGAAGCGGGTTGCGGTCTGCCGAATGTGCGGATCCTCGGCTGCCGGGTGGACCGGGTAACCGTGGCGCAGGCTGTGGACACGATCGAAGGCTGGATAGCGGAGCGGTGGCGCGAGCGATGCCGGTTCGTGGTCGCCACCGGCTTCCACGGCATCTGGGAGGCGCACAAGAGCGCGGCGTTCCGCGGCGTGCTCAATTCGGCGGACCTGTTCTGTCCCGACGGCATCGCGCCGGTATGGCTCTCGCGGCTGCAGCGCGAGCCGCTTCCAGGGCGGGTGCCCGGTCCCGACTTGCTCACCGAGTTTCTGGCCCGCGCCGACGGGGCCGGCTACCGCAGTTTTTTCCTCGGCGATACGGACGACACCCTTGCGGCGCTTAGATGCCGGCTGGAAAGCAATTATCCGGGCCACAGGATCGCGGGCCTCTTTTCGCCGCCGTTCAAACCCCGCGAGGAGCGTGACGATCTCGAGCTGGTCGAGATGATCAACCAGGCGCGGCCCGACGTGCTGTGGGTCGCGCTCGGCCTGCCCAAACAGGAGTGGTGGATCCATCGGTATCGCGAGCGCTTGCGGGTTCCGGTCGCGGTCGCGGTGGGAGCCGCATTTGGCTTCGTCAGCGGGCGGGTCAGTCGCGCGCCGCAATGGCTTGGGCGGCTGGGCTTCGAATGGGCTTGGCGGCTGGTGATGGAGCCGCGAAAACTATGGCGCCGCGACCTGATCGAAGGACCGCGATTCATCGCCCATGCGTTGATGGAATGCGCCGGGTTGGGCAGAACCAACCGCTAACAACGCATAAGAACGCACTGTTTTCTCCTCGCAACGATAGCGTCTGATGCGACCGAGCCGCGGCAGCCGCGTCCGTCGCCACGTTCGTCAACTTTGGTCAAGTATTTCATAATCGGCGTTGTCGGCGCGCTCTGCGCATTCGCGTTGACGCCTGCGGTGCGAGCGTTAGCATTTCGCATCGGCGCGGTCGACGTTCCCGGAGGACGCCGGATTCACACCGTACCCACGCCCAGGCTCGGCGGTGTCGCGGTGTTCGGCGCGATTTTGTTCAGCCTTGCTCTCGGGTGGATGCTCGATCCCTTTATCCGGCGCGTCTTCGCTGTGCACGCGATGAGGCTTGGGGCGCTGGGCGCAGCGTCCAGTTGTCTGCTGATAGTCGGAGCGATCGATGACCGGCGTTCGGTGAAGGCAACCATCAAGCTGCTGGTAGAGATAGCCGCTGCCGCGCTGGTGGTCATCCCGGGATATCGCATTCACGCGGTGTTCGGCGTTGAGACCGGATGGCTGGATGCGTCCGCCACCGTGCTGTGGATCGTGGCGGTGACGAATGCGATCAACATGGTCGATGGTCTCGACGGGCTGGCCGCAGGTTTGAGCTTAATCATCAGCGCGAGCCTTTTTTCGATCGCGATATTTCTCGGTAGTCTGGGTACGGCTGCGATCCTCGCGGCCTTATGCGGTGCGCTACTGGGTTTTCTCTGCCACAATTTCCATCCGGCGCGGATTTTCCTGGGCGATTCGGGGAGCCTGCTGATCGGATTCCTGCTAGCGGTCACTGCGGTTGACAGCTCGAGCAAAGCCGCAACCGTGGCGGCGATTCTGTTTCCGCTGCTGTCTCTGGGCCTGCCCTTGGCCGAGTTGGTGCTGACCGCGATGCGCCGGATGCTCCGCTGGATCCGGGTCGTGCGCTTAGACACAGGCACGCAGCGCTACGAGTTCTCGTTTTTCGGAGGGCCGGCGCTCTTCACCGCCGATTGCGAGCACATTCATCATCGGATGCTCGCGATGGGGATCACTCATCGCAACGTTGTCTTGGTTCTGTACTGTGTGTGCGCGGTGCTGGGGGCGGGTTCCCTCTTGATGGTCGCCTACCACGTGACCAGTCTCGGCCTGTTGCTGCTGGCCTTCGCGAGCGCGGCGATCGCGGCAAGACGGCTCGGCTACCGCGAACTCCAACCGCTGAGCAACGGTCTGTTGCTTCCGCTGTTCGATCTTCCGGGAATGAACCGAAGCGTGGTGTGCGTACTTTGCGACCTCGGATTCATTGCCGTCAGCTACCTGGGAGCATGGCTGATTCAATCGGGATCCGTGCTGACGCGCTCAACGATGCTCCCGCTGCAGAATGCTTTCCCTCTGTTGGCGACGACGCAGATCGGATGCTTCATGCTCGGCGGGTTGTACCGCTGCTCCTACCGCTACGCCGGGATCGCGGATCTGTTGGCGATCGGCAGAGCAGTTGCCTTTGCGGTAATTGGCGGCTGGTTCGCACTTGTGGCTGCAGGGCATTGGCAGTGGCCGCCCTTCAGCTTGGTCGTTCTCGACGCTTACCTGCTCGCTACGCTGGTGGTCGGCTCGCGCCTGTCGTTCAGATGTCTGGAGCATTTGTTCAACGTGAACCGCCCGGGGATGCGGTGTGCGCTGATTTACGGTGCTGGCAACGGCGGCATAACGGCACTGCGTGAGATGCGCTCCAATCCCGCCCTGGGGATGAGCCCCGTCGCGTTTCTCGATGACGAGCCGAGCAAACGGGGCCGGATGCTCCAGGGAATTCCGGTTTGCGGTGGCGAGGATCTGGAAGAACTCATCAACGCGCGGAAGGTTGACGCGCTCGTCGTCGCGACCCACAAAATTTCCCCGGATCGTCTGACAAAGGTGGCGCAAAGATGCGCCTTGGCGGGGATCCCGACGCGCGTGTTTCATATAGGGCTTGATGAGATCGAGTATGCGCCAGCGGTCGTAAGGCTTGCTGCGGAGGAGTAAAGCCATGCCTATTGATTCTGCAAACGACGCTCGCACAACGTTGAATATCTGTTGCGGCGCGAGAGGAACGGTCGCGCGGTTGCGGGGTTGACGCGATGGGTTGAGGGTCATTGCTGCGAAGCGCTGGGCAAGACTCGAATATTAAAATATCAGGAAAAGGACTGAATTTTATTGGAAACCAAGGGCATGTCGAACAAAAAGGCGGTTATCAGGGTCAAGCGCTCCATGCCGGGCATGGATTGGAAGGGCCTTTGAACGGCTCCGCGCGCGCAACGACCGGTCGCTCAACTCTGGAACGCGCTTTAAATGGCCACCAGGGCGGAAACCCGCAAATGCCCAGACTGCCGAGCCTCGGGAAGGCGAAGGACAAGGGCCATGCAGTGGCGGCGCGATTCCGTAATCATCGATCCTGAACCGAGGTCGCTGGTTCCACCGCTGACAGCCGGGGAACGCGCGGGGCTTGAAGAAAGCCTCAAAGGCGAAGGCCGCCGCGATCCGTTGGCGGTCCGGCGCGGACCAGACGGACGCCAAGTCCTGCTCGACGGCCGCCGTCGCTACGAGATTTGCGGCCGCTTGGGAATTTCTTGCCGCGTGGCGGCGGCAGCGGTGCGCGACCGGGACGAGGCGCGCATCTGGGTCGTCAAAAACCAAATTTCCGGGAGAAATCTCACGGGATGGCGGAGAGTTGAACCGGCGCCGCGGATCGGGTAGCTGTGGGTGATCGAGGCGCACAGGCACCGGATCGAGGCCCTCAAGAACTCGCTCGTTCGTCTAAGTTTGGACGAACGAGGCCCGGTGAGCGCGACACCAACCGGGTGCTTGCCGAACTGGTGGGCGTTTCGGGGTCGAAAAT
>JAJYYI010000066.1 GCA_021801125.1 Deltaproteobacteria bacterium | reverse complement strand
ACAGGGGTAACGATGGTTATCGAAACAGGTTGTGGCGTGATGCGAACGCACGATGCGCTCGATGCGGCCGCCGCGTATATAGACCATTGGAAGTGCGGGTTCGGCACCTCCGCGCTGGCGCCAAAAAAGGTGTTGTGTGAAAAACTCGAAATGTTGCGCGAGCTCGGCGTACTCACGTACCCGGGTGGAACGCTGCTCGAGGTCGCCTTGATCCAGGAGCACTGTCGGGCGTTCATGAGACGCGCGCGCGAGGTGGGCTTTACTGCCGTTGAGGTTTCGGATGGGACGATTTCTCTGCCCGCTCAGCGGCGGCGCAACGTTATCAATTGCGCGCTTGACGCGGGGCTGACTCCCGTCACCGAGGTCGGCAAGAAGGCTCCGACGAGACAACCCACGGCCGTTGAGATGGCAGAGCAGGCGCTGACTGACCTGGAGTGGGGAGCCGCGTGGGTGGTCATCGAAGCCCGCGATTCAGGGAAAGGCGTGGGTATCTATGATGCCGGGGGTGCCGTGCGCGAGCCGATGCTCAGGGAGTTCTGCGAGTTGATGGGAGCCAAGCTAGACCGAATTATCTGGGAGGCGCCACTGCCGAGCCAGCAGGCTTATTTGGTGCGCCGTTTCGGCGCCAACGCGAGTCTGGGGAATATCGCACCCGACCACGTGCTTGCGGTTGAAGCGCTGCGCGCGGGCCTGCGCTTTGAGACTTTGGAGGAGACGGCGGAACACATGCTGCGCACGGGGCAGTGGGTTCCCGAGAAGGTGGAGCCTCCTCTGGTTAACAGAAGTGGGAAATCGTGACGCCCGGCCAGAGCCGGAGGACGTTTCTCTCAGCGTAGGGGGCCGTCTTTCTTCCGCGCCGGCGCCTGAACTGATTACCAGCGCCTTCGCGCATGAGCTTGCCGAAGAGGCCGTTCTTTTCGACGGGATGAGTTATGCCGACCTGGCTCATACCGTCGTCATGATTGAGGCGGGCGTTGTTCCAGAGCAGCCGGGCCGCGAATTGCTTGCGGCGCTCGAACACCTGCGCCGACGCCCCGCGGACTTCGCTCCGGACCCCGCACGAGGCGATCTGTATACTAATCGCGAGGCGTATCTGGCGCGCCGAACCGACGCCGCGCGGTGGCTCGGCGTCGGACGAACCAGGCGCGAAGCCGCTACCGTCGCCTACCATCTTGTCGTGCGTTCGGAACTCCTGGCCGTTGGCAAAGAGCTGGTAAAGGCAGCGACGGCGCTGATCGAGCGCGCGCAGGAGCACGCCGAAGCGATCATGGCGGACTACACCTACCTTCAGGCAGCGCAGCCCACCACGTTCGGCCATTATCTAATCGCCTTCGTTTATCCGATTCTTCGCGATCTCGACCGTGCCAAGAATCTTTTCCGCCGCGTGAATCTCAGCCCCGCGGGATGCGGAGGGATTAACGGCTCGCGGTTGCCGCAAGACCGTGCAAGGTTGGCCGCGCTTCTCGGCTTCGACGGATGCGTGGTTCATGCTCGCGACGCGATGTGGCAGGCGGACGTGCCGATCGAGACCATGGCAGTGGCGACAGCCGCAACGATCAATTTTGCGCGCTTTGCGGAAGACCTCCAGATATTTGCTACGTCAGAGTTCGGCCTGATCGAAATACCGGACCGGTATGCGCGCGCGAGCGTGCTGATGCCGCAAAAGAAAAACCCGTACGCGCTAGCCTACGTTCGGGGCGTCGCCAATGAGATGGTCGGAACCCAGGCCGCCGTCGTCGCGTTGAACCGCACCGCCACCGGCCAAATGGACAACCGGATCTTCGTATATGGAAAGGTCCCCCATGCGCTGAAGCAGGTTGCTAACGTCGCGAGCCTGATCGCCGGAGTATTGCGGGAAATGCGCTTTGATCGCGCCAGGGGTAAGGCTGCAACCGCTGACGGATTTGTGATGGCGGCGGACTTGGCTGAGACGATCACGACACATACAGGTGTTGATTTCAGGTCGGCCCATCAAATCGTCGCTCGTTTGGTGCGTCAGTTCGTGGCGTGCGGGCGCAGCCTGTCGACGCTAACCGGCCCCGACCTCGACGCGGTTGCCGCGGAGATGACCGGCCAACCGCTCAAGATTCCGGTGAACGTATTAGAGCAAGCGCTCAATCCCGCAAAAGCCGTGGCGGCGCGCGAAAACCTGGGAGGTGCGGGGCCGGGTGCGATAGCCGCGATGTGCGACGAATGCCGCGGCAGTCTGGCAGAGTATGCGCAGTGGTGGCGAAGCGCCGAGGAGCGAATCGCGGCCGCCCATCAAGAGCTAATGTGCCGTGTAGTTAAGCTCGGGATCGAGATAGATGGCGCTCCACATAATTGACTCTGCCATTTTCGGCAGCGCCTGGAGCACAGAGAAGCTGCGGGCGATCTTCGACGACGTGCCCCGTACCAGGGATTGGCTAGAGATCCTCGCTGTGTTGGCCGAGGTCGAGGCTGACTTTGCGTTGATTCCCGCCGAGGCAGGAAAAGGGGTAGCCGATGTCTGCCGCGCCATAGCTGTCGACCAGCGGTTCTTGGCGGAGGTGCGCGGCGGTTTCGAGGCCTCGAATCATTCCTTAGTGGGCATAATTAACGCTGTTGCGCAACGCTGTCCCAGCGGCTTCGGCGAGTGGGTATGCTACGGAGCCGCGGTGCAGGACGTGACGGACACCTGGATGGGCAGAGCGCTGATGAGGGTGCAGGCGCTGATCGCAAGAGATTTGGAGCAAATTGAGTCAAATCTCCTGAAGCTCGCCAGCGAGCATCGCGACACCGTTATGGTCGGACGCACCCACGGGCAATGCGGACTGCCAATCACGTTTGGCTTCAAAGTGGCCGGATGGGCCGCCGAGGTCAGGCGCCATCGCGACCGCCTGAACAGAGCAGCGCAGCAACTTGGCGTGGGCCAGCTATGCGGAGGAGTTGGCAGCCTCTCTGCCCTTGGCCCTCGCGCGCTTGAAGTGCAGGAAAAATTCTGTGTGCGGCTGGGGCTTAAGCCTCCGTTGATTTCTTGGACGAACTCGCGCGACAGCGTGGTTGATTACGCCAACCTGCTGGCTCTCATCGGTGCCACCGCCGACAGGATTGGACACGAGATCTACAACCTGCAGCGCTTCGAAATCGCAGAGGTGCGGGAAGGCTCCTCGTCAGGCGCCGTGGGGAGCATCACGATGCCTCACAAGCGGAACCCGGAGATTTCCGAGCATCTAGGGACTCTGGCGCGTGTCATTAGACACAACGCGGCGCTATTAGGCGAAAGCATGGTTCATGATCATGAGCGGGACGGACGCTCGTGGAAGGTCGAATGGGAAGCCGTCCCGGAAATTTCCGCAGCGGCGTGCAGGTTGTTGTCTCTGCTGGTCTCGGTCACGGCGAATCTTGAAGTTGACGCAGAGCGGATGCGGCGCAATTTGGACGCGACCGCGGGTCTGGTGTCTTCGGAGGCTCTTATGCTTGCGCTAGCACCCAAGATGGGGAAGCAGAGCGCGCACGAACTGGTGTACGAACTCGGGCTTGCGGCTCAGCGCGACGCACGGCCCTTCAAGGAGATTGTGTGTAACTCTCAGACGGTCCGCGAGCATCTCTCGGCGCAGGAGATTTCGGATTTGTTTGACTATCGGCGAAACGCCGGCCAATGCTCCGCGCTGGCTGGCCGCGTCGTCGAAGAATTAAGACGCAGGTAAGCTTTGTATCCTCTGGAAGCCAAGCTTGGTGCGCTCGCCAGAGTGAGACTGGCAAGCCTGCCGACTGCGATGAGCCCGGCCCAAAGGCTTGCTCGCAGTCTCGGTATAGCGCATCTCTGGTTTAAGCGTGACGACCTCATCGGCTTCGGTTTCGGGGGCAATAAGGTTCGCGGCCTTGAGTTTCTGCTGGCCGACGCTATAGCTCGGCAGGCTGATATCGTGGTTACCGGGGCTGGCCCGCAGTCGAATCACGTGAGGGCTACGGCGGCTGCCGCGGCTTTCGCGGGAATCGAAAGCCTCGCGATTTTGTGGGGCTCGCCGCCGCCGCGCACGGAAGGCAATTATCTGTTGACTCGGATGCTCGGCGGCAAAGTCCGTTTCACCGGAAATCCGGACCGCGCGTCGGTCGACGCTGAGATAGAATCGGTCGTCGCGGACATGGCCCGCGCCGGCCGGCGGCCGTACGGAATTCCGCGCGGTGGAGCGTGCGCTCTTGGCGTGGCCGCGCACATTCTAGCTGTCTACGAAACGGCCGCGCATTGCGCGGAAAGCGGCATCCGGCCCGACCTGGTGCTTCTGGCGGCCGGTTCCGGGGCAACCTACGCGGGATGGCTTCTGGGAGTGAAAAGTCTTCACCTACCCTGGCGCGTGGAGAGCGTTACGGTGAGTCGCCCGGCCGTTGAAGTCAGGCGGCGCGTGCTGGCGCTTGGCGACGCGGCCGCTGAGACGCTCGATCTACCTGTCGCGCTGTCGGATGGCGACGTGGTGGTGCACGACGGATTTATCGGCGAGGGGTATGGGATTGCTAGTGCCGAAGGAATGGAAGCGATTCGCCTTACGGCGCGAACGGAGGGAATTTTTCTCGACCCGACTTACACGGGCAAAGCGTTTGCGGGTCTGGCGGCGCTTATATCCCGAGGTCGCGTAGCCAGTGAGGACACGGTAATTTTCGTGCATACGGGAGGCGCGCCGGCGCTTTTTACGGCTCGCGCAGAGGTCCTGTAAGCAATCGGCAAGCTGCGCTATTCGACCTCTCGCGATAGCGCGTTGGCCCAATTCTGAAGGACTCGAGGCTGGAAGACGCGGGCCGGTGGCTTGCCCGAGAGCAGCGTCACAAATAAAAGGTCGGCTATTCGGACGCGGATTTGCCGCGCCAAGGCTGTTCGAATCTGCCTGGCCTTAACCGGTGGACCGCTCGCAAAAGCGCTTGCCGCGCGAGGTTTTTGAGGAAGAATACGCAAAGTTTGGGATCGAAGTATGCGGCAGCCGACGTTACCGCCTCAGCAAGCCGATAAGGCCCGCCTGCCTTCTATGTCGGCGAGAGTGCAACCCCGAGCGCTGGCTCAGCCGCAAGCGCATCCGGAGGCTGCGGCCCAGGCGAAATTGCCCGCGTACTTTTACCGCCTTTCGGCCGCCGATCAAAAGCGCTATCTAGCCAGCGACGGTGTCCAGGGCTTTCGGCTCACGGTTACCCCGGACATAAGGGCCAAGGCCGAGAATCTGCGCGCCGCTCTGGCGACACAGCGCCTCGGAACGATCACTCAAGCCTCGCAGCGGCTGGTCGACGCGCTCTGCTACGCTCTTGGCGTTGGGCCGCCCATGGTTGAGGTGCGCGGCGTACGGCCGCGAAATCAACGCGGAGAACTCCACGGTATTTTCTATCCGCGCCCGCGCTCTCCGTATATCGTGCTCTGGGCGCGCACCGCAAAGCGCCACGATCTCGTCGCGCCCAAGACCTTTTTGCGCACGTTAATCCATGAGCTGGTGCATCACCTCGACTACGCGCTGCTGAAGCTCGGAACGTCCTTTCACACCAGCGGCTTTTTCCAGCGCGAATCATTCCTGGTCAGGGCTCTATTGCTCGTCGAAAACGGCAAGGCCGCGCCGGCAGTAACGCCCGCGCAGAGCGCGTCCATTACTCGGCGGGCGAAGGCGACCTGAGAGGCAGCCGCGGTCGGTATTCGGTAACCATTGCCGGCGTCCGCGCCAGCCTCCTAGACACCGCGCGTCGCCCGCTTAGCGCTCTTCGCATTGGCCGGAGGCCACGCCGCCAGCCGCGTTTCCCGACACCGTCGGCGCCGGATTATTGCCAGAGCAGTGGACATTGCCGCCAACGTGATTGTCCGTGACCGAATTGGCGCCGGACGTATTTCTGTTGAACTGAAGAGCTCAGCCAATGTGATTTCCGATCACTTCGACTTCACTGCTTGAGTTGTCGTCAAAGTAGAAATTACCGTCGATGTTGTTGCCGTAAATTTCCTCGGTCTTCCCTGAAAATGACGAGGCGACAGCAAACGTTTCGGTTCGCCTTCATTGCTGCGAGTTCGAGCCGTTTAAATTTAGAGAATATTAACTACGCTTAAAAAAATATTTGAGCGCGTTGCCGGTGCAATTCATCTGAATGGTTATAAATGATGCCGATTTTGACTCCGCGCTTTAATATAAGACGGACCGCAAAACACTCAAATTGCACGTCTTGGGAGGATAACACGACGTCCTGTAGGAGCGATTCCTTGGGGCTGGTGTTTAGGCAGCTGGCGGGGGCTGACTGTCGTTCGGTGTGATTTTCGGTGACAACCGTCTTGTTAGTACCCACGACAGCCACCGCGGGTGAGGCATGCCACGCCAAGGCGCAGCCGGGCATTTGATGACGTGGTGACCTAGCCGTTCACAGGTAGTCCCGCAGGCCGCGCCGCTTAAGCTCCTCGACGACCTTGCGCACTTGTTCGGAGCGAGAGCGGCGCGCGATCAGGATAGTGTCGCCGGTGTCCACCGCGACCAGGTCCTCGACGCCCAACAGCACCATCAGGCGCCGCGGGCTGTGAGCAATTACGCCGCGGGTGTCCAAGTTCAGCACGCTGCCCTGCAGGGCGTTGCTGTCGGGGCGATGTGTGGCCTTCCAGAGCCCTTCCCAACTCCCCACGTCATGCCATCTAAACCGCGCTGGCACGGCGAGCAGGCCACGGCTTTTTTCCAACACAGCGTAGTCGAAGGAATCGAAGCGCAACTTGGAGAACCGCGCGCGGGCTTTGTCGGGGGCCATCCGCGAAATCTGGTCAAGCGCTTCCGGCAGGCCGGGGCAATGCGTCTTGAGCGCGCGCGCGAGCGCCTCGGTATGCATCACGAAGATCCCGGCATTCCAGAGAAACCCTCCTTTGGCGAGCATACGCTCGGCGGCCGGGCGGTTCGGCTTTTCCACAAAGCGCTCGACCTCGAAGCCGCCGCGTATGGGCCGGCCCATCTTGAGGTACCCGTACCCGACATCGGCGCTGCTGGGGACGATGCCGACGAGCACGATCGCCAGTTGCGAAGCGGCGAGGCTTAATGCTCCCCGCAGCGTTGCGCGGAACGCCGACGGCGGCGTCAGGTAATGGTCAGCGGGAGCAACGGCGACGACGCAATCGCCGAGCCGCCGCGCGATCTGAGCGATGCCATACGCTATCGCCACGGTGGTGCCCCGCGCGTGCGGCTCGAAAATCAGGTTCGTCGGCGGGATGAGGCCGTGAGTCGCGGGCTTGAAGACGGGCTGTAAGGCGGTCGGTGCGATGACAAAAATATGCTCGCGAGGGATAAGCGGTTGGTGGCGCAGGATCGTCTGCGCGAGCAAGGTCGCCTTGCCGTCGAGCGTCAACAACGGTTTAGGCCGTTGCGCGCGGCTTAGCGGCCAAAGTCTCGAGCCTGAGCCTCCTGCGATAATCAGCGCCGCTCTGGGAAGGCGAGCGGGACCGGCCTTGCGGATCACAACGTTCAGACGACGCCGTACGGCTTAAGCTTATTTTCGAATTGGGTGCGGATGGCCGCGAGGGCGGCCTCGTTGCGCGCCTCGAAGCGCATCACTAGCGCAGGCTGGGTATTCGACGCGCGCAGCAATCCCCATCCCTCGGGAAATTTCACGCGCACGCCGTCAACTTCGATGACTTCATGGTCGACGCGAAATTCGGTTGCGATGGCCCGCACGATCTCGAACTTTCGCTCGTCGGGGCAGTCGACGCGGATCTCGGGTGTCGCCGACGCCTTGGGCAAATCGGCGAGCAACGCGCCGAGTCCCTTGCCCTCGGTGTTGATTATTTCGAGTAGCCGAAATGAGGCGTAGATTGCGTCGTCGAAGCCGTGGTAGCGGTCGGCAAAAAACAGATGCCCGCTCATCTCGCCGGCAAAAGCGGCGCGTTCTTCTCTAAGCTTGCTGCGGATCAACGAATGGCCGGTCTTCCACATGATCGCGCGCCCGCCGCGCCGCGCGATGTCGTCGTACATGCGCTGCGAGCATTTGACGTCGCCGATTATCGTCGCGCCGGGTTGCCGCTTGAGAATAACGCGGCTAAAGAGCACGATCATTTCGTCGGCCCATACGATGCGTCCGGTCTCGTCCACGGCGCCCAAGCGATCTGCGTCACCGTCATAAGCGATGCCGACGCGCGCTCGGCTGCTCACGACCGTCTTGATCAAATCCCGCATGTTGTCCTCGATCGTCGGGTCCGGGTGATGATGCGGGAAGCGCCCGTCCATCTCGATAAACATCTCGACGGTTTCAATTCCCAACTCGCGCATCAGCGGCGCCGCGACGGCCCCGCCGCATCCGTTCCCGCCGTCGACCGCGACCTTGAGTCCCGGCTTAAAGTTGAACTGGCTTCTGATGAGTTCCTGGTACTCGGGCAAGATCGCTCGTGTAACAACGCGGCCGTGTGCGGGGGACGCGACGAAATCCTCGCGCTCGATCATATGGCGCAATTCCTGAATTCGCGCACCGTAAATAGTCGACGGGCCGATGCCGAGCTTAAAGCCGTTGTATTCAGGCGGGTTGTGGCTGCCGGTTATCATCACGCCCCCGTCCACATTCCACTGCGCGACCGAGAAATAGAGCAGCGGGGTGGGGACGACGGCGATGTCGATCACGTTGATGCTGGTCCGCAGCAGGCCGTCGAGCAATAGCCCATGCAAGCGATCTGAAGAAAGGCGACAGTCGCGGCCCAGCGTAATCGTGCGGCAGCCTGCACGCTGCAACATCGTGCCGAACGCGCGCCCCAAATCGGTTACGAAGCGGTCATCGAAATCTCGCTCGACGACGCCACGGATGTCATACTCGCGGAAAACTTCGGGATTCATTTTGCGCTCATTAGTCTGGAGGTCGCCTTACCGCTTAGATGGAAACGAACTTTGCCTTATCCTAACCAGCAGCGGCCGAGATTGCCACTTTGGGCGGCCGGCGTGGGCGCGCGCGCTGTTCGCTCGCCTCGTGGCGCGGCAGGGAACAAGAGAAGGGCGCGTTACGAACGGAAAAAAGCGTGTGACGCCGGAGAATGACGCCGGCGCCGGCCCATATAGCGTTGCCGGCTACGGTGAGCGCGTCGATCGAAAAGAGGCAGCTGAGCCTGCGTGGCACGCGAGAAAGCGAGAGGAAGCGAGTTGTGCGCTCTACGCGCGACCCTGCGGCAATATAGCCGCCCGGACAATGACGTCCTCAATTCGAGCGAAATCTGCTAAACGGACACTCTCACGGAAGCCAAGTGAGCGAGCAGGTAGCAATTATCACCGGAGCCGGGCGCGGAATCGGTCGCGCGATCGCGTTAGCGCTGGCGCGCCGCGATATGAATCTTTGCCTGGCCGCGCGCACGTCCGCAGAGCTTGAGCAGACCTGCAGTCTAGCCAAGCTTGCTCCGGACCGAGTTCTCGTCTTTCCTGTGGACCTCGCCCGTGCTGAAGGTCCCAACGAGCTGGCCGGCGCGGTGATCCGGCGTTTCGGGCGCATCGATATGCTCGTGAATAACGCCGGCTGGGCAACGGCGCGAAAGGTGTTGGTAGACGTTAGCGAGGGCGAGTTAGACCGCATGTTGGCATTGAATCTTCGCGCACCTATCTCGCTCACCCGAATTGCTGCACGCGAAATGATCCGGCTTGGCCAGGGCGGCACGATCGTCAGCGTCGCCTCCGTCGCCGCGCTCAAGGCTCCCGCCAGAGAGGCGATCTATGCGGCCGCCAAAGCGGGACTGATCGCATTCACGCGCGCGACGTTTGCCGAACTCAGATCGTACGGCATCAAGGTTTCAGCCATCATACCTGGGCTCGTGAACACGTCTTTAATCCCGCCGAACCGGGCGCTGGATAGAGGGCGTATGCTTGCGCCCGAAGATGTTGCCGCTGCCGTGATGCAGATTCTCGACGCGCCAGCCGGTGCCTGCCCGCTCGAAATCATTTTGGAGCCGCTGTACGACCCGATGGGTCCGGTTGGCCCCGGCGGAAAGCGCTCGTGATGACGTCCTCGAATGCGCGCGGGGATGGGGCCTGCCGTTCCAGGACGTTCGCCGCAACTTTCGTGCTCTTGGTTGCGGGCGCTGCGCTGGCAACTGTTCTGCTGGCGCCGCCGCTGGCTCTCGGCGTAAGCCGCCTCGGCTTTCACTTCCCCTTCTCGCGCATCTTTGACCGCGCGGCGATGGCGGCGCTGGTCTGGGGATTGCTCTGGCAACGGCGCCGACTCAAGCTCGCCGCGCGTCTTGAGCGCGGCTTTGCATCCCCGCGTGCGAATCTCACCCGGGCGCTGCGCGGCTTGGGTCTCGGACTGCTGGGGGTCGCGATGTTATGGGCGCTTGCCGCAACGCAAAACCTGATCGTGAGAGCCGACCTCCGTGCAATGCTGACCCATGCGCCGTCGGCACTGGCCACGGGCGTCGCCGTGGGGGTAATCGAGGAAGGCTTTTTTCGCGCACTGCTCCTCGACGGACTTCAAGAGGGGTTGGGTGCGCCGTCGGCCCTTATCGCCAGCGCGGCCGTCTACGCCGCCGCGCATCTGGTCAGGTCGCGGAGCCGATTCGAGCTAAACCGCCTGGACATGGGGGCGGGCCTGCGCAACCTTGCCTACGGCTTGGGCACGCTCCTGCGCGCGCAGGCGCTTGCCGGCTTTGTCGGCTTGTCCTTGCTGGGCCTCGTCCTCGGCCTGGCATTCCAGAGGACAGGTACGGTGTACTTCTCGCTCGGCCTTCACGCCGCTTTGGTGTTCGGGCTGAAATCGTGGCGCTACCTTGTCGTCGCGCCTGGTGATTCCGCGGGATGGGTCGTGGGATACGGCTGGCCGCCGCTGGTGAGCGGTGTTACGGCCTGGGGATTATTGCTCGCGATACTTCTGGCGATCGGCCCGCTTAGTGGCGGAACTCCGCGCCGGCATCAATCGTCATAAATTTTCGCGGCGCCTCGTGGCCGCGTGCGATAGCGTCGATGGGTCCAGAGGAACTGCTCTGGATAGCGCCGCACGGTCTCCTCGATCGCGCGCACGAAGCGCGTCGTGTTGACTGTGATATCAGCCTCGGCGTCAGCGGTGCGCTGAATCGGAATTTCCTCCAGGATTATGATGCGATGGTTGCGAGGGTTTTCCTCGCGCAGGATGAACACCGGCACCACAGGCACTCGCGCCATCGAGACCAATCGCGCCAGAGCTCGCGAAGTGGCCGCAAGTTCGCCGAAAAACGGCACGAAAATCGCCTCGCTGCGCTTGGCGTTCTGATCGAAGGACACGCCGACGAGCTTGCCGTCCTTCAGCGCTTTCAACACGGCGCGCGCCGCGGAATGTTTGCGGAACAACTCAACGCCTAACCGACGGCGCACGAAGGTGGTCAAAGCGTCGCCGGCATGAAAGCGCTGCGTGTGATGGACAAGGCCAATCTGATAGCCATGCATCGCATGGGCGGCGGGCAACAGCTCGAAGTTGCCGAAGTGCGCAGAAATGATAATCAGCCCGCGGCCGGGGTAACGGGCCTTGAGTTCTTCCCAGTATTCGAAACGCTCGTAGCGCACGCGCTGCAAAAGACGCCGATAAAAGAAGCCTCCCAGCCTGATATACTCCGCTGCCCCGCGTCCGAGATTGATGTAGGAGGCTTTTAGGATCTGCCGGCGCTGCTCTTCTGAACGCTCTGGAAAGGCGATTTTCAGGTTAATAAGACCGATCTTCACGTGGCGGCTGTCGAGGATATACGCAAGCTTGCCGCCGAGTTCTCCCAGTCGCCACAACAGGAAGTCAGGCAGCAGGCTGATGGCGTGCAGGACCCCTACCATGCAGTAGAAGAGGATCCGCTCCCAGAGCTTCAGGTCCAGTTCGACTACAGGCGACGGGTCGCCGGTCGCAGAACCCCCGTTGCGCTCAACCTGCGGCGCCCTGCGCAATGATGATGGTCGGGGCAGCCCGTCGGCTTTGAGCGGCGCGCTTGCCTGCTGGGAGCTTTGAGAACTAAAGGCGTTCATCGCACCTGTCGTGCCTTCCACGCTCATCACACACCTCCACCACCGTCACCGGCATGAACGAGGAACGAGCTTGCTGAATGCAATCGCGCGCGACCATCGAATCGACTACGACTTTCACTTGTTTTCGGTCCCGCGACAATCGCGGCAAAACCCGTACAATTCTACCTTATGCCGCGTTAGCGTGGCGCCGATCTCGTGTGCGATCGCTTGTTGAAGCCGCTCGATCTGCGTGCTTTCGAACTCGATGATTCGCCCGCACCGCTCGCATATAAAATGGTCGTGATGGCGCTCGCCGAACACTTCGTAACGCGCCTGGCCTTCGTCGAAGTGCCGTTCCGAGACCAGCTCGCACTCCTTGAGCAGCTTCAGCGTGCGGTAGATCGTCGCATAGCCGACGTGTGAGTTCGACTGTTTGACCTCGCCGTAAAGTTCTTCCGCGCTCACGTGCCGGCCCATCCGATAAAACGCCTTCGCGATCTCATCGCGCTGCGCTGTGGACTTAAGACCCCGCTCCTTGAGCCGAGCGTGAAACGTCTCAAGCCATTGCTCGGGGCTGGGTCGGCCTGACAACTCGTGCGCGGGGTATTCAAGGACCAGGGTCTCTCGCCGGTGACTCATTGCTTCACTGACGCTGCTACTCCTGGCTAAGTCCCAACAGGCGCCTGGCGCGTGCCGATAGCTCCAAGCCCTGTACAGGATGTTCGCGCAGGATGTCGGCGAGGGCCTCTAGCTGTTCCACCGAGCTTTGCTCACGGTCTAGAATTACGTAGTTCTTCTCTTTGAGCCGGCAGGCGCCGCTGCGCGCCCGATAACCTATCTCGCGCAGCAGGCGTTCGCGTCGCACAGTTATGCCACAGCGCTTGGCAACCTCGACCAACTCGTCCAAAACCTGCATCGAGGAATTTGCTTTTGCCTTCGATGCCGTCATCGCCATTTAGGGTTGTCGCTCTAGTTACCAGAGGTTTGCGGCGCTGTCTATCGGAGTGCGCTAAAAGTGTGGGCCGCGGATCCCCGTACTAACGTGTCTGCACTCGGTCTCGGAAGTATGTCGGCTAATTCATGCTCGGTCGCTTATAAGCTGAGCTGCGCGATTCACTTGCCTCTCCTAAGAAGAATAGCGCACGCGCGCCGAGACTTAAACCGCCGCCGTTGCAGCCCCCCTGATGCGTCAAGCCGTGCTTTCCAGCCGACGCTTTGCGCGCAGAGGCGTCTCCTGACAGCGGCCGTCTCGTAGGCGGCGGGAGCATGAGGCCGCGCGGTGGGTGAGCCGGCGGCGACATGATAAGGTTTAGTGTCTATATGAGGCGCTTGCAGGGCGTAAACGACGTCGAAAGTCCGGAGGTGGTGCGCCAAGGGGAAAGCAACTCGCGCCGCAGCGATCGACCGGTCGTGGTAGGTCTAGATTTCGGCCGGCGCCGGATCGGCGTCGCAGCCACCGATCCGCTGGGTATAGGAATATATCCTGTCGGAGTCGTCGTCCGGCGCTCGCAGACGCAGGATCTGCAGGCGCTTGAGGCTATGGTTGCCGAGCGCGACGCTGGTCGGGTTGTCGTCGGATTGCCGTTGAACTTCGACGGCACCGAGGGCCCCTCGGCCCGCTCGGCGCGCCGCTTCGCCGAGCATCTGTCGCAAACGCTGGATATACCGGTCGAGATGCATGACGAGCGGCTCACCACCTTTGAGGCGAGAGAGCGGCTTAAGGTTGGCTACCGCAGCCGGTCGCGCCGGCGCGCTAACGTGGACGCGCTGGCGGCGGTGGTTATTCTGGAGGGCTGGCTTGCCTTTCGCTCGCAAGCCGGCGCTTAGCTAGGTTTGATAGGCAATAGGGCCGTTGCCGGTGCTTTTATCGGCGAAATGGCGGCAGTGGCTTCGGGCCGAGGCCGCAATGAGGCTTCGGGGATCGGTGCGTATACGGTCGCGGTTGTCGATGGGAATCTTGCCGGTGATGTTGCGATTAAGCCGCAGTCGTGAAATGTTGCGCGTCAATTGGGCTGTTTGAGCCACCCGGCAGGATAGATTGTTTATAAATGCGCCGTTTCTCGCTACGCCTGACGATCGCGCTATGCCTGGTTGGGGTTTCACTGTGCGTCGCCTCTGTCGTCTTTCTATGGTTTGTGCCGCCCGCGCCGCTCGAGCACCCGCGAACCGTCTCGATTAAACCGGGCGACTCGCTTAGGTCGATCGCGCTGAAACTTAAGCGGGCGCACGTGGTTCGCAGCAGTTGGCTGACCATGGCTTACGCCACGCTTAGCGGCCTGGATCGGCTGCTCAAACCCGGTGAATATGCGTTCTCCGGCGGCGAGCGAATCGATGAAGTGCTAACCCATATCGCCAAGGGGCAGTCGATAGAGTTAGTAATCGCGATTCCCGAGGGGTTCACGGTGCGGCAGATAGCCGAGCGGCTTGAACGAGCGCATCTGGTTTGCGCCGACGATTTCGTCAAGGCCGCCACCGCCGGTGAGATCGTCGAGTCGCTGCAGTTAAAACCGACGGGCGCCGAGGGGTATCTTTTCCCGGCGACGTATCGTTTTTCCCCTACCGTCAAGCCTGACCAGATCGTCGCCGCGATGCTGGAGCGCTTCTATTCGATCCTGACGCCTGCGGTGGAGGAGCGCGAGTTCGCGCTCGGAATCACGACCCATCAGATGGTCACCCTGGCCTCGATGGTCGAGAAGGAAGCGGCGCTCGCCCCGGAACGGCCGCTGATAGCAGGCGTGTTTTATAATCGCCTACGTCTGGGCATGCCGCTCCAGTCGGATCCGACGGCTGAATATGACCGCGACGGCGTGGTTCGGTCGCCCTACGAGGCGGTACATACGCCGTCGGCCTTTAATACCTATGATTTCGCCGGCCTGCCGCCGGGGCCGATAGCCAACCCCGGGTTGGCGGCGATCATGGCGGCGCTGTATCCTGCGCATACCGAGTATCTTTACTTTGTGGCGCGTAATGATGGCACGCACGTTTTCTCGCGA
This sequence comes from Deltaproteobacteria bacterium, assembly GCA_021801125.1. Taxonomy (GTDB): domain Bacteria; phylum Desulfobacterota; class Binatia; order Binatales; family Binataceae; genus JAJYYI01. The sequence goes on along the minus strand of JAJYYI010000066.1, from coordinate 18,916 downwards.
TCGCTCGCCGAGCATCAACGTGCAATTGCCGCGCTGCGCAAGGCGGCGGCCACGCATAACCGCGCCCAGGCGGGGTCGAAACATGCCGCACCCGTCCGGCGAGTGCCAGTCACGGCGACGCGTTAGGCGCGTTGTTACGACGACCCGTGACTAATCCAGTTGAAATCATCAACCTGGCGCGCCGGCGCGCGAGCAAGGCTGCCGCACTTGAGCCGATACTCACCTGGTTGCCCGCGTCCCTGTTGACCGCACTTTTAGCGCTGACCCTTAAATGGAGCGCAGCCCGGGCCCTAGGAGAGCGAATTGGTATCGCGATGGGTTCAGCCGCGCTTTCCCGCATTCATGTCGCCTTTCTGATGCTGGCGGGGCTAGCCCTGGGCTTCGCCGCTTGGCGTTCGTGGTGCGCCTATCATGAGGCCGACAACCTAGAGCATTTGGCCGCGCGAATTGACGCAGAGCTGAACGCTCAACAAGAGATTTTGACCTTCGCCGGTTTGGTCGCTTCTGCCGGCGCGGCGCGTAGTCCTTTGTTTCCGATCCTCTGGCGGCGCGTGGCGGAGTATCTCGCTTCTTTTGATCCCGTGCGGCGGTTTCAGCTGAATAAGCTGCGGGTGCTGGCGCGCGCGGCTCTGCTTGGCCTTGCCTCGGCGGGCCTGCTTTTTGGAACGTTGGTTTTAGTGTCGCGCCTTGAGCGGTCGCCGTACCAGGGCGAGGCGCGCCGGCTGGTGCGGTTGGCTGATGAGATCGCGAAGACCGACCCAAGCGCACAGGAACTTGCGCGCCATCTGCGTGCTGCCGCAAGCGTGCTGACTGATCCCGATATAAGCCTGAAGGAAAAGCTTGTGCGGATCGTTGCCATAAAGCATGCGTTGGAGCAAAGGGGGTCGGCGGAGAAGAGCGCGGCGCAGGCGCGGAACATGGCTGTGGCTGCGCGCGGCTCGGGAGCGGGTTCCTAAGGCGGGAGCGGTGAAGGTGCGGGAAAGGAGCGCCCCGGCCGTGGTGAAGGCGGGTCCGGAGGCCAGGGGCGCGGTCGCGGAAAAGGACCGGAAGAGGGCGAAGCCAAGGGCAAGGAGCTCGTCGCACAGGCGCGAAACGAGCTTGCCAAAAGTGAAAAGCAGCTAGAAACCGAAAGTACCGAAGGTCGAAAGCCTTCTAAAGAAATGAGCGAAAATCGTCCCCAAGGTGAAGGGAATCAGACGGGTGGTGGTGGAAGAGAGAACCAGTCGCTCGCCGGAGAAAAGTCTGGCGAGTCGCCCAAAAACCGTGTGGCAAAGGGGGATCAACCCGGTCCGCATGCTCCCGATATCGCCGGCAATGAGGGAAAGCCCAAACCCGGCCAAGCACCGCAGAACACCAAAACGGGCTCCGGCGACACCCGCCTTGGTGAAACTCCCGCGCAGAAGGCTTATGCGCGGTTCTATAAGCCCGGCGAAAACGGACCGCCACTGGGAATCAAGGACGCGCGCTATGTAATGGTGCACATCCCCGAAGCGGCGCGTGCCGGCGAAGGCGGCAGGTTGGTCACCGGCGCGCCGCCGTCCAAGGCGACGACACCGTACGCCAACTTGCCCTTGCCCGTAGGGCCCGGCCCGGCGAAGCTTGAGGAGCGGCAATTGGTTCCGCCGCGCTATCGCGACGTGCTGCGCTAGCGGCACCCAAAATTGTAAGGACTAAAGAATGGGAGTTGCGCCAAGAATGACACCGGCCGAACGAGCGGCCGAGTTCAGAGAAATCTTCAAGCGAGCCGAAGCCGAGGTCAGTAAGGTCATCGTTGGCAACCAGGCAACGGTTCGCCGAGTATTGGCCGCCCTGTTCTGCGGCGGCCATGTGCTCATCGAAGGCGTCCCCGGTTTGGGCAAGACCCTGATGGTGAAGACCGTGAGTGAGACGCTCGCGCTCACCTTCAAGCGAATTCAGTTCACGCCGGACCTGATGCCCTCCGATATTGTAGGCACCCAGATCTTGGTCGAGGAGGACGGGCGGCGCGAATTTCAGTTCAAGCCCGGGCCAATCTTTGCGCATATCGTGCTCGGTGACGAGATCAATCGCGCAACGCCCAAAACCCAATCGGCGGTGCTTGAGGCGATGGAAGAGCATCAGGTGACGGTGTTCGGCAACACCTATCTTCTGGCGCCGCCTTTTTTGGTCCTCGCCACGCAAAATCCGATCGAGCTCGAAGGCACCTACCCGCTGCCGGAGGCTCAGATGGACCGCTTCTTGTTTAAGGTGGTGATCACGCCGCCCAGGCCTGAGGAACTTCGCGAGATTCTCAGCCGGACCACGGGCGTTGCGGCATCCCAGGTCAAGCCCATCTTCGAGCCGTCTCAGGCTCCGGCTCAAGTGGAGCGGCTTAAGGCGCTGGTGCGCGAGGTGATGATCGCCGAGCCGCTGGAGCGCTACGTGATCGCCGTAATCACTTCTTGCACGCCGGGCAGCGCGGCGGTGATCCCCGAGGCGACGCAGTATCTGCGTTTCGGTCCCAGCCCGCGCGGCGCCCAGGCATTGATCATGGGGGCGAAGGTGAATGCTCTCCTGGCCGGGCGCGTCAGCGTGAGCTACGAGGATATCGAGGACGTCATCGTCCCCGCCCTGCGCCACCGGTTGCTGCGCAACTTTCAGGCGGAGGCGGAAAACGTGACCGCGGAAGCGATCCTCGACCAGGTGGTCAAGCGGCTCAAGCGGCCCCGCGCATAGCGATGTTCGATCTGGTCCCCGAACTTACGCCCAAACTGATCTCGCGCCTGGACCATCTGCGGCTGCGCACCAAGCGCGAGTACGCTGGCATGGGCCGCGGTTCCCATCTGTCGCCGCGCCGCGGTTCGTCGCTGGAATTCAGCGACTTTCGTCCCTACGCGCTGGGCGACGACTTCCGCTACATCGATTGGGGCTTGTACGCTCGCACCGACAAGTTCTATGTCAAGCTGTTCAAAGAAGAGGAAAGCCTGCTCACCTATATCTTCATCGATGACAGCGCGTCGATGGCGCATCCCGCCGCCGACAACAAGTTCCGCGCGGCGCTCGCGATCGCTTTGGCGCTGGCCTACGTGGTCTTGTCGGAAGGCGACCGAGTGATGCTGCGAATGTTGAGCGGGCGTGTGGTTCCAGCCGCCGCCGGCTTCGTCCAGGGCCGAAGCCGCGTGGCGGACTTGGCGCGGGCGTTGGTTGGAGTCAAGCCTGCAGGAGCGCTCGACCTCGCCGCGGCGCTGGCGCGGGAGTTGATCTCGATTAAACGCGCCGGCAAGGTCTTTGTAATTTCTGACTTTCTCATGCTGTTTAATTCGATCCGGCGCGGACTTGGTCTGTTCGCTGCCGCCAACATGGACGTCAGCGCCATTCAGGTTCTCGGCGCGAGCGAGCTTAAGGCGCAGGGGATAATCGGTCAGGCAGAGCTGGTTGACGCCGAAACGGGCGAGCGGCTGCGTCTTTCGGTGGGCGAGAACGAGCGCGCGCGATACCGCGAGACGCTTTTGAGATTGGCGCGCGAGATCCGCGCAGTTTGCCTCAAACAAGGCATGCGCTATGCCCTCTACAACACCGGCGATTCGTTTGAAGATTTCTTTCTCAAGGCGGCTGTTCACCTTGACCTGGTGCATTAGCGCTTCGCTCATCCGGTTAATTACGCACCGCAGGTTCGGTTCGCCCCAGGTCGCCGTGACAAGACGGCTTAGCGCGGCCGATGACGTTAGACCCTATTGCCGTTCGATGCTGGCTCCCGTATGGGACTGCTGTACCCCATAGGCTTATCCCTCGCCGCGTTGATTCCGGTGCTCGCGCTCGCATACCTCGTGCGTGAACGGCCCAACCGCGTCGTGGTTTCGAGCCTGCTCGCCTTCAGGGCGCTGGGCGCAAGCCAGGGCCGCGCGAAATGGGGCCGTCCGCGCTTCGACTGGATGTTCTTTGCCGAGCTGCTGATTCTCTTGTTGGTCGCGTTGGCGGCCGCCGAACCCTATTTCATTCGTCGACAAAAGCCGATCGCCGTGGTGCTCGATAACTCGGGGGTGATGCGGGCCAAGATGCCCTCTGGGCAGTCTCGATTCGATGCGGCGCGCGGTCGACTATTCGCTTTTCTGCGCGGCGGGCAGGACGAAATCACCGTATATCTGACGGCGCCGCTTCCTCATCCGCTCGGCCCGCCGCTGGCGGGCGAGGATGCCGCCAGGGCTGAGATCGACAAGCTTAAGCCGCTGGACGCCGCCGAGGATCCGCGCGCGGTCGCCGACCTGGTTGAGCGGCTTGTGGATGACACGAGGTACGCGCAGGTCGTAGTCGCCAGCAGCCATCCGCTTAGACCCGTGATACCCGGGCGGCTGATGGGACTTACAATCGGCGACTCAGTGGCTAATTTCGCGCTTGGCTCTTTCGTGGTGGAACGAGGGAGCCTCGGCAGCCAAACGGTGCGTGCCCGAGCCGTGGCGGCGAACTTCAGCTCGCAGGCCGCGCCGGTGCGCCTGACCGTGAGCGACGGGGCAAAGCGGCTCGCCGTGAAGGAGCTTAACCTCGCGGCAGGCACCGTCGGGGCGGTCGATTTTCCCGATTTGCCGTCCGCTCCGTACTTCCGCCTGCAGCTTGAGCCTACCGACGCCTTCGCGCTTGACAACGTGGCCTACGCCGTGCCCGGCGCGGGCGGCGAGATAAGGATTTTGTTCGTCTCGCCGGAGCCGAACGACGCGTCCGGGCTCGACGCCCTGCCGGGCGTGCGTCTCGTCGTTGAAGCGCCGGACAAATACAGACCCGAGCAATCGCTTTCCGCCGACATCGTTATCTTCGAATACGCGGCGCCCAAGGAGCTGCCCGGGGCGAACACGCTCTTGGTGATGCCGCCCGGTGCGACGCCGCCTTTCGATTTCGCAACGCGTTCCGCCACCGTCGAGATCATGAGCTGGCGGCGGCCGAATCCGCTCACTGACGGAGTGAATTTTCGCTTGTTCGAAGCGCGCCGCGGCGAGTTCTTCGCTCCCCATCCGTGGATGGAAACGATCGCCGACGGTACGGACGGCGGACTGGTTTTAAGCGGGGAGCGTGACGGCCGACGCTATATCGCGCTGGGCTTCGTGCCGTTTCCATACCTCGGCAAGCGCAATTTGCCGATGTCGGTGTTTACGCTCAACGTCTTGAGCTATCTCGGTCGTCTGATGTCCCCGATAGAGTCTTATCGCGTGGGGCAGCCGTGGCGCGTTCCCCCGGGCGTCGAGCGGATCGTCGCGCCTTCCGGCGCCACGTTCGCCGTGACGCCGTCGCGGCTCTTTGACGGCGCCGTTGAGCAGGGGGTCTATCAGCTGCTCAACGGCAAGGATCGAATCTTGCGGGCGGTGAATTTCGACTCGTTGAGCGAATCGAATCTTCTCGACCCGGCGGTGTTCGCGGTGGCGCAAGCGCCGCCGGCCGCCGAGCCTGCCGCGACCGAAGCCAAGCTTAAGCTGGCCCCGATCCTAATTGCCGCTGCGCTGGCGCTTGCCGCATTGGAGGCGACGCTGGCATATCGGCGCCGGCGCCCGATGGGGAGAATTCTCTCGTGAGATGGGACAACCTAATGCCCGGGGTCAGCTGGGGCCATCCGTCGGTGCTCTACCTTTTGCTCGCAGTCGTCCTTTTGCTCGCATGGTCGCTGTGGCAGGTGCGCGAGCCGCGGCGCATGGTCGCGGCGCTGATGCGGGCCGCCGTGGTTGCGCTGATGGTGCTTGCGCTCGCCGATCCGCAGCGCGTCAGCCGCTTCGAAGGCAACGCGCGGCCGGTGCTGCTCGACCTATCGCACAGCATCGCGGCGCCGATGCGCCGGTGGGTTTCTGAGCTGCTGAGGAATGAGCTTAAGTTTCGCGACGACGACCCGGCGATACTTTTCGGCGGCCAGGCGGAGCAAACCGTGCTCGGCGACGCGGTAAAGGCGCTCGCGGGCCCCGGGTGTGCGCGATGCGCGCCGGAGCAAACCAACCTGGAGACTGCTTTGCGTGTGCTGGCAAGCCAAAGCCAGCGCGCCGTTGGACCGGTCGTTCTTGTTACCGACGGATGGGAAAACCGCGGACAAGCGCGCCTTGCGCTCGACGCGCTCGCCGCGGCACAAAGCAGATTGTTTATTTTCTCGCCTCCACCGACGGCGTTGCCCGACGTGGCGATGACCGCGATGAGCTTGCCGCGAGCGCTCCCGGCTAGCGGTCCCTTCACGGTGAGCGTCACGATGCTTAACTCGAACGCCGAGCCGGCGGCGGGACGCGTCGAGTTGCTCGAAAAAGAAAAGCGCCTTGAGACGCGCCAGGTGATCTTGCCGCCCGGATTCACGCGCATCGACTTTTCCGTTCGCCCGCAGAGCGCCGGGCTGCGTTCATACCGCGCCTCCTTCACCGCCGACAATCCGGCGCAAGACGCTTACACTGAGGACAACTCGCTCGTCGGGTGGGTTGGGATCGGCGCGCAGCGCAAGGCGCTGATTCTGACGGGAAGCCCGCGCGAGGCGCGATACCTGCAAAGCGTGGCGCGCCAGCGCGGACTTGAGACTGACACTGTCGAGCCCAAGCCCGGCCTGGCGCTCGGCGACCTCGGGCGATACGCGGCGATCGTGCTCAACAACGTTTCATTTGCTCAGCTCGCTCCCGCCACGCGCCGCGACTTAACCGACTACGCCGAGCGTGGAGGGGCCCTGGCGATGGTCGGCGGCGATCACAGCTTCGGCCTGGGCGGCTGGATGCAGAGTGAGCCTGCGCGGGCGTTGCCCGTCGAGATGAAACCACCCCAGCATCGTAAGCCGCGGCGCGCGCTGATTATCGTGATCGACAAGTCGGGATCGATGGCGCGCGACAACAAGCTCGAATACGCCAAGGCGGCGGCGCTCGCCGCCGCGCGCTCGCTTAACGACGACGATTTCCTTAGCGTGATCGGGTTTGACTCGCAGCCCTTCGTCGTGGTCCCGCTTCAGTCGCTCAGGACCAGCCGACCGTACCTCGCGGAAATGGTCAATCGCTTGCTCGCGCAAGGCACGACTTACCTTTTGCCCGCGCTCCAGGAAGCGTACCGCAACCTTACTTCGAGTCCTACCGCAATCAAGCATATAGTGATCCTCACCGACGGTAAGACCGGCGGCACCGCGGACATGTACTACAATTTGGTCTCCAAGATGCACCTGAACGGAGGCGTGACGATCTCGACGATCGCGATTGGTCGCGAAGCCAACGTGGATTTGCTGAGTGCGATCAGCCGCTACGGCGGTGGCGCGTTTTACCAAACCGACAATCCCAGCACGCTGCCGGAGATAACGCTTCGCGACGTTGACCAGCGCAGCGCGGATGTCACGATGGTGGAAAGGCAGTTTCGACCGCGCGTTACGCCGGGAGATCCGGTGTTCAAAAGCGCCGGCGGAGAAACGTTGCCGCCGATTAAGGGCTACGTGAGCACCGAACTCAAGGCCGGCGCCCAGCTCGACGCCTACGTGGAGCGCGACGGTCGGCGCGAACCTGTAGTGGCGAGCTGGCATTTCGGCTCCGGCAAAACGTTAGCCGTCACCACCGATGCCGGCGAGCGTTGGGCGGCCGACTGGCTGCGCGCCAACGTCTTTTCCCGGCTCTGGGATCAGATCCTCGACTGGATGACCGGGAATACGGAAGTGACGGCATCGAACTACGCGGCCGAACTCGGCTACGAGAACGGCAGGCTTAAATTCAAGCTGATTGCCTACAGCGAGGAAACGGAGCGCTTGGTCTCCGCGCTCGGCGCAATTGTGCAGCGGCCCGACGGCAGCACTGCGCAAATGACGTTGTCGCAGGATGCGCCGGGGGAGGTCAGCGGGAGTATCGATGCTGCGCGCCCGGGGGTTTACGGAATCGCGCTGCGGTCGGGGGCCGGCGATAAGAAGGTTACCTTTCCTCCCATGGCATACTCTGTAAGCCCCGTCGTCCTGGCCGAATTGCCCCGCCCGTATCCCAACTATGCTTTGCTCGAGCGTCTGGCTTCGGTCACCGGCGGACGTCTCAACCCTTCAGTGGGGGAAGTGTCGCTGTCACGGCCGACGCTGGAACGGCGCGTGTCCGGGAGGCTTGTCTTGCTGGTCGCGGCGATGGTGCTTTTGGTTGCGGAGGCCTTTGCTCGACGGCTAACTGCGTAGGTCATGGATGTCTACGCGGAAGGAGCCGCTGTCGCGGAGCGCCGGGAAAATGGTTCGCGCCGTGGCGTATGGAGCGTGTTTTGAGAACAAACCGCGCGGGCCGCGGGTCAGAGCCTCGGCCGCGAAGCGAACGAACTGGCATGGGGATGCGTATGGGCAATGATGAGCCGGTTGAGGTAAACCATCACGTTCAGCATCGCTATCCGCGCGAAATAAATTTTTGCGCATTATGCGGCGGCACGATGGCTTCGCTGCTCGTGTTGCCCGATCGCCGCCGCCAGCGGGTCTGCACGCGATGCGGTTACGTCGCCTTTCTGAGCCCCAAGCTCGTTGCCGGCTGCCTCGTGGTGGAAAAGGGACGAGTGCTCCTGCTGCGCCGCGCGATCGAGCCGCAACTTGGTCGCTGGACGTTTCCCGGCGGCTACGTTGACTTGGGCGAGACTCCGGCGCAGGCCGCGGCCCGCGAAACGCTGGAAGAAGTGGGCATGGACGTTCGCGTCGAAAATCTGCTTGGTCTTTATTGGAGCGATCCTCGACCGGCAGCCGTTGTTGCCGTGTATATGGCAACGCCGAACGCCCACGCGCCGAAAACTTCCGAGGAAGCTTCCGAGGTCGCCTACTTCGGCCCGGAGATGATCCCGTGGGAAGAGATCGCCTTCAGCACCACGTGCGATGCTCTGCGAGACTGGACCGCGGGTCGCCATACGGCGCGGGCCGGCGTTTGATCGTCGCAGGAAAGCCCGTCAGACCCAGGCATGACCCCTGAGTATTCAATCCTGTGCGTATGCCGGAACTCACCTAAGGACGGCGTTTGAGCGCGGTGAATGGCTAAAGGGGCGGATGTCGCTTAGGCGTCATCAGGCGCGCCCAAGCCGTACTGGTGGCGCCGCGGGTGTGTAACCGCGGCTCTTGCGTGCGTGCGAGTGTCAAATCTCCGTATCGCGCGGTCAAGCGGCGAGTCGCGGGACCGGCTATATTACGCGTCCGGATCATTTTTCAAGCGGCGCCGGCAAACGAGGTAAGGCGGGCGCGTGATGATTTTGCGGAATTTGCGGACGACAATTCGTGAGATTGCGGTTCTGGGAGAGCGACATAAGCAACGGCTATCATCATCGCGGACCGCGGCCATGAAAGCCCCTCGGCGATGCTATCCGCAGGTCAACCCGAATGCTGAGGAAGTTGGTTAGGAGGGCAGATTGAGTAACACGGAGTCGAACGCGGCGCAAGAATTTCTTGCCCGAATTCATCACCTGGCTCAAACGGCGCTGGAGCGTTACGGCCTCTCCCGGGAAACAATCTTAACCGCGATTAATCATTCGGAGAACGTTACCTTCCGCGTCGAGGACCCGATAAGCGGGTCGCTGACGATTCTGCGCGTGCATCGAGTCGGCTACCACAGCTTCGAAGGGATTCGTTCGGAGCTGCTGTGGATGGACGCTTTGCGGCGCGAGGCTGGGGTGGAAACGCCTGAAGTGATTCCCGCTCGAGACGGTTCTTTGATTCAGATTTTGCGCAGTTCAGAGCTGCGCGGCGCTCGTCACGCCGTCATGTTCCAATTCTTGCCGGGGCGCGAGCCAGGGGAGGACGACCTGCGCGCCTCTTTCGAGCGGCTCGGAACGGTTACCGCCAAGATGCATCTGCATGCGAAGGCTTGGCGTCGTCCGGGCGGATTTGTGCGCCAGCGCTGGGATTATGAAACGATGCTCGGGGCGAGGCCTATCTGGGGACGATGGCAGGATGGACTTGGCGTCGACGGCGCGCGCATTCGCATCCTGGAACGCCTGTCCGAGACGATCAAACGAAGGCTTCACGCCTATGGTACGGCGCCCGAGCGCTTCGGCCTCATCCACGCGGACCTGCGTCTCGCTAATCTCTTGATCGAGGACGATCGAACCAAGGTTATCGACTTTGACGATTGCGGCTTCAGCTGGCATCTCTACGACCTCGGGGCGGCCCTGAGCTTCATCGAACATCGCGCGGACGTGCCCGAGTTGGTCGAAGCGTGGACGCGCGGCTATCGCAAGGTCACGACGCTAGCGCCGGAAGAGGCGAGAGAAATCCCCACATTTATCATGCTGCGCCGGCTGCTGTTGGTCGCCTGGATCGGATCTCACTCGGAAACCGAGTTGGCTCGCCAGCAAGGCGTTTCCTTCACTGAAATTACCTGCCACCTCGCGGAGGACTATTTGCGCCGTCTCGCCTGAGCACTCATCTGCGCTTCGTGCTTGTCAAGAATTTGTTATTGTCTGTCAAGCGATTCGAAGGCCGCACAGTATAAACTCATTCACGGTATGCAGAGAAGTCTCTTGAGCGCTAGCCGAGCGGCTTCTCGCCGGCGTTACCGGGGTCGAGCAGGTCGGAGGCTCATATGTACCAAATAAGGCCTGAAGACAAAGCGTGTATCGAAGAGTTCAGGAAAACGCCTATTGGACACCATTCTCCCAATTTGCAGCGGATACTCAATCTATTTCGCGGCGAGCCGATGGCGGGCAAATTCGCGCTGATCTGCACTCGCCCGCATCGAGAATGGACTCTGGCCGTGCTATCCGGTACGCGCGGCGAGCGCATCCGTATGACGGAAGAGGTCTTTCATTCGCTCGAAGAAGCCGAATGGTACGTCTTCAAGCAGCGCTGGGCAAAATACACGGGCGAGCATCTCAGTGATTGAGCCGCAACTTCAGCACGACTAGCACGAGCCGCGACGCGGAGGCACAAGCAATGAAGCAGATCATGGGTTATAGCGACAAGATCAGTGTGCGCCCCGGCGAAGCCATCCGGTTTATGGTGTCTTGCGAAAAGGCTTCGAGCTACAAGGCGCGCCTCGTGCGTATCATTCACGGCGATACCAATCCAGAAGGACCTGGATACAAAGAGCAGGCTGTCAAAAGCGAATTCGACGGCACTTACAAGGGACGCAAGCAAGCGATCTTCGCCGGCTCGTGTGCCGTCATTCCCAGCCATCCTGCCTTCGACAAGCTAAGCAGCTTTTCCGTGCAAGCGATGGTATGGCCAACCACTCCCGAGAAAGGGCGCCAGACGATACTGAGTCATTGCGACGCCAAGTCGGGCGCGGGCTTCATCTTCGGACTTGATGAAAGTGGCGGATTGGCGCTTGCGCTGAGCGATGGCACCGGAAAGACCGAAGAGGTCCGGGCGGGCAAGCCGATGCTCAGCAGAGAGTGGTATTTCGTTGCGGCAAGTTACAACGCCGTAAGCGGCGAGGTCTGTCTCTATCAGAAGCCGATGGTGCCCTATGCGAAGGTAGACACGTCGGCTCGGGTCGAGGGCACTGTGACGATTAAACCGCGAAATGAAAACGGCGCGCCTGTCGTCATCGCTGCTCACCCTGTCCGGATGTCTGACGGCCGAGAGCGCACAAGCGCTCACTATAACGGCAAAATCGACAGGCCGATCTTGGCTAGCCGCGTGTTATCGCGGCTCGAAATGGAACAGCTGCGCAGTGGGGGGCCGCCTGCTTCTCTGCACGCCGCGTTGGTCGGGCTCTGGGACTTCTCTAAGGAGATTACGACGGAGCGGATCATCGATGTGTCGCCAAATCGCCACCATGGCGAGACGTTGAATCTGCCCGCGCGCGCGATGACCGGCTGGAATTGGACCGGCGAGGAGATGTGCTGGAAGCACAAGCCCGAACAGTACGGCGCCATCCATTTTCACGACGACGACCTCTACGACGCCGGATGGGATACCGATTTTACATTCACCGTTCCGGCTGGGCTGCGAAGCGGTCTTTACGCCGCGCATGTGGCGACCGAAGATGATGAGGACTTCATACCCTTCGTCGTCAAGCCCGAACGTGGCAAGGCCACCTCTAAGCTCGTGTTTGTGGTTCCCACGGCTAGCTACATGGCTTACGCGAACGAGCATATGGCAACCGACGCTACGCTCGCCGAGCTTCTGACCGGGCGGCTCGCGACGCTTCAGGCGACCGACGTATTTCTTCACGAGCACCGCGAATACGGCTACTCGTGCTACGACACCCACGCCGACGGCAGCGGGGTGTGTTACTCATCGCGGCTGCGGCCGATTCTGACGATGCGCCCGAAGTACCAGTCATGGCTGGGCGGCAAGGGCTCTTCGCTGTGGCAGATGAACGCGGATACCCATATCACGGACTGGCTCGAAGCGTTGAAGTTCGACTACGACTGCATCACCGACGAAGACCTGCACTTCGAGGGCTACGAAGCGATCGCGCCGTATCGCGTTTTTATGACCTCGACCCATCACGAGTACTGGTCGAAGCAGATGTGGGACGCGCTCGACGCTTTCAAGAAAGCAGGTGGGCGCCTTATCTATGCAGGTGCCAACGCCTGGTACTGGCGCATCGCGTACCATCAGACCAAACCGGGCGTAATCGAGGTGCGGCGCGCCGAGGGCGGCATCCGGGCGTGGGCGGCGGAGCCGGGCGAATACTATCACAGCTTCACTGGTGAATACGGCGGACTCTGGCGTCGCCAGGGACTGGCTCCGCAAAAAATGGCGGGCACCGGCTTCTCGGCTCAGGGCTTCGACCTGTCTTCGTATTACCGCCGAACCAAGGACAGCTTCGACTCGCGCGCGAGCTTCATCTTCGAGGGCGTCGGAAAGGACGAGCTTATCGGCAATTTCGGTCTTATCGGCGGGGGCGCGGCGGGTCTCGAAGTGGACCGAGCCGACCGCTTGTTGGGCACGCCGCCAAACGCGCTCGTGCTTGCCTCCTCGGAAAACCATACGCCCGTCTACATGGTTGTTCTGGAGGAGATCCTGATCAACGCGCCTGGTCTGTGCGGAGGCGAGAGCGATCTCGTTCGGGCCGACCTCGTATTTTACGAGACTCCCAGCGGAGGCGCGGTTTTCGCGACCAGCTCGATCGCATGGGCGGGCAGTCTCTCCCACAACAACTACGACAATAACGTCTCCAGGATCACAGCCAACGTAGTCAAAAGATTCCTCGACGAAAGACCGTTTTGACCGTGACGTCCGCGCCGAAAGCATAGCCGGAGCGAGCGCTTCGTCGAACGAAAAGTTCAGGGAGATATGATGATGCGTACAAGAATGCCGACCACTGACGGCCGGAGCACGGGGGTCGCCGACTCAAGCCGGCGCGGCTTCCTCAAACGCGCGATAGGCGCGACCGCGGGAGCGGGTGCCGTTCTAGGCAGCGGGATGCTCGCCGCTCTCAACAGCCAGGCCAAAGAAGCTGGCAAAGCGACCAACACTAAGCCGATCCCGATAGGCGCCGGCGTGCCGCTCACCGGATGGGCCGCGGCCGATGGTATCGAGTTCAAGCGCGCGCTCGAGATGTCCTGCGGCGAGATAAATGCCCTTGGCGGCATCCTCGGCCGACCGCTCGAGCCGCACTTCGAGGACACCAAAGAGCAAGGAGCGGACAACATTATCCCCGCGATGCAGCGCCTGATAGACCGTTACGGTGTGCACGCTATCGTAAACGGTTACAACACCGGCGCCGTTACCGCGGAATACGACACGATCGCGGACGCCGGAATCATCTATATCCACCACAACACCGACATCGTTCATCACAGCACGGTCGGCAAGAATCCGAAAAAGTACTTCGGCATCTTCATGGGCGATCCGGCCGAGTACTGGTATGGGGAAGGGCTACTCGCCTTCCTCAACGGGCTGGTTAAGTCGGGACAATGGAAGCGGCCGAACAACAAAATCGCCGTGGTGACAGGCTCCCAGAACTACAGCGTGGTGATCGCCAACGCCATCAAAGCGAAGGCCAAGAGTTACGAATGGGATCTCAGCCTGTTCGAGACAGTGGTGGTTCCGATTTCGGAGTGGGGTCCGACGCTTGCGAAGATTCGCCAAGCGCCGCCCGCGGTTATCGCGGTCACTCACTGGGTGCCCCAGGATTTGGCGCAGTTCATGCTTCAGTTCACGCCCAATCCGACGAATAGCCTGGTGTACATGCAGTACGGACCGTCGCTCGCGGCGTTTCGTGAAATCGGCGGCAAGGCCACCAATGGCGTGCTCTACTCGACCGTAATCGCGTCGCTGCGCGACAAGATTGGCGAGGACTTCAATCAGCGCTACAAGAAAAAATTCGGACCTTCGGCTAGTCCGCTGGTGGCGGCGCAGGTTTACGATAGCGCGCATTATTACGCCCTTGCGGCGGCGATCGCCGGCGGCACCGGTGGACCGGGCGAGTTCGATCAGAATCGCAAGGTCGCGGATCGGCTGCGCGCCATGATATATCGCGGCGTAATGGGTACCACGCACTTCTTCGTGCCGGAACAAGCCGCGATTCCGTACCCGGACGCGACCAACGATCCTTCTCTCGGCATGCCGCATCAGTATCTGCAGATCCAGGACTACAAGAAGGAACCCGAGCTGATAGCTCCGCCGCCATACCAGACCGCCAGCTTTAAACTGCCGCCGTGGATAAAGGCCTGACGTGACGACCGACCGACCCTCCTCGCTGCTGTCATGCCGCAGCGTGTCAAAGTATTACGGTGCGATGGCGGCCGTGAAGACGATCAGCTTTGACGTGCGCGTCGGAGAGATCGTCGGTATCGGAGGGCCCAACGGTGCGGGCAAAACCAGTCTCTTCGACGTAATCGCCGGGCTGCAGCCGGCCGATGAGGGCGCGATCTTTTTCAACGGCGAGGACGTGACCTCGGCCTCGCCGCAGGAACTCTGTCATCGTGGGCTTGCCCGCGTGTTTCAGTCGGTTGTGGCTTTCGACAGTATGACGCTGCGGGAAAACGTCGTGATCGGCGCCGCCTACGGCCATCGGTTGCGCTTTGTGCCGCCGCTCATGTTAGATCGCGACACTCTGGAGCGGGCCGACCGAGCGCTCGACACGGTTGGGTTGCTCGACCGCGCGAACGTCCCTATCGCGAGTCTTCCCGTGCTCGATCGCAAGCTTGCGATGTTCGCGAGCGCGCTGGCAACCGAGCCTCTAATGCTGCTGTTGGACGAACCGGTGGGTGGCCTCAACCCTGCTGAGGCTGATCGAGTGATGGCGGTTGTGCGGTCGTTAGCAGAGGGCGGTCTGACGATCCTGCTGATCGAACACGTCATGCGCTTCATGGTTCAGCTATGCCGGCGGATCATCATCATGCAGCACGGCGAGAAGATATATGAGGGTTCCTCCGAGGGCATGGTGCGCGACCCCACGGTTGTCTCCGTGTACCTGGGCAGCGCGACCGCCCGACGGCTGTTCCATTTCTTGGCCGCGTCATGAGGGACGACGCTTCGACAGTGCTGGAGGTTCGCGGCTTGGTCGCGGGCTACCAGGACCACGAGGTCTTGCGCGGGATGTCGCTTGCGCTTGGCAAGGGCGAGCTTGTTACGTTGATCGGGCCCAACGGCCACGGCAAGACCACGCTGCTGCGATGCATCTCCGGCCTGGTTCGGCCCAGCGGCGGCGAGATCCGTTTTGGCGGTGAGAGTATCGTAGGACGACGCGCAAATGAAATCGTGGCGCGGGGCGTGGTGCACATACCGCAGGGGGATCTGCTGTTTCCCGAGATGACCGTGGCGGACAACTTGATGATGGGCGCCTACCTGCCCTCCGCGAACGCGGCTGCGGAGACGCGACTCAAAGAAGTTTACGAACTGTTGCCGGCGTTGCAGGAGCGCAGATTCCAGATCGCGAGCACGCTCTCTGGCGGCGAACGGCGCATGCTCGCCATAGGGCGCGGGCTTATGTCCGGCGGTCAGCTTTTGCTGGTCGACGAGCCCTCGCTCGGCCTCGCGCCGATCGCGATAGAGCATGTGTACTCCGTGATTTCCAGCCTGAGGCAGCGCGGTTGGACGATCTTGCTGGTCGAGGAAAACGTTAATCGCATCATCGATATCGCCGACCGCGTGTACCTTCTCGATGCCGGGCGCATCGTGTGGGAAGGCGCGCCTCATACTCTTTTCGATCACCAAGAGCTGCTCGAGGTTTATCTTGGGAGCTAGCCGGGCCTCATGAACACGGCCGTCCAGATCTTGGTGAGCGGGCTCACCTTGGGGGCGATGTACGCGATAAGCACGATCGGTTTGTCGCTGGCCTGGGGCGCCGTAGGCGTGCTCAACATGGCGCAAGGCGGCTTTCTCGTGATCGGCGGGTACGCGGCGTACGCGGGCGCGACATACCTGGGGCTTTCCGCGCCGCTGGCGCTTGCGTTGTCCGCGCTCGCGGGCGCCGCGGTTGGCGCCGCGACGTATTTCTTCGTGATCCGATTTATGCTTGACTGCGACAACTTCGAGACCAACGTTATCATCGCAACCGTTGGCTTGGCGCTGATTTTCGAGAACGTAATCCTGCAAGCTTTCGGCGCTTACCCGCTCAGGCAGCCGGTGCGAATCGAGGGTGGCGTGAACATCGCGGCGACCTATGTGCCGTATGAAAGCATTGCCATTTTGGCCGCTTCGGTAACAGCGATGATGGCGGTTGCATGGGTGCTGGCGCGGACCAGGATGGGCCGCGCGATACGAGCCGTGTCGCAGAACCGCGCCGCGGCCCTGTTGATGGGCGTGCCGGTGAACACGGTCTACCTCCAGGTGTTGACGATCTCCGGCGTGCTCGCGGCGCTTTCGGGCGTGATGCTCAGCACGATAACGACGCTGGCCCCGACCATGGGTTACGACCCGATGCTGAAGGCGTTTATCGTATGCGTCGTGGCTGGACTGGGGAACATGTACGGCGCGCTATACGCGGCCTTCGCGCTGGGCATCCTCGAGGCGTCCGTGCAGTTTTTCCTTGGCGTGCGGTTCGGGTTTCCCGCGATGCTGCTGCTGATCATTCTTACTCTCGTGTGGCGGCCGTACGGCGTTTTCGGCCGCGGCGTGACGCAGCGATTCTAGGGCTTACGGCTATCCGATGAGAAAGGACGTCGCCATCGGACTCCCGCTCCTTGTTTTGGCGATTGTCGTGCCTTTCGCCTGGCCGACACGCTACGTGGTCGAGGAGATGACGCTGTTTTTCATCTGGGCCGCGGTAGTGACGCAGTGGAACCTGGTGTTCGGCGTGGCGGGAGTATTCTCGCTTGCCCAGATGGCCATATTCGCTATCGGCGGGTATGTGACCGGGATGCTCGGGCTTTACCTGGGATGGTCGCTGTGGCTTGCGATGTTCGCGGGCGGCTTGGCGGCGGTGGTTTTCAGCGCGCTGGTGGGCGTCGCTTGCTTGCGGCTGCGCGGCGCCTACGTCGCGCTGCTCACGCTGGCGATAACGCAAACCATGTACTTGCTGATAATTACGGATACCGAATGCTTTTACATGGAAGGAGTGACCTGCCGTAACTTCACCGGCGGAACGCGAGGTTTGACCGGATATGGCGACTTCGGCTTCCATCAACTCCTCCCGCATAAATACGCGGCTTTCGGGGATTATTTCCTTGCGCTTGCAGTGCTGTGCACGGCGACGGCCTTCTCGGTGTTCATCATCCGCAGCCCTGTCGGGCTGGCGTTCAAGGCGCTGCGCGACAATACCGTGTACGCCATCTCGCGCGGCATCGGCCGCTTCAAATATCAGCTTCTGGTATTCGCGGCTTCAGCGCTTTTCACCGGCCTGGCCGGCGCGGTCTACGCTGGGCATTTTCGAGTCATGGGAGCCAACACGCTCTATCTGTCCCAGACTCTGTTCTTGCTTTCGATGATGATCATTGGCGGAGTCGGCCAAATATGGGGGCCGCTGCTCGGCGCTGCCGCCCTCATGCTGGTGGACGAGGCTTTGAAAGAAGTAGTCGAGTGGAGGCTTCTCGGGTTGGGCCTGATGCTCGTGGTCTTCGTCGTGGTGTGGCCCAAGGGACTGGCCGGCGGAGTTGAGGCGATTGCAAGGCGGTGGCGGCGCGATAGCGTTCGCGCGTTTGCCGCGGTACGGCCCGAAGAAGTAGCGTCAGCAAAAGAATAGGCTCATCGGCGAGGGCGGCTTCGCAAGGCTGAACGGACCCGCTCGATGCGCCATGTTGGCCGGTAGGCCTGTGGGGGCCGACGTATTCTGGGGATTCGCACCGAAACGGTGATACCGGCTCGACGGTGAAATCGTAGGAGGTTGTCGTGCTGACATCGATCAAGGGTTCGTCCGCCGTTGTAACAGGCGCGAGCAAAGGGATCGGCAAAGGTATCGCGCGTGTGTTCGCGAAAAAGGGCGCCAGCGTGCTGGGTGTGGCGCGCGATGCGGGCGCTATCGAAGCGACGATGGGTGAGCTTCGGGCGGCAGGGACCGAGGCATCGGCGTTGTCCGCCGACGTCAGCAATTGGGCCGACATGCAGCGGATGGCCGAGACGGCGGTCCAGCGCTACGGGGGGGTCGACATCCTTTGCGCCAACGCGGGAATTTTCCCGGCGGCGAAGCTCGACGACCTTACCCCGGAGGGATGGGACGAAGTGCTCGCAGTGAACCTCAAGGGGCTGTTCCTCACCGTCAAGGCTTGTCTGCCCGCGATGAAGAGCAAGCGAAAAGGCCGGATAGTGGTGGTCTCCTCGATTACCGGGCCGATCACTGGATATCCCGGCTGGGTGCATTACGCCGCGAGCAAGGCTGGCCAACTCGGCTTCATTCGTACGGCGGCGATCGAGCTAGCACGGTACAACATCACCATCAATGCCGTCATGCCCGGCAACATCAAGACCGAAGGCCTCGACGATCTAGGCGGCGAATATCTCGATAAGATGGCGGCTTCCATTCCAATGAAGCGCCTGGGGTCGGTCGAAGATATCGCCTACGCGGCCCTGTTCTTCGCCTCGGAGGAGGCCGCTTATATAACCGGCCAGACTCTGGTGATCGACGGCGGTCAAGTGCTGCCGGAGTCGCTGATGGCGCTTGAATAGAATGAACGCGCCGCCTGTCGAAGTGGCCCTTTTTGCGCA
>JAJYYI010000149.1 GCA_021801125.1 Deltaproteobacteria bacterium | reverse complement strand
GTCTACGCGCCACTCGATTGGAAAAATATTCGGTTGTGCTATCGCCGGCGGCAGATCGAAGCCCTGCTGCGGAACAACTACCTTGCGCATCCTGGCATCCCTCCGTGCCAAAAAGGCTCCGCCCTTTTTTAATGTTAGGCGGGAAGAAGCTTCTGATTCAATCATTCCTCGCCGACGCGTTTAGTGCTGGCCGCAAGCTTCCGTCCGGGTCCGGCGCCCGCTTCGGCCTTCAGGCGCTCGCAGCCTGACCGTGAGCGCTGAACCGGTCTTTCACGGATCGCTTAAGGATCACTGGCCGCGGTGTTCACAGCTTGCTCGATCGCAGTCAAGCGAATCTCGGCGAATCGCAACCGACCAAGAGAGACGCCAGCGGCTTGTTAGGCAAGGGCTCGCGCCGAAAATGCGCCGCTAGCGCGCATCGCGCGGGCTGCGGCTCGAGCTACTGATGAATTTTAAACGGCCATACCAGCGGAATGAGCAAGGACGCTACGGCGGTGGTCAAAAGCGAGACCGGAAGTCCCATCCGCGTATAATCGCTAAACTTGTATCCGCCGGGCCCCATGACGAGGGTATTCGAAGGATGGCCGATCGGAGTCAGAAAAGCCGAAACGCTTCCGAAAGCTACCGCCATGAGCAGCGGATCCACAGACGCTTGTAGACCGGCGGCGACCTCGATCGCGATTGGCGCCATTACAACCGCCGTCGCCACATAATTAGTAACATTCGAGAGCAACATCGTCGCGACATAGATCAGCGCCACGGTGCCGGCGGGGGGCAGCGAATGAGCCAACCATAACAGGGGCCGCGCGATGAGAGCGCTTCCGCTCACAGTTTGCAAAGTTTCCGCCACGGTGAGCATCCCGCCGATCAAGACCAGCACCGGGCCTTCGAGACTCGCGTAAGCGTCGTCAAGCCGGACGAGCCCTAGAATAACCATCGCCACCGCGCCCGCGATCAGGGCGACCGGGACGCTGAGAAGATCGAGTGCCGCAAGCGCCAGCGCGCTGGCGAATACGGCAAGCCCCAAGACCGTCCGCCGCGGGTGTCCCAGGCGTATCTCTCGCGACGCCAGCGGCACGCATCCGAGGTCGGCGAAAGCCTCTCGCAGCGCCGTGGCGCCCCCCTGAGTCAGGAGCACGTCGCCCGCTTGAAGCCGAAGGTTACGAAGGCGTTCACGCAAGGGAGCCGTGCGGCGCGCGACAGCAAGCAGGTTTACCGCGTAGCGGTTGCGAAGCCGTAGTTCGCGGGCGGTGCGGCCGACGATCCACGCGTTCGGCATCACCACGGCCTCCATCGTTTGTATCTCGTCGTGGCCTTGCTCATTCCTTTCCTGCGTTTCAGCTTTCTCGCCGTTCTTATGAGCTTCCTCAGCTTTTTCCTCCCTGGCCTTGCGCTGCGACTCCAGTTCGAAGCCTGTCTCCGCGATAAACGCCTCAAGGCTCTCCGACCGACCGCTGACCACGAGGAGATCGTTCGGATAGATGCGCTGGAACCCCTGAGGGACAACCTCGCGCAACCCGTTGCGCAGGAACGAGAGGACGTTTACCTCGCCGTCGACCGCCGCTCCTAGTTCGGCGATCGTCTTACCCACACCTTTGCTTTTCTCGGGCACGCGCAGTTCGGTCTCGTAATCCTCAACCTTGAAAAGCTCGCCGCTCGCGCCGCCGTCACCCCCTCTCGCGGGCAAAAGACGCCATCCCAGCGCGGCGATAAAAAACAGCCCCGCGGCCGCGATTGCAACGCCCACGGGCGTAAAGTCGAACATACCGAAGTGCACGTGAGACACCTTGGCCCGGTAGGCCGAGATCACCAGGTTAACCGGCGCGCCTACCAGCGTGGTCATTCCGCCGAGCAACGTCGCGTACGCCAGCGGCATCAGGATTCGTCCCGTATGCGCTCCTTGCTTGCGCGAAAGGCGTATCCCCACGGGCATGAACAGGGCAAGCGTGCCGACGTCGTTGATAAAGGCGGAAAGAAACGCGACAACCGTACCCAGCAGCCCGATCGTGAGCGAATCGTTTAGCCTCTCGCTAAGCGCCGAAAGCCTTTCCGCGAGCACCTCGACGACACCCGAGTTGCGCAGTCCGCGACTCATCACGAACACCGCCGCCACGCTTATCACGGCGCTGTCGCTAAAACCGGCGAATACCGCTCTGGGTTTGACCACACCCGTGAGCGCAAGAACCATCAAAGCGGCCAGCGCAACCAAGTCATAGCGCCACCACCCGGTGAGAAACAGCCCAAGCGAGGCAAGCAGCGTGGCGAACACGATCAACTGCTCTGTGGTCAGATTCATCGAAGGCCTTGTTCTCGTGCTTCAACCATCATAAAGCAGAGACGCGATGCATTGATCGGGCGCAAAGGATATCAAACAGTCGCGATTGTATGAATCCGCCCTCCAGTTAACCGCGGCGGACGGCACCTCTCGTTCGGGGCGCGCCCATCCTCGGGCTAAAAGCCCGAACCAACAGAGTCTTCCTTGTCTCCCACATGGGAGGCGACCAGCGCGAAAACCCGCAACCTTACCCGAGGTTGGCCATGTGACGACGCGCCAGGCATTCGCATTTGCACCCCAACCAGGGTGAAGCGTAGGCCAGCCGCCTCTTATAACACCAGGGAAAAAGTTCCTTTCCTGTATGCAGGATAGCCCAGGCGTGGCCCTATGCGTCCGCCACGGCTCATGCCGGCCGCCGCAAGACTTTCCGCCAAGGTGACCGCGGCGAACGACAGGCACGCTTTTCCGACGGCAGCGCCCCGCTCGCCGGTTGTGGACGCTATCGCGAGCAGCGAGGAGCCACTCGCAGACGAAATCGCTTTCAACTTTGAGTTTCGTTTCGACTAATCATCGCGCGTCAGATGCACGACCAGACCCCAGAACTGCACCGCGGCGGGGACCAAGAGCCAAATGGCGCCGGTCAGATAAGCCGCAAAGGAGCCGAAAAACACGTTCGAGAATTGCAGCGCGCAGATCAGGGGCGCCGGGATACACAACATATAAAGCACAGCCCTACGCGAATGCGTCGGCACGCTGTCCGAAGGACCGAGCGTCCTGATTCGCAGGAATTGGGCGGCGGTTTCGAAGGCCAAGAAAGCGCCCAGCAGAAAACTCGAGCAGCGCCACACCCATAGCTCAAACCGCCCGAGCAGCCAATAGAACAGCAAGTAGGGGAAGACTGCCGCAAACAGGAGCGCAAACTGATGGTCGAGGATCAGCTTAATTCCCACCAGTTGATGGCGCGTCAGCGAGTGGCGTCCCCGCGTCATGAGCGGAAGCACGGCAGTAAACACGGCGAACTGAAGTCCAATCTGAGCGAGTTTTATCAGGAAATGCTCACCGGTCATGACGTGCACCTCCAGGAACGGACGAAGGTCTTTTATAAGCAGGGGCCAAGACCGCTCGACTGACGCAACTGCGAACCGCCGGAGCTTAGTTGCTATCCGCCCCAGCGCCGAATACTTAAATAAGACGTGTTTCAACGCTGAATCATACACACTGGTGGTCGACGTTGGTTGCCGAAAACCGTTTGGAAATTTGCGCAATTTTCGGCAAGCGCATTTCCCGGCGTTGCGATCTGAGCCCGGGCTCGCGTAAGTGTTTGAAGTCGCGCTAATGCTTTTGATAGGCACGCCGCTCACCAGTGTGCCGGCTCCTTAGCGGGAGACGTGCGCTAATCGACCGATATGGCCGCGGATGGCCTATGCTAGCGAATTTATCCATGTGCCAGATCTGCCTGTGCGGGTTTGGGAAGGCGGCTGCTGTGTCGTAAGCATGATCGGGTGTGCCGGTCAAGAAAAGGGGAGCGCTCCGCGGATTTCAGGACGAGCATCCGCTGAGCAACGCAACGGTGACTTTCCACCAAGCGCGCCGGACTTCCCACGCTTCCGCATGCCGGTGCGGATAACTCTGCCCAAACGAAAAAATGGCGGACCACGCCACGCCAAGCCTGTTGAGTTCTTCAGCCTGAGCGAGAGCGGAGAAAAAGCCGCCACCTCGCGGCGGGCCACGGGCTAGCCCTACGTGGAATGTGCCCTCCTATAGAGATCATATAAGGATTGGACCAAAAGGACGTGTGGCGCTCTCAACGAATTTTCATAGGGGCGTTGAATAACCTCATCCGTGGCTTCGTCACTTCGTGCGTAGTAATGTTACCAAAGGTGGGCCCAGGTAACCCAAAGGTTAGCTCGGTTGTTGCGTACACCCGGGTCCGATCGGCAACGCTCTAACTCGGCACGCCTTGCGTCGGGCCTTCGTTGGCATACGGGGTTTCAATCGCGGCGCCGAGCGGGGGCGGATGTTGCATCCCCTTAAAGCGGAGTATTTTATGCAGGGATTGAGTCCCGAAAAGCGAGAGGTCAAAAACCCGTCTTAAGGCATTATCCGTGAGAAGAAGCTGAACCGGTGGTTAAAATCGGTTTGCGTTATACCCGACGATAAGTGGACGGGCCGAGTCGCGTCCAGCGAACTTGGCTTGCGTTGTGATGAACGAGGGGTCTGGCTCCTCAAATGCGAATTGCTAGCGACGAGCAGGCGAAAACGGCTGCTTGTGGCGGGCGGAAATGCAATGCACGCCGCGGCGGATCATGATGCACTGAATCGCGAGGGCGTTGTAACGGAGCTATGCCGGCAAGCAGGTGTTTACCGCAGATGGTTTTACAGGGACAACCCCTCACTTGCTGCATGTGAAACCTTGGCGGGCAATACAAGCCTCTCGAGACACGTTTGTCATGGCGGGGTTTCGCAAGATATGAGGAGTCTGTCGTCCCCTAGATCACCAGGACAGCACCTTACATATACATTATTGGGGAATAAACCGAGAGAGTTCGACTCCCTTTTGAAAGCACCTACGACGAACGAAGGCCTGTCGCCGCGGATGCTGACCTTTTGAGCAGTCACTGAGTCTTTTATTTTGGTTTATCTGAGCGCGGAGAAGCGAGATGTCCGAGTTTGAGGACGGAGGAAAAGCCCCAGAGGGCGCCGTTGGCAATGAGGGCGCTGAGCACGGCAAGGAGAACGACCACAAACCCGGAGAAAATCAACAAATCAATCAGCACGACGATGCCAATTTAGATTTATCGGGTGGTTCCCTTGTTCGCCAGTCTTTGCGGCTCCCTTACACCCGAATAGTTGGCGCACTCTTAATCATTTTACTCGGTGTCGTGGCCTTTTTTCAGATGGCTGTCGATGTATTTCCACGGCTGAACATTAAGGCAGCGGTTATCGCCACTTTGTACCCTGGGTTCGCACCGCTGGCCATTGAAGCCAACATCACCAGCCGGTACGAAAGATTCTTCACGTTGGGTGCCGGCATTGAACACATCGAGTCTCGCTCCGTTTACGGCGCAAGTATCATCTTCGTTTACTTCCACGAAGACGTAGATATTTTTGCCGGCGCCGCCAGCATGGCGACACTGGCGATGGGCGATCTGAGTCTGATGCCACCCGGCACGCTACCGCCGATCGTCCTGCCCTACAACACTTCGTCCTCCCTGCCAGTGGTGCTGGTGACAATTAAGGGCCCCTACAGTCAAACGCGGCTTCTGAACAACGCGCGGTACAACGTGCGCAATTTCTTCGCGACCGTCCACGGAGCCTCTGTGCCATTCCCCTTCGGCGGGAAAGTCCGCCAAATCATGGCCTATGTGGAGGGGTCGAAGCTTCAGGCGCGCGGGCTGGACGTTATGGGGGTAGTAGACCAGATCAACGCGAGCAACCAGATCGTGCCTGCCGGAGACGCCAAAATTGGCAACTACGACTGGTTCATAATGGCCAACGCGGAGTTGCCGACCCCTAAGTCGCTCGACAGTGTGCCAATCGTTACAGGGAAAGACCAAAGCCCGGTCTATTTCGGCGATATCGGCAAAGGACAAGACGCCGCAGAGATTCAGTACAACCTGGTTCTGATTGACGGCGAACCCTCTGTCTATATTCCAATATTCAAGCAGACCGGCGCCAACACTCTCGAGGTCATTGACGGCATCGAAGACGCTATCCCTCGAGTCACGGGCTTACGTCCTGGCATGAGCCTGGGAACGCTGTTCAGCCAGAAGGGAACTATCACGGACGCCGTGGAGTCCCTTGAGCATGAGGCGCTCTCGGGCGCGATCCTCTCTTCGATCATGATCCTTCTGTTCCTCGGCAACGTGAGCTCCGTTTTCGCGATCTTCACCTCGATTCCGATCTCTATCTGTGGCGCCTTCGTGCTTTTGTACCTGACAGGCAACACGGTCAACATAATGACTCTCGGCGGGCTCACACTGGCGATTGGGCGTCTTATCGACGATTCAACCGTCGTGCTCGAAAACATCAACCGCCATCTGCTAATGGGCAAGTCGCCGCTGCGCGCTGCGCTCGAGGGCACCGAAGAGGTAACATACGCCGTCCTGGCCTCGACCACGACGACGATAGTGGTTTTCTTGCCGGTGATTTTCCTCTACGGAGTGTCAAAACACCTATTTACCGCCCTTGCCGTTTCCTTCACCTACGCCATGCTTCTGTCTTACCTCGACTCGATGACGATAATCCCCCTTTACTGTTCGAGGTTCTTAACCCCTGAGATCGCCCACCGCATGGAGGCAATGGCACGCGGGGAATCTAAAGGCGGAGGAGTGATCGCCCGCTTCAACCGCGCCTATCAACGCTTCAACGAGAGCTTCTCCCACTGGCTCAATTTCACGCTCGACCACAAAATCGGGCTCGTCTCGATAATTATCGTTATTTTCGTTTTCTCGATGAGCTTCTTCGGGCGTCTCGGCACGCGGATGTTTCCACGCACTGACGCGGGCAAGTTCGTCATCACAATACGAGTGCCTCCAGGCACGCGGCTGGAGATCACCACCGCTATCGGGCAAAAAATAGACCGCATCATACGCCGCGTCATTCCTCCCTCTGATTTGAATACTATCGTCGAGAACCTTGGCGTAGTGCCCCTGATTTCCGCCATATACACGACTAACGCAGCAGAAGATGATGGACAGGTCTATGTGGATCTCAAACGAGGGCACAAGCATTCCACACATTACTACCAAGAACGCGTGCGTGACGCGCTAGACAAGGAGCTTCCAGAAGTCGAAGCCTTCTACTCTTCGGGCAGCATTATCGACGCGATCTTGAACTTCGGCGCGCTGTCAGCGATCGACGTGCAACTCTCCTCACCGATGATCGAACCCTTTGAAGACATGTTCGCTTATGCTCGCCAGTTGCGGAGGCGACTCAATCACCTCCCGCAGGTGGGTCATACGTATATAAAGCAGCTCGCCGATTATCCGACGCTGTTCGTGGACGTTGACCGGGAGAAAGCCGGGCGTTTGGGTGTCACTGAAAAGGATGTCGTCGATACTCTAATTACTGCGTTAGATAACAACGAAATGATCAGAAAATCGATTTGGATCGATCCCGAGTCGGGGGACGATTACTATTTTTCTGCGCAATACTTCGAGGATCATATCAACAGTTTTGAGACCATCCTAAATCTCCCGATCCACAGCCGTTGGCTCGTTCCTCCCACCTTTATGGCGGGTCGCCCTTCGCGCTTCAGCGGCGAAGGCGGCCATTTTCGACCGGTGCTGCTGAGGGAGGTCGCCCAGGTCTACCGCAGAACCTATCCGGAGGAAGCCGATCACTATAACATCCAACGCGTCGTGGACATCCTTGTTCAGCCGCGCGGTAAAGATTGGGGTCACACGCTGAATGCAGTGAAGGAGGTCGTCCAAGAGTTTCCTCCTCCCAAACAGAGTAATGGCAGGAGCATCAGGATTTTCTATCGCGGGTCGGTCGAGCTCATGGAAAAGGCTTTCCAGAGCTTTTACGGCGGCTTTGTGTTAACCATAATCGTCGTTTATTTGATTGGCGTCGCCCAGGGCAAGTCGTGGCTGGACCCGTTCATATTCCTTTTCTCAATTCCGATGGGGCTGATCGGCGTGGTCTGGATCCTTTACTTTACCAACACAACACTAAACATCGAGTCGATGATGGGGATCATCGTCATGATCGGCATCGTCCACTCCAACGTGATTCTTCTCATCGAGTTCGCCAACGAAAGACGCAAGGAGGGGATGCCGCTTCGGGAAGCGGTGATCCAGGCCGCTCGAATTAGAATGCGACCTATTCTGATGACCACACTTGCAACTCTAGCGGCGCTGATTCCGGTGGCCGTCAAGCTTGAGTCGGGCTCAGAATCGTCTGCTCCGCTGGCGCGAACCGTCATCGGCGGCCTTGCCGTTTCCACATTTATGACGCTCTTTCTCGCGCCTGCCGTCTGGGAGATATTCTACGGTTGGAAGCAACGGCTGGAGAACCGGCGGCAAGGTAGGCCAGCAACTTAAAGCGAACTATTATTACTCCAGAACGAGGCACCCAATTTGGCGAAAGCACTGGTGCGCCGGCAGTCTGCGTTAAGCGCCTGACCTACGTTGGCGCTCAAGCTCCCGCAGTTCGCGGCGGCGCACCTTGCCCGTGACCGTCATCGGGAGCGACTCGACGAATTCCACCTCGCGCGGATAGGCGTGGGCGGCAAGTCTGGTCTTTACGTGCTGCTGAATCTCGCCGGCGATCCGGGCGCTGGGCTCAAACCCTGGCATGAGCTTGACAAAGGCTTTAATTGCCTCGCCGCGTTCGCGGTCGGGAACGCCGACTATCGCGCATGAGGCGACCGCCTCATGCTCCATGATTTTGGCCTCTACCTCGGCCGGGCCGACTCTCAGTCCGGAAGTCTTGATTATATCGTCGGTGCGGCCCTGAAAATGGATCTCGCCGCGGTCATCCACGCAACCCAAGTCCCCGGTTCGGCACCATTCACCGACGAACTTTTCCTTCATCGCCTCCGGGCTCTTCCAGTACTCTTTCATCACGATGGGGCTTTCGCGCCCGATGGCGATCTCCCCTGTCTCGCCGACGGGCAGCGGCACGCCGTCAGGGTCGAGGATGGCAACGCGATGGCCGGGGAAAGGCTTGCCCAAAGCGGCGGGGTCCGGCTTCTCGAGCACGGAGCAGTTGCCGATGAAGATCATCGCTTCGGTTTGCCCGTAAAGTTGGTTGAAGTCGCACCCCAGCTCGTCCAGGGTCCAGCGCGCGAGTTCGGGACTGACTGATTCCGCGCCGCATGACACGCATCGCAGCTTGAGATGTTGGTGCTTTTTTCGCGGCTGCGTGACTTCGCGCAAAGCCTTGAGCGCCGTTGGCGCGAGGAAGCTCATGGTCACCCCGTAGCGCTCCATCAGGTCGAGCGCCCGCTCGGGATCGAACCTCTGGTCGCTGCGCCATACGACCATCGGGACGCCGTACGGCCACAACGCGAGCAGGCTCAACATCAGGCCGCCCACCCAGGCCCAATCCGACGGGCTGTAAAAAACGTCCGTGCTACGGAAGAAGTTGGCTGAGTAGTCAGCGCCGTTGTGGCCGGCCACGAAGCGCGCCGCGTGTAATACTCCCTTAGCATCCCCCGTAGTGCCGGAAGTGTACATCAACAAAATCGGATCTTCGGCTGAGCCCGGCTCCATCGCGAAGTCGGGCGAGCCATTGCGCAGAAGTTCATCAAAGCCGACCCCGCCCTTGTCTCCTCCGACGACAATTATCTTAGGCGCGTCCGAGCCCAGCTTGCGCAGTTCCTCGAGTTTGTCCACCTGCGAGGCTTCGATCGCAATTGCGCAGGCCGAACCGTGCTCGACCCGGTATCTAATCCCGTCCGGTCCGAACAGGCGCGAGATCGGAAGCGCAACGGCGCCGATCCGGTAGAGCGCCATATGCAAGATCGCGGTTTCCGGACGCTGGGGTAAATTGAGCGCGACCACGTCGCCGCGCCTGACGCCAATGCCGCGCAGGGCGTTGGCGGCGCGGTTGCTCGCCTCGATTATCTGGCCGAAGGTGTAGGTGCCTTTGGGGCCTTGGTCATCCTCATAGTAAAGGGCTACTCTGCGCGGATCGCTGCGATGGCGATCGAGGCAATCGGCCGCAACGTTGTAATTCTGGGGAATATGCCAGCGATGACGCGAGCACGCTTCCGCGTAGCTTGCCGCGCCGACAACAGTTTGTTCTTTAAGCCCGATCATCGCCTCAGAAAGGATGGGACCAAATCAAGGAGCGCGATGCGTGACCACCGCGGCGAACCGCCACGCACGCGCTCAGCTCAGGCCTTCCCTCCCCCAAACGATTATTGTCGTACCACGCGACCGAGTGTCAATGACAGCCCTATTGTCTGCTTGCCGTCACGGCTCACGTGGCGCACCACCTGAGTAGATGGCTTTGCATTGGTCCGGATCGGGCGGTGGCAAAGAAGATGCTCCTCCCTTCGCGAGCAACTTGTTGCCCGCCCCTCAGACGTTTCGAGCCAGACGCTTCTGCCAATTGATCTTCGCTGCGTCGGCGTCTCGTTTGAAGAAATCTTCCAGTTCCCAGCTCGGTGACCGACCGTGACGAATCCGCGCCCTGGTGCTCCCTACCCGCTCGGGGCAGTTTGGGACGGTGAGGGGGTGAATTTCGCCCTCGCCTCCGAAAACGCAACCGGGGTGGAATTGTGTCTGTTCGACGGGCCGGATGAGAACCATCAGATCGCCAACAATCCGATGACCGAGGTTACCGACCTTGTGTGGCATATATACGTGCCTGGAATCGGACCGGGGCAGCGCTACGGCTTTCGCGTGCACGGCCCTTACGAACCCGCCAAGGGACTCCGGTTCAATCGGAGCAAACTCCTGCTCGATCCTTACGCAAAGGCTATCGATCGGCCTATCCTATGGGATGACACTCTGTTCGGTTATCGCGTAGGCCATCACCGAGCGGATCTCAGCAGGGACGACCGCGATAGCGCGCGGGCGATGCCGAAGAGCGTCGTTATCGACCCGTCCTTCGATTGGGAGGGAGATCGCCTGCTAAACATTCCGTGGCACGAAACGATAATCTATGAATTGCACGTCAAGGGCTTCACCAAGCGGCATCCGGAAGTGCCGGAAGAACTGCGCGGCACCTACGCCGGTCTCTCTTGTCCGACGGTGATTGACTATCTGCGGTCGCTCGGCGTGACCGCGGTGGAGCTGATGCCGGTTCATCAGTTTGTTGCCGACCGTCATCTCGTGCAGCGTGGTCTGACTAATTATTGGGGCTACAACTCTATCGGCTATTTCGCACCGGACGTCCGTTACTCCAGCAGCGGAGGTCTCGGCGAACAGGTGCGCGAGTTCAAGGCGATGGTCAAGGCGCTGCACGCCGGCGGCTTGGAGGTCATACTCGACGTCGTCTACAACCATACCGGCGAGGGCAACCAACTGGGACCGACGCTGTGCTTCCGGGGAGTTGATAACGCTGCTTACTACCGCCTGGTCGCCGACAAGCCGCGCTATTACATGGACTACACGGGATGCGGCAACACCTTGAACATGACCAACCCCAATACGCTCCAGCTAATCATGGACAGCCTGCGTTACTGGGTGTTGGAGATGCACGTGGATGGCTTCCGGTTCGATCTTGCCTCCGCGCTGGCTCGCGAGATGCACGAGGTCGACCGACTCGGCGCCTTTTTGGATATCGTCCACCAGGATCCGGTACTTTCGCAGGTCAAGTTGATAGCCGAGCCGTGGGACCTGGGCGAAGGAGGATATCAAGTCGGCAACTTCCCCAGGCAATGGTCCGAGTGGAACGGAAAGTACCGCGACACGGTGCGCGATTATTGGCGCGGAGTTGATCAGAAGCTCGCCGAATTCGCCACTCGCCTGACCGGCAGCTCCGACCTGTACAAACCGGGGCGCCGTTCGCCCATCGCGAGCATCAACTTTATCACCGCTCACGACGGCTTTACTCTGCGCGATCTGGTCTCGTACAACGACAAGCACAACGACGCTAACGGCGACGGCAATCAGGACGGGACCAACGACAACCGATCGTGGAATTGCGGCGCGGAGGGACCCTCCGATGATCCGGAGATTAACGCGCTGCGGTCGCGCCAGCAACGCAACTTGCTCGCCACCCTGTTCCTGTCGCAAGGTATACCCATGTTGCTCGCCGGGGACGAATTGGGTCGAACCCAAAACGGCAACAACAACGCTTACTGCCAGGACAACGAGATATCCTGGCTCAATTGGAAACAGGTCGATCGCGAGCTGCTGGAGTTCACACGCCGGCTGATCGCGTTTCGCCGCGAGCATCCGGTCTTCCGCCGCAGGCGCTGGTTTCAGGGCCGTCCGCTTCGCGGAGTCGGCGTCAGCGATATCGGATGGTTCAAGCCCGACGGGCAAGAAATGTCCGACGAAGACTGGAACAACGGCTTCGCCAAGTCACTAGGCGTTTACCTCAACGGTGAAGGGATTCCTAGTCCCGACCCCATGGGCAACCGAGTCATAGACCACAGCTTCCTGCTGCTCTTCAACGCCCACCATGAGGCGCTGTTGTTCACTTTGCCCGCGCGCGACTGGGGTAAAAGCTGGTCGCTTATCCTGGATACCAATACCGCGACGGGCTGGATTGCCGGGCAAACCTGCAGAGCAGGCGAATCTCTCAAGGTTGCCGCGCGCTCCGTCGTTGTGATGCGCCGTGTCGATTGAACCGCGCGCGACATATCGGATCCAACTCCGGTCCGGCTTCGGTTTCGACGAGGCGGCGGCGCTGGTGCCCTATCTGGCAGAGCTGGGCGTAAGTCACGTCTACCTCTCGCCCATTCTGCAGGCCGCATCCGGCAGTACTCACGGCTACGACGTCGTCAATCCCCACCACGTGAGCCAGGAGCTTGGCGGCGCGCAAGGCTATTCGACCCTTTGTGCGGCGCTCGACAAGTGCGGACTTAAACAACTGCTCGACATAGTGCCCAACCACATGGCGATCGCCGGACCGGAGAATCCCTGGTGGTGGGACCTCCTGGAAAACGGACGGCACAGCCCGTACGCCGGCTACTTCGACGTGGAATGGAATCCACCCGAACCCAAGCTGCGCAATCGGGTTCTGATGCCGGTGCTTGGCGGCCACTACGGGTGCGTGCTGGAAAGCGGGGATCTCAAGCTCGAGCGCACGGACGGTTGGTTCAGGGTGGTCTATGGAGCGCAGTCCTTCCCGCTTGCTCCGCATACGCTTCACGGCCTTCTTGTCGTGGCAGCCGAGCGCTGCGAATCCGACGAACTGTTGTTCATTGCCGAAGCGCTCAAGTCGCAACCGGCGGCGCTCAGCGGCGACGCTCAGGAGACCCAGCGACAGCGGCGCAGCGTCAGAATATTGCGCGAGATGCTCGCGCGCTTGCTCGCCGAACGTCCTCGCGTAATCGCGGCGATCAACGCAGTCGTTGACGAGATCAACGCGAATCCCGACAAGCTCGACGCGCTCCTCGAAAGTCAAAACTATCGCCTTGCGTTTTATCGCGCCGCGCAGCGCGACCTCAGTTATCGGCGCTTTTTCGCGGTAAATTCACTCGTCGCGCTGAAAACCGAGGACATGAAGGTTTTTGACGATCTCCATGCGCTGCCCCTTCGCTGGCTCAAGGAAAAGATCATCGACGGCGTGAGAGTCGACCACATCGACGGCTTGCGTGACCCCGAACAATACCTCGGTCGCCTAAAAGCTCAAGCGCCACATGCGTGGGTCGTCGTCGAGAAAATCCTTGAAGGCGACGAGCGTATGCCCGCGTCGTGGCCGGTTGCCGGAACCACGGGCTACGACTTTCTTACCCTTGTCGGCGGGCTCTTCATCGATCCGGCGAGCGAGGCGGCGCTCACCAAGCTCTATCACGACTTTACCGGCGAGCCACTCTCCTACGATGCCATCGTGCTCGACAGCAAACTTAAAGTACTACACGAACTTTTGGGAAGTGACCTCAACCGGCTCACGGCGCTGTTTCTCGACGTGTGCGAGCATCGACGTCGCCACCGCGACTACACCCGCCATGAGCTGCACGAGACGCTGCGCGCCGTGAGCGCGCATTTTCCCGTTTATCGCACCTACGCGCGCGCGCAGGACGAGCGCGCGCCATCGCGAGACATCCATTATATCGAACAAGCTGTCGGCGCCGCCAAAAGCGCGCGGTCGGACCTCGACGGAGAGACCTTCGACTTTTTCCAGCGCATCCTGACGCTCGAGATCCGCGGCCAGCGCGAGACGGAACTGGCTATGCGCTTTCAGCAATTCACGCCGGCGGTGATGGCAAAAAGCGTGGAGGACACGGCTTTTTACTGCTACAACCGTTTCGTCGCGCTCAATGAAGTCGGCGGCGACCCAGGCCGCTTTGCCACAAGCCCGCAAGACTTTCACCGCTCGATGGCCGAAAGACAGGAGTGCCAGCCCTTCGCCCTCCTCACTACATCCACTCACGACACTAAACGGAGCGAGGACGTTCGCGCGCGGCTTTACGTTCTGTCGGAGCTTCCCGAGCGGTGGCAAGACGCGGTCTGGCGTTGGGCTTCAATCAATCAGCGGCACTGGCCCGCAAAGCCAGACCGCAACGCGGAATACCTGCTCTACCAGACGCTAGCGGGAGCCTGGCCAATCGCGCTTGACCGAGTGCTAGCCTACATGGAGAAGGCGGTGCGCGAGGCGAGCGTCTATACATCGTGGCATCACCCGTCCGTCGCTTACGAAGCCGGCCTGAAAGACTTTATTTGCGGTGCGCTCGACGACCGCGAATTTGTCGATGACCTCGAGTCTTTCGTGCGTGAGATCATCGACGCGGGCAGAGTTAACTCGCTCGCGCAAACTTTGCTTAAGCTTACCGCTCCCGGCGTTCCCGATTTTTATCAGGGTTCGGAGTTATGGGATCTTTCTTTAGTCGACCCGGACAATCGCCGGCCGGTGGATTTTGACGCTCGACGCAGGTTCCTAGGGGAGCTTAAGCTGATGACGGTAGATCAAGCCGTAGAGCGCAGCGAGGAGGGACTTTGCAAGCTATGGCTGATTCAGCGGACATTGTCGCTGCGGCGCCGTCATCCGGAGCTTTTCGGTGTGGCGAGCAGTTACCGGCCGCTTTATGCCGAAGGCAGGTGCGCGGATAACGTGATAGCTTTCTCGCGCGGCGAGGCACTGGTCGCCGCGGTCCCGCGCTTGGGCCTCAGAACCGGCGGGCTCTGGGATGACACCGCGTTGACTCTGCCGCGCAGTCATTGGCGAAACGAGTTGACCGGAGAACAGCTCGAAGGCCCGGCAATTCCCGTCGCCCGGCTCTTCGACCGCTTTCCCGTGTGCCTGCTCATGGCAATGGAGAATTAAGCCGTGAGTCAATTTCTGCTTTGGGCACCCAACGCAAAAACGGTCGATCTGGAATTGTCCGGCACGCGTATCCCGATGGTGGCCGGCGCCCGCGGCTACTGGCGGGTCGACGCACCGACAGCCAAAGCAGGCGACGACTACGCGTTCTTCCTGGACGGCCAAGGGCCGCTGCCGGATCCTCGCTCGCCTTATCAGCCGTTGGGCGTGCACGGCCGCTCTCGGCTGGTGGATCACGCGGCTTTCCGATGGAGCGATCGGCGATGGCAGCCGCCGCCTCTAAGCTCCGCGGTTATTTACGAGCTTCATGTCGGCACCTTCACGCCCGAGGGCACCTTCGACTCAGCAATCGCGCGGCTTGACCATCTGACGGAACTCGGCGTAACCCACGCGGAGTTGATGCCGGTAGTGGAGTTTCCCGGGCAGCGCGGATGGGGTTACGACGGAGTCGATCTGTACGCGCCGCATCACGCCTACGGCGGGCCGGACGGGCTCAAACGGCTGGTCGACGCGTGTCACGCTCGCGGGTTGGCGGTTTTGCTTGACGTGGTTTACAACCATCTTGGCCCCGACGGCAATTACCTGGGTCGCTTCGGTCCGTACTTTAGCCGAAGCCACTCCATCACCTGGGGAGAGGCGATTAACTTTGACGGACCAGGGAGCGAGCAAGTTCGCCGCTTCTTTATCGACAACGCGCTGATGTGGCTTCGCGACTACCACATCGACGGCCTGAGACTCGACGCGGTGCACGCGATTTTTGACATTTCAGCAACGCACTTCCTCGAGCAACTCGCGTCCGAAGTCGAGGTGTTGAGCGCAAAGCTCGGGCGTCACCTGGCGCTGATCGCCGAGAGCGATCTGAACGATCCTAGAGTTGTGCGGCCGCGCGAAAACGGCGGTTACGGCATAAACGCGCAATGGAGCGACGATTTCCATCACGCGCTCCACGCCGCGTTCACCGGCGAGCGCGAGGGCTACTACCAGGACTTCGGCCTGCTCGCGCACATCGCCAAGGCCCTCAAGGGCGCTTTCGTTTACGACGGCTGCTACTCCGAGCATCGCGGACGCTTTCACGGCCGTCCCGCAACCGGCCTGTCGGGACATCGTTTCGTCGGTTTCTTCCAGAACCATGACCAGGTGGGTAATCGCGCGCAGGGCGACCGCGCCAGCGCATTGCTGACCCCGGGAAGGCTCAAGGCCGCCGCCGCGCTGGTCATGACAGGACCGTTCATCCCGTTGATCTTTCAGGGAGAGGAATGGGGCGCGTCATCGCCGTTCCTATTTTTCACCGACCACAGCGAACCGACGCTCGCCGCGGCCGTACGTGAAGGCCGGTGCCGCGAGTTCGAGACTTTCGGCTGGCAAGCCGAAGAAGTCCCCGACCCGCAAGCCGAGGACACCTTTTTGCGCTCTCAGCTCGATTGGAAAGAAGCTCATAGCGGTTGGCACGCCGAGCTTTTGGCGTGGTGGAAAGACCTCATTCGGCTACGCCGTTGCGCTTCGGAATTGACTGACGGACGTATGGATCGGATTGAGGCTGCCTTCGACGAAGACGCGAAATGGCTGCGCGTTACGCGCGGGTCGATAACGGTTACCATCAACCTGGGTTCGCGACCCGCTCGCGTCGCGCTGGGCTACACGGATCAGCCAACGCTTCTGCTCGCCTCCGATCGCTCGATCGCGCCGGGCAACGGTGAGATCGAGCTACCGCCCGACTCGGTGGCGATCGTTTCGCGTCCCGCATAAGCCGCGCCCGCCAGGCTCTCGCTCCACCCGCACGCCTTTGCCGCCACGATGGCCGAGCTCGCGGTCCATGGCGAAGGCACCGCCAGCATGCTCACTCGGATGAATCGCCGGCGGTCGCCGCAGGTTGCTTTCTTCCGAAGGCAACGCCGCGCTTAGATGCGCGGATGAAATCAACCATCTCCTGCACTTCCGGCGCGAGACTTGCGCCGGCGCAAAGCTCGGTGAGCGCCACCCGTAAGTTGCGCCGCGAGCCAAACAGCACGGCAAACGCGCGGCGCAACGCTCCTATAGCCTCCGCGCTGAAACCGGCCCGCCTGAGCCCAATCACGTTTATGGCGCGCACGATATGGGTCTCGTCGGCGATACAAAACGGCGGAATGTCGCGGCTCGTGCGGCTTAACCCGCGCATCAGGGCAAGCCGTCCGACGCGCACGAACTGATGCACCACGCAGTTGCCCGAGATCAACGCGCCGTCCCCGACTTCGGCCCAACCAGCCACCAGCGCTCCACCTGCAATGATGGTGCGGTTTCCGATTCGGCAATCGTGGCCGACGTGAGCGTTCTGCATCAGAAAGTTGTCGTCGCCAAGAATCGTGACGTCGCCGCGTTGGCTGCCGCGATGAACGGTGGCACCCTCGCGAAAAACGTTGCGGCGCCCGATACGCACCCGCCGTTCGTCGCCGCGGTAGGCGACATCCTGCGGTTCATCGCCAATTACTACATGGGGATGCAGGACGTTTTGCTCACCCAGTTCCGTGTCGCCGAAAATCACTACGTGGCTTATGAGCCGCGTACCGTCGCCGACTTTGACTCGACCTTCGAGCACGCAGAAAGGCCCCACCTCGACGCGATCTCCCAGCTCGACGCCGGGCCCCACGACCGCACTCGGATGGACATGCGCTGCCACTGCTACATTCTCACGTTATCGGTCCACGTTTCGGGACGGTCCGACCGCACTGACCTTTTCATGGTTTGGGCTCTGACCGTCCATGCCGCCGGCCAAGGATGCCTCTTGACAGCGGTGTCCAAAGTAGCGCGGCCGTCGGAAACGAGCTTTTCCGCACAAAAGGAGCATCATCTCCGGTCCCGCCCCCGGATGCGACGCTGAGAGCCGTGATTTCGTGATTTGAAGATCGACCCGAAGTCTTGGACCCGCTGTTTCGATTCCAGGATTTTGCATCCAGACGCGCGTGATCCTGTTCAATTCACGCGGGGACTCTTGCCGTTGCTGCGGCCTTCGCTAACCGAGTCTTCGCTCCTGGGCATCTGATCATCTTCCGGCGCACCCGGCACACGGTATTCTTCCTGCGACCAACGGCCAAGATCCTGAAGCCGGCATCGCTCCGAGCAAAAGGGCCGGAATCGGTTTGCCGACGACAAGTCAACCGGCGTCTTGCACACTGGACAGCGCGCCACAGCTAGCCCTCTTTACCAGCGATCTTCGGCAAGCTTCATCTCCACGAAATCTGCCATATCGCCACGCTGGCTTCAATTACGCGCGTGCGTCGGTTTCAGCGCGGCTCGGATACGTCGCCTACGAGCAACCCGCGTTGCGCCCGACGTTATCCCGCACGCCTCGCCCAAAGGCGGACCGCACCATTCCTCTCATTGAGGGCGAGCGGACAGACGACCCGCCATGTCAAGTGAAACTCGAAGTCGCCGCGGATTATGCGCGGCGATGACGTGTTCGGGATGCGCGTGTTAGAATGCCCCTTCGTATGGCAGAAGCAAAAATCAGTTTGGACGGTGTCCGCCATGTCGCCCGCTTGGCGCGCCTTGCGCTTGATGCGCAGGAAGAGGCCAAGCTTCAGCACGACCTGAGCTCGATTCTGGAGTATGTCGAAAAGCTCACCGAGCTGGAGTTAAGCGGAGTCGAGCCAACCGCGCAGGTCGGCGACGCAGGAACGCCCATGCGCGACGACGTGGTGACGAACGAGCCGGCCGCTGATGCAGTCCTGGCCAACGCGCCTGCGCGCGAAGGCTTCTGGTTCAAAGTGCCCAAGATTATCGAGTAGCGTCGTTTGCGAGGCTCCGGCCGAGCAGTGGACATGGTGTGCGAGATTTCATGAACGATGAGCTTTTCCGCCTGACTATCAACGACGCGCGCGCGGCCTTGCGCAAACGCGAAATTTCGGCCGTCGAGTTGACGCGCGCTTGCCTTGAGCGGATTTCGGCGACCGAGCCGAAGCTCAACGCCTTTTTGACCGTGGCCGAAAGCGAAGCACTAACACAAGCCCAGGCCGCGGACCAGCGACTGGCTGGCACGCAGCCGGCGCCGGCGCTGTGCGGCATTCCACTCGGAATAAAAGATATCTTCTGCGTTCGCGGGATGCGCACCACGTGCGCCTCGCGCATCCTAGAGAATTTCGTTCCGCCCTTCGATGCGACGGTAATCGTCCGGCTGCGCGAAGCCGGGGCGGTGTTTCTCGGCAAGTTGAACATGGATGAGTTCGCGATGGGCTCGTCAACCGAGAATTCGGCTTTCGGTCCGACGCGCAATCCTTACGACCTCGCGCGCGTGCCCGGCGGGTCGTCGGGCGGTTCGGCGGCCGCGGTTGCGGCTGACGAATGTCTGGCCTCGCTTGGCACGGACACCGGCGGCTCGATCCGGCAGCCCGCCGCACTTTGTGGAATAGTCGGGGTCAAGCCCACTTATAGTCGAGTCAGCCGCTACGGGATTGTCGCTTTCGCCTCGTCACTCGACCAGGTCGGACCATTAACCAAGACCGTGCGCGACGGTGCGATCATGATGCATGCGCTGGCGGGCGTCGACCCGCGCGACTCGACCTGCTCGGCCCGTCCGGTGCCCGATTACGAATCGGCACTGAACGGCGAGCTGCGCAATCTGCGCGTCGGGGTGCCCAAGGAATTCTTTGTCGAGGGGATGCAACCGGCGGTCGACGACGCGGTGCGGGCCACGCTCAAGCATCTCGAGGCGGCGGGTGCGACGGCGCGCGAGATTTCCCTACCCCATTCACAATACGCCGTCGCGACCTACTACCTGATTGCGACGGCGGAGGCAAGCGCGAACCTTGCCCGGTACGACGGCATCCGCTACGGCTTCCGCGCCGAGGCGGAAGACCTGAACGAACTGTACCATCGCACGCGAGCGTTGGGCTTCGGTCCGGAAGTCAAGCGACGCATCATGCTCGGCACCTTCGCCTTGTCGTCAGGCTACTACGACGCCTATTACCTCAAAGCGCAAAGAGTGCGCACGTTGATCCGCAAAGATTTCGAGGCCGCCTTCAACACCTGCGACGTTATCGTTACGCCGACGTCGCCGACCACGGCCTTTCGTCTCGGCGAGAAGACGCAGGACCCGCTGCAGATGTATCTTTCCGACATCTTTACTATTTCGGTTAACCTGGCGGGATTGCCGGCGCTTTCGATGCCATGCGGATACGACAGCGATGGGCTGCCGATCGGGCTACAAATTATCGGACCCGCTTTCGGCGAGGAGACGATTTTGCGGGCCGCTGACGCGCTGGAACGCTCCGGGTCTATTGCGCGTCGCCGTCCGAGCGCGGTCTGAGGAGGCCAAGCGATGGCGATCAGCGATGCTTACGAGGCGGTAATCGGGCTGGAAGTACATACGCAACTTCTAACCCGCTCGAAGATTTTTTGCGGATGCGCCAACGAGTTCGGCGCCGCTCCGAACCATAACGTGTGCCCGGTATGCATGGGGATGCCGGGGGTGCTGCCGGTGTTCAATCGGCGCGTTCTGGAGCTAACGATCAGGGTCGGACTGGCCACCCATTCGCAGATTTCGGAGCGCTCGATTTTCGCGCGCAAAAACTACTTCTACCCCGACCTCCCCAAGGGATATCAGATTAGCCAGTACGAGCGCCCGCTATGCGTGGGCGGCTATATCGAGCTGCCGACCGGTAACGGCGCGCCCCGCAGGATCCAGCTCGCGCGAATTCATCTCGAAGAAGACGCCGGCAAGAATATTCATCGCCCCACGGCAAGCCTGGTTGACTTCAACCGCTCGGGCACGCCGCTGCTGGAAATCGTGAGCGAGCCGGAATTGCGCAGCGCCGAGGAGGCTACCGCGTATCTGCGCGAGTTGCGGTCGATCTTGCGCTATCTGGAAGTTTCCGACGGCAACATGGAGGAAGGCAGCTTCCGATGTGACGCGAACGTCTCGGTGCGCCCGTGCGGGGCAACCGAGCTCGGCGCGAAGACCGAGATCAAGAATCTCAACTCCTTCAAGTTCGTCGAGAAGGCGATCAAGCATGAGATCGAGCGCCAGACGGCAGTGCTGAAAGCCGGCGGCAAGATCATGCAGGAAACGCATCTGTGGGATCCCGAACGCGGCGAGACGCGTCCGATGCGTTCCAAGGAATACGCGCACGATTACCGCTATTTTCCCGAACCCGATTTGCCCGAGCTTTACGTGCCGCCCGAGTTGGTAGAGCAAATCCGCGCTCAGGCGCCCGAGGTCCCGGCGGCGCGTCGCGCCCGGTACGCGCGCGATCTTTCGCTCTCGGCGTATGAGATCGACGTTCTTACGCAGGAGCGCGAAGTAGGCGATTACTTCGAGGCGATGGTCGCGGCGGGGATCGAAACAAAAGCCGCGGCTAACTGGACGATGACAGAAGTCCTGCGCGCCAGCAACGAGAGCACAGAGACGTTCTCCAACGCCGTGCCGCCCCCGGCGCAGACCGCTGCGCTGCTCAAGTTGGTCGCGCAGAACGAGATTAGCCTCAACGCGGCCAAGACGGCCTTCGCGGCAATGTGCAAGTCGGGACAAGACGCCGCCACCACCGTGAAGGCGCTCGGCTTGGCGCAGGTATCCGACGAAGCGACGATCTCCCAGGTATGCGATCAGGTTCTCAGCGCGGAGGCGGATAAAGTTGCCCAGTTCCATGCGGGGCGGGAAAAGCTGTTCGGTTTCTTCGTCGGCCAGGTAGTAAAGGCGATGAAGGGCAACGCGAACCCCAAGGTCGTCAACGAAGTGCTCAAGCGTAAGTTGGCTATGGCGGGACGCCCCAGCCCATCGGATCTGCCGTCAAGCGGCGCCTGAACAAGCCGTGCAGCCTTGCAAGCGACCTAACCATCGGCCAATTAGCGTCGAACAACGCTAACCGCGCTGCTCCGTCATCCCACGATCGGGCGCAGCTTGGCGTACTTCAAGACCAGGAGCTTGACGCCTACCCGCTCGAAATCTACCCAGGCCTTGGCCGACTCGCCACGGCCTTCCAGGCGGCGCACACGGCCGGCGCCGAAACTCGGATGGGACACGCGCGAGCCCACGCGGAGCATCCCGTTGCCAGTCTGATCTTCGTCGGCGTCGTCAAAGACCGGGTCGCCGTCCCGATAATCGACGTAGGTCCCGTTTGTCGAGGTCGGAGGCGGCTGGCTTTGAGCGGGCTCGCCAAGCCGGCGGATCAAGGCGGGATCGATCTCGAGCAGAAACCGCGACGGCCTGGCTTCTTGGCGTGAGCCGTAAATCTCCCGCGACCGCGCGTTGGTAAGATACAAGAGCTTGCGGGCGCGGGTCATGCCAACGTAGAGCAAACGGCGCTCTTCCTCGAGTTCGGGCTCGCTGTCTTGTGAGCGACTATGGGGAAAAAGCCCTTCCTCCATTCCGGCGATGAACGCCACGGGGTACTCCAGTCCCTTGGACGTATGCAGCGTCATAAGCGAGACGCCACCCTGGCCACGAACCTCGTCGGATTCGCTCAAAAGCGCCACCGATTCGAGAAATTGCACCAGACCACCGGCACCATGCGCCGCGTCGAAAGTCGCGGCCGCCGACAGCAACTCACCTACATTCTCCCGTCGCGCGCTGGCGTCCGGCATCCCGTCGAGATGGGTCAGAAATTCCGTTCCGGCAAGCACCTCTTCTAAAACTTCGCGCACCGTCATCGCGCTGGGCCGCACTGCCAGTTCGCGCATCCATTGATAGAAGGCGCTCGCCTTCTTGCCGATGCTGAGCGCGATCTCGCTCAGGCTTTCTGCCTCCCCGAGCGCTTCCAGAAAGCTGATTCCCCTCCGACCGGCATGCGCCTTAAGCGTCTCTATCGTCCGCGCGCCGATTCCGCGCGGCGGAACACCCAAAATGCGCTCGAGGCTGAGTTCATCGGCGGGGTTGGCAATCACGCGTAGGTATGCGACCAGGTCCTTGATTTCGCGCCGGTCGTAAAAACGGAGACCGCCGACCAGACGATACGGAATGCGCCGGCGCACCAAGGCCTCTTCAAGCGGGCGCGACTGCGCGTTGACACGATAAAAAACCACGATTTCGTTGAGCGCGGCTCGACCGCTCGCGCCGAGGCGCTGAATCTCGCTGACGATAAACTCGGCCTCTTCGCGCTCGCTGAAACCCGTGTAGTACGTTATAGGCTCGCCGACTTCGTTGGTGGTCCAAAGCTCTTTGGGCTTGCGGTTGCGATTGTTGCGGACGACCGTTTGCGCGGCGGCCAGGATGGTCTTGGTGGAGCGATAGTTCTGCTCCAGCTTAAACACCCGCGCATTGGGGAAGTCCCGCTCGAAGTCGAGGATGTTGCGAATATCGGCGCCCCGCCAGCGGTAGATCGATTGATCCTCGTCCCCGACGACGCAGAGGTTCAAGCTTTTGCCGGCAAGCGCGCGAACCAGATAATACTGCGCGCGGTTGGTGTCCTGGTATTCGTCAACCAGAATGTGGGTGAAACGCTCCTGCCATCGCGCAAGCGCCTCTGGATGCTCGGCGAATAACCGGTACGTCAGGATAAGCAGGTCGCCGAAATCCAGCGCGTTCAACGACTGCATCCGCTCCTGGTAACGGCGATATATTTCGGCAACCGCCAATTGCCTGGGGTTGCTCGCCGTCCGCACCAGGTCGGATGGCCAGAGGGCCTCGTTCTTCGCTTGCTCGATTTGCGCGTACGCCAACTCAGCGGTGGGCGCATGGGCAAGGTCCGCCGCAGCGATAATCTCGCGGGCCACGGCTAGCGCGTCGTTCTCGTCAAACACCGCGAAGTTTCCGCGGTAGCCCAGACACTCGGCCTCTTGGCGCAGTATGCGCGCGCAAAAGGAGTGAAAAGTGGCGATCCAGCGCGGTGCGAGCCCCGCGCCGACCAGTCTCGCCACTCGTTCGCGCATCTCGTTGGCCGCCTTGTTGGTAAAAGTGACCGCGAGGACCTGTCCGGGCCGAAGTTTGTGTTCTGCGAGCAGGTAGGCGATACGATAGGTAAGCACGCGGGTCTTGCCGGAGCCGGCGCCGGCCAGTATCAAGAGCGGGCCTTCGACCGCCAGCACCGCCTCCCGCTGCGCCGGGTTGAGGTCGTCGAGTGTTATTGCGTCCATTCGGGTATAATTGAGACTTGGAAATTGAAGTGGCCTATTTGGAATAAGACCTTAACCTTAGCCCTTTCAGCACGGCCGGCAAAGCGCGAAGCTGATTTGCGACGCCGCGCTCGTGTTTAAAATGCCCCATTATCAACCACACGATCGATTTTACCGAATGGCGCTCGAAAGAGGCCTGGCATCGCGAGCCGCTTTCAAGTTAGAGGAGTTGCTCGCGCGCCATCGTCTGGTCCGGCGCGGTGCGCGAGTCTTGGATCTCGGATGCGCTCCGGGAGGATGGCTTGCCGTTCTTGCAAAGGCAGTGGGGCCAAAAGGACGAGTGGTTGGAGTTGACCGGGCTCCATGTCGCGCTCCGGCGCCATGGGTCACCACGCTGACCGGGGACCTAAAGGAGGAAAACATACGCTCGGCGGCTTACGAGGTGCTCGGGGCGCGGGCCGGCCTTGTCACTTGCGACATGGCGCCGCGACTCAGCGGCGTTCGCGACCGTGACCAACAAGCCATGACCGAGCTTTTGGAACTCGCGCTCACAAGCGCAAACGAGATTCTCAAGCCAGGCGGGGCCTTTGTAGTCAAAGTTTTCATGAACGCCGACCTCAAGCCGGTCGTGGGGCGCCTTAAGACGGTTTTT
This sequence comes from Deltaproteobacteria bacterium, assembly GCA_021801125.1. Classification (GTDB taxonomy): domain Bacteria; phylum Desulfobacterota; class Binatia; order Binatales; family Binataceae; genus JAJYYI01. The sequence goes on along the minus strand of JAJYYI010000149.1, from coordinate 9,323 downwards.
TCGACCGTGAACCTCGTGCGTCCGCAGGCCACGCGGCGCGGGTCGTCGGAAATGTACGTGGTCGCAAGCGGCTTTTTTTCCGCTGACGGACTGTGCGACAGATGTGCTAAATAAACCGGGAGATAGGAGCGCAGTGTGATGGCAAAGCTCGAACGTGATCCGCTCCACCGTATAAGAATGTTTCCCTTTGCTTCCGGTTTGCTGTTGGCCACCGCGGTAGCGGCGCTTGCGCTCGGCTGCCATGGAGGAGGCACCGGCGCCGATCCTGAAACAGGCGTGGAGGTCGAAGTCTTACACCTAGGCTTCGACCAGGCGGCCGGGACTCCAGTGGTTATCCTGCGAGAGAAGGCGGGTACGCGGATGCTCCCAATTTGGATCGGCGAATCGGAAGCGCAGGCCATCTTGCTAAAGCTTCACGGCATCGAGCCGCTGCGCCCGTTAACCAGTGACCTGCTCAAGACCGTTCTCGTTACCACCGGCAACCGAGTCGACCGGGTCGTGATCAACGATCTGCGCAATCAGACCTTTTACGCGACTATCTACCTGGATCAGGCGCGCTATCGCATTGACAGTCGACCCAGCGACGCGATCGCCCTCGCGCTCGCCTGCAAGGTGCCCATTTTCGTGCTTCCGCGACTGTTCTTGAAGGAGCCGCCCGAACATCCCAGCAGCCCAAACGTGGTCTTGCCACAAACACGCGGCCCGTCGGACGGCGCGTTCTCCGCGGTTTTTTTCAACGACGCGGCAGACGGCGCCAACGCGCGGCGGACAAGCTCCGGCAGCGCGTTGATGTTCCCCGAGGCCCACGCTCAGTTTCAACCCTGATGTTGTCTTTACGCAAGCGCGCGCTTGAGCGCCTTTCTCGAGAGCGAACACTTTACCCGCGGCGCCAGGGCGGCGAAGTACAGGCGTGTCTCGTCTACCCGAACGTCTATCGGCTCGGGATGGCAAATCTGGGGTTCCAGGCGATCCACAAGATCTTCGGCGATTCGTCGCGGGTCGCGGTCGACCGCGCCTTTTTGCCTGACCCTGACGAAAGACCGTCCATCCGCGCCGGGCGGGAACGGCTGCTGTCGCTCGAGCGAGGCCGTCCCTTGGCCGACTTTGATATCGTAGCTTTCTCGATAGCCTTCGAAACCGATTACCTGAATGTCTTGGCGATGCTGGAACTGGCGGGAATTCCCACCAGGCGTGAACAGCGCGCGAATGCCGGCTATCCGCTCATCGTCGCCGGCGGCTCGGCGATTTTTCTTAATCCGGAACCGGTCGCCGATTTCATCGACCTTTTCCTCGTCGGCGAAGGCGAGGAAATGGTTCCGGAATTTCTGGACCGCTACCTCGACGCCCGTGACCGCCATCTTGGCCCTCACGCGCGCTTGCGCGAACTGGCCCGGGTCGAAGGTGCCTATGTTCCAGAGGATTATACGCCGATATACGACCAGAGTGGCTTGTTGCGCGCGGTTCAATACAAGGGCGAGGGCTCGCCTCAGGTTAAGCGCAGGCTGGTCCGGGATTTGGATCGCTTCACGACCAGCTCGCTTATCCTGACCGAGGAATCCGTATTCGGCGACATGTACCTGGTCGAGGCGAGCCGCGGCTGCCAATGGGGCTGCAGGTTTTGCGCGGCGGGCTTCATGTATCGTCCGATTCGATACCGCAGTCCCGATAAATTGCTCGCGCAGGCCAAGCAGGGACTGACCGAACGCTCCGTCATTGGGTTGGTCGGCGCCGAAATGGCGAGCGTTCCGGCGGTGGCGAAGATCGCCGGCGCCGTGGCGGACGCTGGCGCGCGACTCTCACCATCTTCGCTCAAGGCGGACTGCATTTCCAGCGAGCTTGCACAAGCGCTGGCCCGCAGCGGAACGCGCAGCGTGACCGTGGCGCCGGAAGCCGGAAGCGAACGGATGCGCAAGGTTATCAACAAAAACTTAAGCGAGGCCGAGATCTTGCGCGCGGCGCAGATGCTCACCGCCAATGGCGTTGAAAACCTAAAGTTATACTTTATGGTTGGCTTGCCTGAGGAGCGCGATGAAGACGTGTCGGAGATCGCCCGCCTGACCGCCAAAATCTGCGACTGCGTAAATAACGGGGCGAGCAGAGTAGGACGCGTTACCGTCTCGCTCAATCCCTTCGTGCCCAAGCCCTGGACGCCGTTCCAGTGGGACGCGATGGAAGACAGCCGCGTTCTCAAGCGCAAGATCGCGCAGTTGAGAAGCGAGCTGACGCCCGTGAAGCGGGTTGAGCTGGACGCTGAATCACCGCGCGAGGCTTACTTTCAGACTTTGCTGTCGAGGGGAGATCGGAGAGTCGGCGCAATTCTCGAGCGCCTAAACGAGAGGCGCTGTGACGAGGCTGGGGAAATATGGCAGGAGCTGCGGGCGATCAAGTATGAGGCTTCGAACGACGGCTCGCGAAAGCTGCCCGACCCTGACTTTTACGTGCGACGGCGCTACAGCTACGAAGAAACCTTGCCCTGGGATTTCATTGACCATCAAGTTCACAAGTGGTTTCTTTTCTCGGAGCGGAAGAAAGCTCATTACGAGCATCAGACCAAACCCTGTAACGTCCTACGCTGCACGGTGTGCGGCGCTTGCTGAACGGTCGACGCGCTCGACGCTTAGATACGGTTGAACCACCGACCGCGCCGGCCGAATCCCCAGGTGGCACAGCCGCCTAGGTCTGCGGCAGTTAGACTTGCGCCCCGGCTATTGCTCAAAAACTTAGCCTTGGAAATAATGTTTTTTGTTGCGCAACCCTTTTATCTATGCGCCAATTAGTTTCTGCTGCCGCTCTAGTATCGTGGCTCCTCGCTCCTGTGGGGAGTATCGCTGCCGGTCCGCCGGACAAGGCTCCCATGGCGGTGATCGAGGACGAGACGCCGAGCGGCACGACCTCCGCGCCGTCCGTTCCAGGCGCGAGTGAGACGGCGGCCCCCGCCCCAGGCGCCGAAGCCGCACCGCCGGTGTCGCACCCGGCCGCGGCCCAGCCGGCCAAGCCTAAGACGAGTCGCACTCGACGCCGTAAAGTTCGCGCGGCCGAAAAAATCCCCACCGAACCGATCGACGTACGATTGGAGGTGACGCGCAACTCATGGGCGTACGAGCGGCCGAACCAACGCAGCCGGCGAATCAAGCGCATTCACGCCGGCCGATACGTCCATGTGACCGCCCTCACGCCCTATTACTTGCGCGTCGAGCTCAGAGAAGGTAGGACCGCCTACGTCGATCCGGAGGTGGTAAAGCTGGTTCAGCCAGTGGACAAAATCCTGACGTTGGCCGACGATTCCCCGGTGCGCGAACGCCCCAACAAGTGGGGCAAGCAGCTCGCCGAGGTCAACAAAGGCCATCATGTTCAGGTCGTGGGCGTGGCGCCAGGCTACGTGCAGATTCGCATGCGCAGCGGGCTTGAGGGATTCATTCCATACTCTGTCTTGGAAGGCGGAGCGGCAAGCGTTCCGAAAACCGACCTATTCGTGAACTGACGGCCGAACCAATAGATGGCCGGTCTTACGATCGACGTTCGGCAGCCGCGATCACCGCGCGGACCTTGGCCGGGATATTCTCGGCCTGAATCACGTCACTGATTATAGCGACCGAATTCGCGCCCGCGTTGAGCACTTCGCGCACGTTCGCCTGGCGAATAGCTCCGATCGCGACGATGGGCAATTTCACCGCGGCGCGCACGTCGCGCAGGCTTTCCAAGCCCACGGGCGTGACGGTTCTCTTTAACCCGCCGGGGTACATGGGACCGAATCCGATGTAATCGGCGCCTTCGCTTTCGGCCTTTACGGCCTGCTCCAGATTGTGGGTGGAGACGCCAATGATCGCTCGGGTGCCAAGCAGCCGGCGCGCTGCCCTCAGCGGCACGTCTTCCTGCCCGAGATGAACACCATCAGCACCGGCGAGCAGAGCGATATCAGGCCGATCATTGACCAGGAGCAACGCCCCAGATTTATGACACAGCTCGGCGATCGCCACGGCCGCCACGAATTGGTCCCGAGCCGACGCTTCCTTGAGCCGCAGTTGGATCACCCGCGCGCCGCCTTCGAGCAGAAGGCGCGCCAGCTCAACCGGCGGTTGGCGCGCGGCCGAATCTACCATTCCATAAAAAGGACCGAACGCGAACGATTTCATCCAAGGCCCGCCTTACGCGGCACGATTTTATACTCGATGATCTTTTTGCGCAGCGTGTTGCGATTGAGCCCCAGAATACGCGCTGTCTTGACCTGGTTGCCTCCAGCGCGTTCGAGCACGAGATCTATCAATGCGTGCTCGAAGTCGGCAAGCATCCTGGGGTAGAGGTCGCGCAGCTCGTCGTCGCTAAGCTCGTCGAATTGGTCGCGGATCCGGCGCGCGATTAGGTCGCGCAGCGAGGTCGCATCGGGCGCGTCGCCAAGCGGACTGGATGGCGCGGCGTCCTTGGAAAAGACAATATCCTCGGCGCGGATCGTGTCTGCCGGCGCGAGCAAGGCCGCGCGCATCACGCAGTTCTCAAGCTCGCGCACGTTGCCAGGCCATCTGTAAGACGCCAGGAGCGCGCGGGCCTGAGGACTAACCGTCAGTGGTTTGGTCCGCGTCTCATGCGCGGCTTGGCCCAAAAAGTAATCCGTCAGCTCAGGGATATCTTCGCGCCGTTCGCGCAACGGCGGTAGCCAAATCGGGATCACTCGCAGGCGATAGTAGAGGTCCTGGCGGAAGCGATGCGCTGCGACCGCGCCTTCCAGCGGCTGGTTGGTCGCCGCGATTACTCTGGCGCGCAGACGGAGCACTTCAGCGCTCCCCACGCGCGAGAACTCGCGCTCTTGGAGGACTCGCAACAGCTTCGGCTGCAAATCAAAGGGAAGGTCCGCGATTTCGTCCAGGAATAACGTGCCCGCCCCGGCCAGTTCGAATTTTCCCAGCCGGCGTTCGGTAGCCCCGGTGAACGCGCCCCGCTCATGCCCAAACAGCTCGCTTTCCAACAATCCCTGGGGAATGGCCGAGCAGTTAACGGCGACAAAAGGTTCATTGCGCCTGTGTGAGCGAAAATGAATCGCCCGCGCCACAAGCTCCTTGCCGGTGCCGGTCTCGCCCTCGATGAACACGTTGGCGTCGTTGTTGACCAAGCGCCCGATCAGCTTGTACACCTCCTGCATCGCCGGGCTGCGTCCCACCAGGTCGCCAGCCGGTAACTGGGACGAAATGCCGCCCACCGCGTCAGCGCCCGACTTTTCCCTATTGCGCGCGCCGACCGCCCGCTGTACAACGCTGACCACATGCTCCAGGTTGGCGAAAGGCTTAGTGAGATAGTCGTACGCGCCGCGTTTCATTGCCTCGACCGCGTTGCTCATCGTGCTGGCCGCGGTGATGATTACAATGGGCGTGCGAATCCCTTCGCCAAGCGCTGTTGAGAGAACTTCGAGGCCGCCGGTACCGGGCATGATGATATCCACCAGCGCAGCGTCAAAGCCGCCCATGCGCAGCTTAAGCAGCGTGCTCTGGCTATCCGCCGCTTCATCAACTTCATAACCGGCGGCTTCTAGGCTATGGCGCAAGATAAGCCGGATGCCGAGATCGTCGTCGGCGACCAACAGCCGCGCGCGCGCAGTGTCGGTCAACTCTTGTCCCATTGCTGAACCTGTTGCGTTCATCATGTTAATAGCTTAATTCGTTGCGCTCGCGCGCCCGAGCGGGGGTAAATTTTGATAAGGGATGGCAACCAAGTCCCGCCACGGCTTTTTCGATCGCTCAAGGCACCTGACCGGAACTCTACCATTGACTCAACCACTTGAGTGGCTTCTAAGGAAATTCACCATCAAAAACTTCGCGCGGTGTTCGCTGCGGAAAGTTCCGAAGACGCGGGACGGGCGACGATGAAAAGGATTATCAGCGCTGCCGGCAGTATCAGGTCGGAGTAAAGCGCGGGCCCGGCATTGTTAGGCGCGTGATTGTGCGCGACGATAAGCTCCTTTATATGGCCGATTGCGTCTCCCCACAGCCATATCGAGGCGGCGATCACCACGGCAGTCCAAAAGCTGCCTTCCATCCAGAAGCATAGGATTCCAACAGTTCCGAAAGCCAGGTTGGCTATCGCCACTTCGAACTCAAACGGGCTCGGTCCCCATCCTATCGACGCCGCGACCAAGTCCGACCTGAAAGCGTGACCATAAAACGCCGCCCAACCTTGCAAACCGACGCTGAAGACCAGGAGGTAACGCAGCAGAACCCATGCTGCCACTCGCCATCCCTGGCGACGCCGCGAAGGCCGCGACAAATCGATCGCCGTGGCAAGCAAACTCAAGGCTGGAAAAATAACGAAGAACACGTGAGTTTCTACTTTTCACTTGTTCGCCACCGTGAAGCGTCGGTGACCTCTGAGAAGAGATGGTGCGCTCGGCATCGACCTAAGCACCGACCTTCGACGAAGCAACGCGCAGGCGCATCTCATCCTGCATGGTCTGGACGGAGCAACTTTGGTCCGGCTCCGACAAACCCTCCGCGTCCGGTTCAACCACCGGCAGTAGAACCTTAAAGGTAAGTCCCGATAGCGCCACTCGCGAGCCGTAACCTTCGCCGTCGACGTTGGTCGGGAGCTCGTCATACGGACTCTTGGCCTCCGCCCAAAGTCGGCCGCCGTGCAATGTCACGATATGCTTGCTAAGCACCAAACCGAGACCGGTTCCTCCCGGCTTCGTAGTGAAAAATGGTGTGAATAACTGGGCCATCTGCTCTTTGCTGGCCCCTTTGCCGCTGTCGCTAACGTCGACTCGCATGAAGCGGCGCCGCCGGCCGCGGGCCGTGAGATGGAATTCGGTCTCCATCCGCGTGGCCAAGCGTATCGTGCCCTGCTCTCCTATCGCGTCGCGCGCGTTCATGAGCAGGTTCAGGAAGACACGCTCGAGAGCGGCGGGATCTGCCTCTATTGGCGGCAGACTCGGGTCGAACGCCACCTCCAACTTAACCGAGGGTGGTGTTGTCGGCCAAAGTCCGGCGAGGGCAAGCGCCTGATGCAACACTTTGTGGACGTTCACACGCATCGGCCTGATTGGCTCAGGCCCGCTAAGACCCATAACCTGCTCGACAAGCGCCGTCAGGCGGCTAACTCCGCTCAGAATTACGTCACAATACTGACGCGCGCGAGGTTCCGCAGGAAGCATCCCAGCCAATAGCTCGGTAGCTCCCTTGATCCCCGTAAGCGGGTTTTTAATTTCGTGCGCCAGGCCGACGACTGACAGCCCCAGGTTGGCATTGCTGCCTTCCAGCGCACGCTCGACTTCACGTTGGCGACTGCGATCATTCAGTAGAACAAGCGCGCCACGAACCTCCCCATGCGGATTCATTAGAGGCGATACGCGAACGCTCACGTCCAGCGATAAGCGATTTGCGAGACGCAACCGCGCCTCGTTGTCATGCAGTGTTTGCGCGCCGCTGATACTCGTTTCCACCATCAGGCGCAACCATGGGTTGTGCGCTATAAGGGCGGCCAACGCCTTGCGCGTGGGCTTCGATATACCCAGCATAGTTTGTGCCGCTGGATTAACCGCTTTAAGCTGTAGCTTAGGCGATACAAGCAGAAGCGCTTCAAATAAACTGTCAAAAATGTCGCGCCAAACGCTCATTCGCCCTCTGCTCAATCGGTCGAGAAAAGCGGGAGGCTTTTGGAGAGGAATAGTAGCACATAGCCGCCTTCGACACAGCGGCGAGGGCGCCTACTTTAACGGATACTCAGGCATTAGAATTTCTAACGGCCCTGAGAGTTGCCTTTCGCCGCCTGGGCTACTATCCTGCCAGAAAACCTGGGAGCAGGATGACTTTCCGCGGCGTCAGTTTATTCAAGCTTTTTCAGGGATTTCTAGCCCTTGCGGGCTTGATCGTAGGCCTCGATTTGGGCTACGCGATAGCCCAGCCGGCGAATGTTTCGCCTCTATACGTTCCCGCCTCCGATCCTGGCAGCCTCACAGTTAGCGCTGGACCCGGTACGCCAGGTATGTCCGGCGGTACCGCCCGCATGTTGCAGGTGCCGACCTCGCCAATTGGTCCAAGCGCGCCCTGGACGTCGCCGAGCGCGCAATCAGTGTCAAAACCCTTGCCCGTGAGATCGCTTGGGTCAGCTGGCAGCGAGTTCGTCCTGAGTCCGGCGCGCCAGGTGGCGCCGTTCCCGATCGTCCTCAATCGCTCGGTACAGCGTTATATCGACGAGTATACCAGAAACATCCGCGACCTCAGAGGGCATTTCTTCGCCATGTACCCGTTTTTTCGCGACATGGCGCGAGTGCTGACAAGTTACGGTGTGCCGACTGATTTCATCTATCTTGCCTTTGCGGAAAGCTCTTTCGTCGGTTATAGCCAAGGACCCTGGCAGCTTACCAAAGCGACGGCACGCAGCTTCGGGCTGCAGGTGAACAAATGGGTCGACGAACGCCTCGATCCGTTGAAATCAACGCAGGCCGCGGCCGAGTACTTGGCCTCGCTGCATGACCTGCTCGCGGATTGGCGCCTAACCGTGATCGCTTGGAACACGGGCGAAAACTCCGGCTTGCCGCTTGAAGACTTGAAGCACGCCGACTACAGCGAGCTATCCGAGATTTTACCGCGTAGAACGCGGACTCTGCTGGATCGCTTTATGGCGGTAGCCTTCATTGCGCATCATCCCGACATGATCGGCGTGAACCTTGCGGCTTTCACCGAGGACGGCGGTCCTTCAGCGCATTGCATGATGACGGTGCCTGCGGCGACCTCTCTCAAAGAGGCGGCCAGGATGGCCCATACAACTGTCGGCGTGATTCGCGCGCTAAACCCGGCTTTGCTACGCGACCGCGTCCCACCGTATGAAAGCTACCGCTTGCGTGTACCTGTCGACACCGTAGGCGGGAAGTCGAGGGCTGCAGCCTTCTAGACTTTCGCACGCGCCGCGCCCTCTGTTAGTTTTATCCTCTAAAGCATAAAGATGTGCGGGCGCGTCCGTCCGACGTCGCTTCACAGCGAGAATTTCGTTAGTTAAGACGCGATCTCAGCGAGGTTCGCAGCTAGGCCCTCTGCGCCCCTTGACACGGTGCGTTGTCCCGTCCGAAACTGCGCGGGCCGCAAGCTTGCGGGAATCACCCGACGAACCAGCCGCCACATGGAGCTGGCGCGGCGGTTACTTTTGAACGATGATAAGCGCTGACCAGGCCTTCAAGAAAGTCGTAGATAGCGTGCGCGAGTTGGGGATCGAACGGGTCTTCATTCGGCAGGCGCTCGGGCGAATCCTTGCCGAGCCAATCCGCTCCCCTCGCGACATTCCTGGCTTCGATAACTCTGCGATGGACGGCTTTGCTGTCCGCACCGCTGACTTAGCAGCGGCTA
>JAJYYI010000081.1 GCA_021801125.1 Deltaproteobacteria bacterium | reverse complement strand
GGAAGAATAAACCGCTTTCCACATTAGTAATCGGTTGCGCCAACCGCCGGGTCTCTTCCTTTAGCCGAGGCCGGGCGCGGGGTGTGGCTCTTTTTCTTCAGGCAGTTCCGTTAAAGTTGCCTCGCTCAGCAAGAGCAGGCTCGCCGCCGAGACTGCGTTTTCGAGCGCGATGCGCACGACCCTGGTCGGGTCAATAATTCCGGCCTCGACCAAATTGACGAATTGTTTGCGCGCGGCGTCAAATCCGTAATGCTCCTCACCGGTTCGCATCGCGTGCACCACTACGCCCGGGTCTGCGCCGCAATTTTCTGCGAGCTGGCGCGTTGGGGCCTCTAGCGCGCGCTTAAGGATTCGAAACCCGGTTTTTTCGTCGCCGTCGTATCTCGCCTCTTCCGCTTCCAGCGCGTCGATCGCGCGCAGCAGACCAAGCCCGCCCCCTGGAATAACTCCTTCGGCAACGGCGGCCTTGGTTGCGCTGATGGCGTCGTCAAGAGCCTCCTTGCGGCTTTTCAATTCTGCTTCTGACGGCGCGCCGACCCGTACCACGGCGACCCCTCCAGAGGGTTTAGCCAGACGCTCCACGAGCTTTTCGCGATCGTAGTCACTTGTGGTTTTCTCGATTTGTGCTCGAAGCTGCTGCGTACGTCCCTCGATAAGCCGCTTATCGCCAAGTCCGCCGATGATCTTCGTGGTCTCGCGATCGACCACGACGCGCTCGACCCTTCCCAGCGCGTCCAGCTTAAGGTCTTCCAGCCTTAGTCCAATCTCTTTGGAAGCGACCGTGCCGCCGGTCAAAATCGCGATGTCCTCAAGCATCGCCTTGCGGCGGTCGCCAAAGCCGGGCGCCTTGACCGCTACGCTTTGGAGGGCGCCGGGAAGCTTGTTCACAACCAGGGTTGCAAGCGCTTCTCCTTCAACCTCTTCAGCCACAACCATCAGAGGCGATCCGGAGCGCACGATTTGTTCCAAAATCGGGACGAAATCCTTCATGATGGAGATTTTTTTGTCGGTCAGCAGAATATAGGGACTGGTCAACGACGCTTCCATCTTCTCAGGGTCGGTGACGAAGTAGGGTGAGAGGTAGCCGTGCTCGAACTGCAGGCCTTCCACCACCTCGAGCGACGTTTCGGTCGTTTTGGACTCCTCGGCGGTGATCACCCCTTCACTGCCGACTCGTTCCATCGCGTCGGCGACCAGATTGCCGATGACAGCGTCATTATGCGCCGAGATGGTCGCGACCTGCGCCCTCTCTAATCGACTCTTCACCGGGCGAGAGAGCGCGCGCAGACTCTGGACGGCGACGGCCGCTCCGCGATCAAGTCCGCGCTTGATGTCGATCGCGCTCGCTCCGGCGACCACGTTGCGCAGTCCGTCGGCGAAGATGGCATGGGCGAGAATGGTGGCCGTGCTGGTGCCGTCGCCGACGGCCTCGCCGGTTCGCTCGGCCGCCTGCCGGATCATCTGAACACCGAGGTTCTCGTTGGCGTCTTTGAGTTCTACCTCGCGTGCGATCGTCACGCCGTCATTGCACACGAGCGGAGAGCCGAAACTGCGCTGAATCAGGACGCATTTCGATTTAGGTCCAAGCGTGACGCGCACCGCGTCCGCAAGCGCCGTCGCCCCACGCAGTAATTTCTCGCGAGCTTCGGACCTGAACAGCACTTGTTTATGAGCCATCTCCAATCCCCTGGCCGGCGATTTATCCTGGCAACCTAGTGGCAATTTCAGCTTTTGCGCGTGACTCGAATCCGACACAGGATATGAGCATGGCCTGTGCCATGCCGAGGGCGGCCCAAAGCGGGGGCGCGCGCCGTCGTTGTGTCCTATAGCAGCAGCGCTGCTGATGCGAATAGGGCCACTCTGATTAAATTTGCTTAAGCCTTGGAAAACTTCCGGTTGGTCCGGGTTTTGCTGGTGTCAAGCATTGCCAGTGACGCAACTTCTGGGGGGCACAACCATGAACGAATTTGCCGGTGTTTTAGCGGAGGATTCGACTGGTTCAATCCTGCCTTCGCAATACAACGATCTCATCAGACGCCGGTCGTTTGTCCTCGACGGAGAACGTCGGCTCTTGTGGGCGGTGCTGGACGACGCGATAAGGTGCTACCTGGCCAATCTGAAGTGTTCCTCGCCGACTCGCCGCAACGCCTTCGAGGAGGTTAGCCGCTGGTTTCATGCGGCCCCGAGAGCGCACAAGCCGGACGCCCTGTTCGCGTTCCAAAGTATTTGCGATTTGTTGGGGCTTGACGCCTCGTGCCTGTTGGCGAGACTGGAGGCCGCGCGTTTCCGGACGCTCGCTATGCGGCGTCACAGCCGGTCGCCGCGGCCGCCCGTGCACAGACGTCGAGCTGCCTGAAAGCTTAAGACTTCGCGTGGCTGAGGCCCGTTATTCGATAAGTAGAGTGTAACTCCAATGGGCGTGTGTATTGCCATAGAAGTGGCGCAAAGGCGCCGAATAATTGCAGGTCGCGCTCCACGCCGGCAGCGTTCCTCGAGGCCGAGGAAGGTCCCAATGCCTGAGATTGAACAAGGCTCGCTCCATGACGGAATATTGCGGACGTCGGCAGCGCGGCTTTCTCGGTGGATTTGGCAAAGAGTTCGGACCGCTCCTCGCCTCGCGACGAGCCAGCGCGAGGGGATTCGACAGACGCCAATCCGCGGCTGAACCGAGGTTTGTTCGCCTTTCCTTTTTGAGAATTCATCCATAACGCCGCCGCGAAACCATGGCCTGACCTAACCCCCGAATGCTTTGCGTATGGGGGAGCGATGGGCTGCGCGGTCATCGCCGTTGGGGCGTGGAAGTCCCAGTATCAGACCAATGACCCAGGGTTCAGGCTTCGCCCGGCTTTCGCGGTATCGGTGATACCGACGCCTCGGAGCTTTGACCGAAAGGTAAGCGGCCGCGGCAGGTCCCCCGGCGCTATCCAGCCGGCGAATCTGTGTGGGTAGATTTGCCGCAGGGTGCTGATGCTATTTGCATCAGTAAAGACGATACATCGTTGTTTCCTCTGGGTGCAGCCGGCGCCGAAACACTTTGGCCACCGGATCATCCGGGTCGTCGAAGATCTCGCGAGACCGGACCGGTCGGACTAACGCTGCGATTTCCGAAAACATGGCACGCGTGATGCTCAACCTTGCTTAGAGGGAGAAGGCGAGGAAGACGGGCGAGGTAACGCATGAGGCAAGCGGTTTCTATCCCTTCAGATGCCGTCCGGCTGGACGGCGAGTTGACAACTCCGCGGTTAGCAAGCGGCCTGGTCCTGTTCGCGCATGGTAGCGGAAGCAGCAGAATGAGTCCGCGAAACCAGATGGTTGCGGAAGTCCTGCAACGCTCAGGTATCGGAACCCTACTATTTGACCTTCTGACGCGGGACGAAGCGTCTGACCGCGACAACGTGTTTGATGTCGACTTTCTTGCGCATCGCCTTTTGGACGCGACCCAATGGGTCGAAAAGCATATCGCTGACGACCTTCCTATCGGCTATTTCGGCGCCAGCACTGGCGCCGCCGCCGCGTTGACGGCCGCGGCTTACCGGGTGGAGATCGCCGCGGTTGTCTCGCGCGGTGGCCGTCCGGACCTTGCCTTGCGTCACCTCGGCAATGTTCGAGCGCCGACCCTGGTGATTGTCGGCGGCGCCGATTACGGCGTAATCGAGCTGAACGAACGGGCGTACACGTTTCTGCGATGCGAAAAGTCGCTGGAAATCGTGCCCGGCGCGACGCATCTGTTCGAGGAACCAGGCGCGTTGGAACAAGTCGCCGACCTTGCCTCAGGCTGGTTTAAGCGCCACTTGACGCCGCGACACACGGCGGAAAAAGCGAAAATGGATCCCTTGGTCTATTCCACACGCGAAGAGGCCGGTCATCTGTTGGCCGCCCGGCTCTCGTCCTACAAAGGCCCCGACGTTGTCGTGCTCGGCGTTCCGCGAGGGGGTCTACCCGTGGCCCGCGTGGTTGCCGATCGGCTCGGCGCACCGCTCGACGTGGTAGTGGTGAGAAAGCTTGGAGCCCCAGGTCAGCCGGAGTTGGGGATAGGCGCGGTCGTTGACGGAGACCAGCCGCGCGCCATCTTTAACCAAGACATGATCGAGAGCCTCGGAATCTCGAGCGAGTACATCGAGGCGGAGATCTCCCGGCAGATCCAAGAAGTGCGGCGGCGCGACATTGCCTATCACGGCGGCCGTCCCAAAATCCCGCTCGAAGGGAAAACGGTGATTGTGGTGGACGACGGCATCGCCACGGGTTCGTCAATCAGGGCCGCTTTGCGCGGAGTGCGTCGCGCTCACCCCAAGCGTGTGATCCTGGCGATTCCCGTCGCGCCCGCCGAGACGCTTGAGGCGCTGCGGGCCGAGGCAAACGAAATCGTCTGCCTCGAAACCCCGTTGGTCTTTTACGCAGTCAGCCAGTTTTATCGCGATTTCCATCAGGTGACCGACGATGAAGTTCGACACCTTTTGTGCGTGGAGCAGCTCGCCGAGGCACACGTTTGAGACTACGCCCATAAAATAAAAAAATCAGGAGGAGTGACGAAAATGGCACTTCCGGAGAGATGGAGACCTTCGAAGGAACTGGATCGCTTTCGCGGCGAGATCGAAGACCTGTTTGATCGCTTCGGCTTTGCGCGTGATTGGTTTAGCCGGTTTCCTTTCGACCGCGAGTTTTTCGGAGAGCGCGAGCTTGCCCCCACGCGGCCGGCTATAGAGTCGTTCGTGGAAGGCGGCAAATTCATCGTGCGCACCGATCTGCCGGGCATTGATCCCAAGGACCTGGAAATCAAAGTCGTCGGCGACGTGCTGACGATCAGAGGACAGCGCGAGGAGAGGCGTGAAAGCAAAAAGGCGGACTTCTTCCGGCGCGAGATCCGCTACGGAGCGTTTGAGCGCGCGATATCGCTGCCTGAGGGAATCAAGGCGGAGGATCTGAAAGCCACTTACCACGACGGTGTGTTGGAGCTTTCCGCCCAGATGCCCAAGGAGGTGGCGCCTAAAGAAGTCAAGATTCAACTTGACAGTCAGGAGCAGAAGAAGCTCGCCGCAGAGAAGAGGCCCAAGGCTGAGTGATTATCGCAGACTCTTCAAGGGGTCGCCGCGATCACGATGCGGCGTGTCGAGGAGGGCGCAAAGTGAAGGTCGAGCAATTGATGACACGCAAGGTGAAGACGTGCACTACCGCCGATAACCTCAACCGAGCCGCACAGATGATGTGGGAGGGCGACTGCGGCTGTGTTCCGGTGATGAGCACGGACGGCGACGGCGCTGTTGTCGGCATGGTCACCGACCGCGACGTTGCGATGGCCGCATACACCCAGGGCAAAGCGCTCTGGGCCATTCCTGTGTCGGAGGCAATGGCGCGCAAGGTGATCGCTTGTCATGAAGGCGACGGCATCGATCACGCCGACGCGCTGATGCGCGATAACCGGATCAGGCGGCGCCCCGTCCTTGACCGAAGCGGACGCCTCATCGGTCTCCTGTCGCTCAATGACGTCGCGCGTGAAGCGCATCGTGAAAAGATGAGCGGCACCCGCGCCGAGGTCACTGCAGAGGATGTGGCAGAAACCCTGGCTTCAGTGTGCGAGCCGCGCACCGGTCATCAAACGCCCGGTCCTGCCGGACCTCACCGCGCGCGGCTTCGACGTATCTAAGGCCGAAGCGAGCGACCCAACAGGACGGTCATGCGGGTCTTGCAGAGCACCCGAGGCAGGTTGATTTTTAACATGGCGAGCGTGCGCAGGCGCGCGCATTAGAGCGCGTAAAGGGTTGGCGCGCCTGCTGGTGACGCGAAGGAGATGTTTCATGAGCGCGCGAGCGCGAATTGTCGTACTTGGTGCAGGGTTTGGCGGACTCGAGGCAACTTTCTATTTGCGCCACAAGCTTGGGGAGGATGTCGACCTGACCTTGGTTTCCGAACGGAATTACTTTCTCTTCAAGCCAAACACGATTTATATTCCCTTTGGTCATGATCCTGAGAGTTTCAAGCTGCCGCTGAAGCACGCGGTTCAGCGCAAGAAAATCCATTTTGTGGAGTCTGGTGTAGTGGGTGTCGAGCCGCAGCCCCACCGAGTACATCTGAGGGGTCAAGAGATCGAATATGACTACCTCGTGATCGCAACCGGCGCGGACATGCGCCCCAGCGAAATTCCGGGCCTCGCTGAGCATGCGGTGACGGTGTGGACGCCTGAGGAGATGCTACGTTTGCGCGAGGCTTTTGCAAGAATGGCGGACGCGGCCAAGCACGGCGAGCGTCAACGCCTGCTCTTCCTCGTCCCGTCGAACAATCGCTGCTCGGGACCGCTCTATGAGATCGCGCTGATGACCGACACATGGCTGCGCCGCGAGGGTGGGCGCGAGGCCGTCGACATAACATGGACGACGTATGAAGCGAGCTATATACAAGCTTTCGGCCCGCGCCTGAATACGGTCGTGAAGCAGGAGTTCGAGGAGCGAGGGATCCACGGATTTAGCGGGTTCGTAGTGGTGGGCGTGGAACCCGGTGTGGTCCATTACCAGAACAACGAGAAACGAAAATACGATCTTCTGGTGTCGTTCCCGCCCTACATAGCAAAGGAGACTTACCGCTCGTTGCCCGGCGACGACCGGGGCTTTATACACGTGGAGCCCGACAGTCGGCGGGTTAAAGGAGAAGATCGTATTTTCGCTGTCGGGGATGCGACCGATTTTCCGATTAAACAGGCATTCCTGGCTCTGCTGCAGGGTGACGCCGCCGCCGAGCATATCGGAGCGGAGATTCGGGGACGCAAACCCGAACTAAACTTCGAACCGATGAGCATGTGTGTGATGGAGGAACTCAACCGGGCCACGTTTGCACAGGTTCCGCTCAAGTATACGGGCGATCCGTTGCATCCGGTGGACGTAGCCACTGAGGACGCGAGCCATTACAAAGTGGGCGTGTCGCCTATGTGGCGCCTGGGCAAGAAGGTTCTCGGGGTTTACGCGCCGTGGCGATTTGGGCATGGCGAGCCTTTTCATGCCGGCTTTGCTTGGGATGCGATGGATTTGGGGCTCAAGGTGATGTCGCGGCTGCTGGCTCATTGAGACGGCCCATGCCCGGTGACTCGCGCGGGGCACACAACCGTCATTGGTTGGCCCGGTGACGATGTAACGTAGGCGTTTCCAGGCGCTTGATGCTCTGGCGTCGCTTGCGCGCCAGAACTGTCGTGCGCGGGCGAAGCTATTCGGTGGTAACTTCTCCGGCCCTCAGCCAAAGCCGCTTCAGATCGCTGGGGAGTTGGCTCAGAACATGCCATGCTTCGCCCTCAGTGCCTGTGGGACTGCCAAGGGCTTCCTGGAGAACGGTGAAAACCACTATAACTGCGCGTTCCGCCTGACGCTCGTCTTCCAATCCAGCCATTTGGGCGACCTCTTCGAGAAAACGCGGCTCATGAACGCGCCTGACCTGACGGTCCGGGCGGTCGAACGACTTCCACAGCATCTTGAGCGAAGTCGGTAGTTGAGCTGCCACGTCCGCTGCTTCGTGCGGTGTGAGCCGGTCGCGCAATTCTTGGAAAACCGCTAAAATCAACGTTTCGGCGCGTCGTTCGTCGCAATCGACGCGCTCGGCAACTGCGTTCACAAACGCCTTGTCGTCCATACCAATTGTCCTTTTTGCGCAAGCGCCAAGGTAGCCTCGACCAATGATCCGGGATGGTGCGTGTCTTCTTAGCTCGCCTATCAGCGCGAAGAAGATTGCTGCCGGAGCAACCCTCAAAGGCGATCAGTGGTCGGCGGCGGGCGTTATCTTGCTCGGGGGGAAGCACGAAAGCGTGTGAGGCGTTGCAGAGAACTTTCTATCTCGCGGCCAACCTTCGCGGGATCGCGAGTACTATCAACGACCAGATGGTTTGAACTAGGGATTTCGATAAGCGGCTCGAACTCTCGGGACTGGGCTTGATAGACCTCGAATGTGGCATCGGACGTCTCGTTTAGAGATTCGCTCCGACGATCGAGCCTCTGCATAATCTCTTCCTTCGGTGCGACGCATTCAATAAACAACACCGGCACATTGAGGCGTTCGGCCAACGACATTATATCACTCCTATCGGCCGCTCGCTTAAACGTCGCGTCGACGATTACGCCCGCGCCTTCTCTCAAGACTCTCTCGGCGTCATCGATCATCGTTTGGTATGTCACTTTCGAGAAGCTGCTGGAGTAAATGCCGGCGCCGTATGCGGAAATCATTCGCTGATTTGGGGAAACGCCTGCGAGGCGCTTGCGGACTTCGTCGGAGCTGATCGCCTTGAAGCCTAAACGCTTTTGCAGCAGCCGGACGAGCGTGGATTTTCCCGTGCCGACGAGCCCGCATACGACGACCAATGCGGGCGAACCCAGACGGGCATAGCGGCATGCAAGGTTGAAGTAACCGCGCGCAAGCGTGCGGGCATGTTCGCGCTGGACGGCGCTGACTTCCGATTCGCGGCTGCGCAAGCTCTCGACTTTCCCTCGCACATACGCCCGGTAACATTTGTAGAAGGGGATAAATTGCACGAGATCCGCGTCGCTCGATTCCGCCATGTAGCTGTCCACTAGCTCGTCCGCCAGTAGCGGTGCCCCCAGCCGTTCGAGGTCCATCGCGAGAAACGCCAGCTCAGAGGCCACGTCACCGTAGCGCAGTCGCGCGTTGAACTCGACGCAGTCGATTATGTCGATGGTGTCATCGCGCATGCATACGTGCTCAGCGCGCAGGTCACCGTGCCCTTCGCGCACACGGCCGTCGTGCGCTCGCCGATTGAGATGCTTCCAATGAGAGCCGATAAACGCCTGACAAAACGCGTCGATTTCAGCGAGTTGTTCTTTCTCGAGCGTGTCGCCGAGGAACCCAACGCTCTCGGCGATATCCGCCGTCACCGCGCGCCAAAGTTCCGGTGCGTTGCCGTAGTTCCAACTCCGTTCGGTCGAAGCGGCTGCGTGAAACGCCGCGATTTTAGCGGCGAGCGCGCGGATCTTCGCCCGGTCGACCGCCCCGGCCGCGACCAGCCGATCCAGCATCCGATTCTCCGGCAAGCGACGCATCGCGACCACGTATTCCACCGCCTCGGGATGCTCTCCCTGAACCTTCGGGCCGAGCGCGAACCCGCCGTCTCTCCTGATTATCGCAAAGACTCCAAGATAGACTTCCGGAGACAGGCGCGAGTTGAGGCGGACTTCTTCCAGGCAGAAGTGGCAGCGTTGATCCAGCCTGGAGCAATCAATGAAGCGAAAGCGAACGGGCTTTTTCAGCTTGTATACGTAATCGCCGGCCAGAAACACGTAGGAAATGTGGGTTTGCTTGAGCTCTACTTCGGCGCAGGGATCTGCGTAAAACGCCGCCTGCATCATCGCCGCGACCAACGGCGGGACGCTTGAGTCTTGCGTAGCAGCGACGGCCGGCTGTGGAATCTTTTCTATCAATGCCGTAGGGCTCCGAGTGTTGACGCGGCCGGAGTATCGTTCAATCCTCGGCCGTCAACGCGCCTAACACGTCGGTGGTGGTGATCACCCCGACGAGCTTGCCGTCTTCCACCACGGGCAGCGCACCGATCTTTCGCTCGCGCAGCAGACGTGCGGTCTCGCGTATACTGGTCGATGGCGTGATGGTTATGAGTGCCTCGCTCATCGCCTTGAACGCTTCGGTTTGATCGAGAAAGCCTGTATGTAGGCGCAGATCGCGGTCCGTTACGATTCCCACCACGGTTCCCTCCTTGACGATCGGTACGCAGCGGAAACCTCCCTCCAACATCTTAGCGTTAATCGAGGAGAGCTTTTCCTCCGGCGTCGCCGTGACCGGGTTGCGGGTCATCCACCATCCGGCGAGATATTCCTGAGGGTGCATCTCGCGCACCGTTAGCACCGGACATCGCGCCTCGCGAACGACCGCCTCGGCGACGCTCCCGAGGAACAAGCGGGACAAGCCCCTTCGCCCGTGCGTCGCCATGACCACCAGGTCTGCGGCGCTGTTTCTCACCGTTTTGAGGATGGTCGTGGCGGGATCGCCCATGTGAGTCAAGAACTCGTACTTGACGCCTGGCAGATGCCCTTGTGCAATCTCCTGCAATCTGGTGAGCGCCGCACTCTCTTGGCTCCTATATAGGTCGGCGTAAACCGGAATCCCGGTTGGCGCCACAATCGTGGGTACTACGTGAAGCAAGATGACGGTTCCGTCGTTTTGCCGCGCTAAAGCGCCGGCCGTGTCGAGCGCGACGTTTGGGCTGTCGTTGAAATCCACGGGACAAAGAATTTTGCGAAATGGAAATGCCATTTGAGCCAACTCCTTGGCGGTGGCGAGATTACTTATAGCCAACGCCGTGCCACTGCCTGCCGGTGAGGAACGTGGAAAGAGGGTTGCGCTGGAGGATTAGGATCGCGTTTGTGTCCGATGGCGCCAAAACCCGTGGTGCTGGCGCCATCGGCTGGGCTGCGCAAATGACGCGACCGGTGCCGGCCGCTAATTCAATGCGTACGCAGTGGAAGACGCGCTTTAACTGTGCGTGCGCTTTCTGTACGCAAGCCCTATCCGCCGCGCGCCCGCTGGCCGTCGTGCGGCGGATAGCCTGTAAGAAGTAGTCGCTTAGTTCTTGCCGGAAACCGTGGAAGGTTCGCCTCGAACCGTCAACACAGGGCAGGTGGCTTTTCGCACTATTACCTCGGTGACGCTGCCGAGAAACAGGTGAGCGAGCCCGCCGCGGCCATGGGTTGCCATCACCAGAACGTCCGGATCAAATTTCCCGATCGCCTCGAGTATGCTCCCGACGACATCCCCCACCCAGATGGCTGTCTGATGCTTGACTCCGCTCAATTTCTTTTGGGCGATGTCGTCCAGCTTGTTTCGCGCTTCGTGCTGGTCTACGTAGAGATCGGGCGGGATAGGGGCGTCGCCGAAGGGCATCACAAGCGGTACGACGTGGACTAGGATGATCTCACCTTTGGAATGGCGGGCGAGTTCGATAGCCTTGTCCAAAGCTCCGAGCGAATTTTCGTCGAAGTCAATCGGACACAATATCTTGCGAAAGGGAAATCTCATACGCTGCTCCCTCAACCTACGAACCGCTCTTAAGACTTGACAGCCACCTGTCGATTTCCATTCGGTCGGTTCAGCTTTCGCTATCTCTCCCACGCTCCCGTCGCGTCGCCGAAGATGGCGACGCCTCGCGCAGGACGCCAATTCAGCCAACCGTTACTATAATTCCAGTTGCACAGAATGTAGAGCCTGTGCGCTACCTCCCTTCACCTCCGTGGCATCGCGATCACTTCGACTCGACTACGGGAATCTTTTTTGCGGTGACTTCTTTCGCCAACGGTATGGTTATTTCGACCACTCCGTTTTTGAACCCTGCCTTTATTCGATCCGCTTGCACACCCTCCGGCACCGGGATGTGGCGTTCGAGCCCCCCGTAGGCAATTTCCCGCCGCAAATACTCGTGCTCTTTAATCTCCCGCTTGGCCTTTCGCTCACCTTTAATCGTCAAGACGTTGCCGAGCAGACTAATCTCAATGTCCTTAGGTTCAACTCCCGGGACATCCGCACGAATCACTAGGTCGTTGTTTTGTACATAGCACTCCACCGGAGCGGAAAGATGAGCGCGCTCTTCTTCGGTTTCAATTGGCCAAGGCCATTCTCGGAACATCCGGTCGAACATCCGGCTCATGCGTTCCATCTCGCGGGACATTCTCCACGGCAAAAACGCGCCCATGGCTGAACCTCCTTAGGCTAACAGTTCTAAACAAACCGACGCCTGTGTCTACCTCTTCCTTTGCATTGGCAACCTTGCAACCGGCACTTGCCGGTTTCTGGTACCTCCGCCTCAACCTAAGTTCCGATTGCGTCCGGCTTCACCCGCAAAACACTCCCGTGCACTCCACACCGGCGCGAGCACCGTCTCCTTATCACCTTGCTTTCGCCTAATTCTAATGTAGCGAATCGCATGCCAGTTCCCGCCCTGAGCGCTTTCTGGGAGCCTGCGATTGGGTATTCTCGGGACGAAGAAAGGCTCTACCGTTGCGGTTTCACCGCCGTCTCACGGCGGCGGTTTGATGCTAATCGCTACAGGATTCGCTGTGTCCAACCGAAACAGGAAGACCGGCGCCACGTTCTTTGCGATTCTCGCCGCGGCTTGTGGGTGGGAGCGCTGGCGCGTGAGCGCGCGGCGCGGATCTGGCAGGAGCCTCGCTCCATTAATCTCTTAGGGCGGCAATGGCTCCCGCAGGCGAGTTAACGCGCCGGTTCGCCGCCTATCGCGCTGAGTTGGAGGACTGCATCGGGACGGACAACAGCGTCAGTCCGACGGTCCGTGCTCGGTCGCGCCTCGACCGTTCTTGTTTTGCGCGGAAGGCGACTCGGGGGCAAATTCGAGGAAATACTGATACGGAAGAAAGGTATGCTTGCCAACCAAGCGATACCCGGCTCGTTTGAACTCCGCGATCATTTCATCCTGCGAGATTTTTTCGGCGGTGGGCGGCCCGAGCGGCGCGGTTTTCTGGAAATCGACGACCGCTATGCGGCCGTCGGGCTTAAGCGCTGATGTGAGTTTGCGGAGGTAGGCGACGCGATTGTCGACATGGTGCAACACGTCGCAGAAGAAGATGACGTCGGCTTCGCGCGGCGCAACTTGCGGGTCGTCGGGTTGCGCGAGATGGGCTTGATAGTTGGCGACCTTTAGCTTCTTGGCGTCGGCCTTCATATAGGCAACCATTCCAGGCTCGATGTCCACACCAATTGCGCGGCCGTTAGGGGCGACCGCTCGGGCGAAGCGGCGCGTGAAATAGCCGGTTCCCGCTCCGATATCGATCACCGTTTCTCCCGGCTTTAGGCCGAGAGCTTGCACCACCTCGTCAGGCTTCTGCCACTTAGCGCGCTCCGGTTGCTCGAAGACACGCGCCCAGTACGACGCGTTTTGGAAACAATGATGGGCGCTTGAGGCCTCCTGCGCGTACGCGGCCGTCGAGGCCAAAAGCACGAGCGCCATCGCGAGCATCCATGCGCAGTTCCTATAACTTGGCGGCAGCTTCATTAGTTATTAGTTCCTCTCCAAGATGTTTACATTGCGGTCGTGGCGCCCTTTTCCAATCAAAAAAGTTCGCGGTCACGTTCTTAGCCGTTTGTCACCGGCCAAGTAGAGATCGCGACGAATCGCCGATTTTACCGCGCATCGTATGAACCTGGGCGCAGCAAAAATCGGTTGGTGAAGTAAAAGGGAATTCCGCTCGCCACGGCCAGCAGGCAGTACAGCGCCTCGGCCGGTCATTGTACGAGAGTATATGTGAGGATCCAGGCCGAGACGACTAGATAGGCTGACGGCAGCCATGGGTAACCCGGGGTAAGGAACGGCCGAGCTACGGTTGGCCGGCGCACGCGCAGAACAATGAGGGCGATGACCGTCAGCGCCGTGAACGCCGTTAGCGCGAACCCCGTGTACACAACGACCCGCTCGAATGCATGAAAGAAGAGGATGAGGACGCTGGCCCACGCGGCCTGCAGCAGGATCGCTCTGGCAGGCGTGCCGAGCTTGGGATTCAGCTTTGAGAGGGAACGAAAGAATACTCCGTCGCGCGCCATCGCGTAGTAGACTCGCGGCCCGGAAAGAATCAACGCGCTGGTCGAGCCGACTAGAACAATCGCGACGAGACCGGCGATCAATCCCGCTGCCGTCGGCCCCAGCAGCGTCACGGAGGTCTTCTCGGCGACCGCGAGCACTCCTGCCATTTCGGCCGTTGGCTGCGCGTAAAGGTACATCGCGTTCATGCCGAGGTAGAGCACGATGACGACCGTGGTGCCGGTGATGAGAGCGGCTGGAAGCCTGCGCGACGGATTCTGAATCTCGCCGGCCAGATACGCGGCCGCGTTCCAACCGCTATACGCGTACATCACAAATATCAGCGCTACTGCGGCGCTTCCTTGAGCGGGCGCAGCCGTAAGGAAATTGTGCGCGTTGCCGCGGCCGGAGCTGAAACCCGCAGCAATGAGCGCGAGCATCCCCAGTACGGTCGTTGCGGCAAAGAAACGTTGAAACTTCCCCCCAGGACCTACGCCGGCGACGTGTACGCCGGTGAGAGACCAGAGGATCGCGAGCGCGAGAAGTTTGCTCTCAAACCCTGCGCTATCCAGGGTCGGGAAGAAATAACGCAAGTAACCAACAAAGGCGAGCGCGCTGGCGGCGGTCGCCCCGCTGAAGCCGACCAAGAACGACGTCCAACCGCTCAGGTACGCGACGAAGGGGCCGAACGCCTCTCGCAAGTATACGTAGTCACCACCGGCTTCAGGCATTGCGCCGCCGAGTTCGCTATAGCACAGCGCGCCGGCCAAGGCGGTTAAACCTCCCGCCACCCACAGCGCCATCAAAGCTATGGGCGAGCCAACGTCGCGCGAGATAAAGCCTGTCGTCGTGAAGATTCCGCTCCCTACCATGCTGCCGATTACCACGGCTATGGCGGTGCCTAGTCCGATACGCCGCGGAAGCGGACCTTCGCCGACGGTTGAAGAATTGGAGTCCAGGCTCACAGGAATCTTGATGGAGTTCGAGCGCACCCGCCGCTCGGGTTGGCTTCGACCAATCAACGAATGTTGTCTCTGACGTTAGGAGCGCGGCGCGATGGACGTTTAAGGCCTCCACGACGGACGCTTAGAACAGTCCCGCGCTACGTAACCAGCCGCTGCGAAGCAGCAACATCTCTGATTGTTGCATCATTTAACTCAACCGCGCCACCCAGTACGTCGCCCAAGCAGAGGCCGGAGATATTGCTAGACAGCGCCGAAGGAAATAACGTGCTTGCAACTCGAACGTGTTCCGAGGACGCGCCCGTGGCATCTTGAAGAAGCCGTCTAAATTGGGTCATGGAAAAGTCATGCGCCTGGGGCAACAATGCGCCTCGTGATTGCGGTCCCCATCGGCGCGAGAGCCCTCCCAGGCTGTAACGATTCAACGCTATCGCCACGATACCCTTTCGCGCGACTCGCGCAGCCTCGCGCAATGCTCGTGTGGGATCGTCGAGAAACTCGAGCGTCGTGACGAAAGCCGCCATGTCTACGGATTTGGAACGAAACGGCAAGTGGCACGCCTCACCCAAAGCCAAGCGAACCGACGGAGAATGGCGGCGAGCCTCCTGCAACATCCTAGGCGCGCGGTCGAGGCCCGTCACAACGAAGCCTCGTGCGGCGAGAAATGCGGCGAAATGCCCAGTCCCGCAACCGATCTCTAGGGCGCAACGCGCACCAGTGAACGGCTCCAGCAGGTACTCAAGCATCCGACGCTCCGCGGCGTCAGCTCGCCGTCCTCGGGGCGTAGCGTACCATAGCTCGTAACCAGCCGCCGCTTGGTCAAATACGTGCCATGTCACTTCGAGCCGCTTGGAGTTGGGCAAGCATTTGAGAGCGTCAAAGTCATCACGATTTGCCCTGTTTCCGCCGCTTTCATAAAGGCCTCCTCAAGGGCGGCGAACACCGCTTTGGCTTCGCCGCTGATTTGGGTGCTCATCCTGCCGACCTCGACTTGAAAGCCATGCGCCTTGAGGGCCGCGGTTACAGCGTCAATTGTGGGGCTCAGGTGCTGCTGGCGTAACGGATAAGCGCTAACTTGAGCATTGATCAAAACCGCAGCCATGTCTGAGTACCTCCCGCGTGGCACAAAGTATCAAGGGAACAGTAGCGGCTGAGAGATAACGCCGATTTTGCATGGCGCTGCGGAGCCGCTAAGCTTGAAACAAACTGGAGCGCTAAGAGTTTTGACTTCATGAGGCGAGTACTCGCGTTGCAACACCATGGTTGCGAAACTCTCGGAGTGATCGCGGACGAGCTGCAACGCGTGGGGATCGGATGGAGTTACTGCTCCGGGGCTGAACAACGATGCGCATGTGTGTCCGTTAGCGACGCGCACGGTCTGATCGTGTTGGGCGGCCCGTTTAGCGTTCACCATCGTGACCGTTACCCGTTTATCGAAAACGAGATGAGGATGATCCGGCAGGCCTTGAACCTTGGCAAGCCGGTGCTGGGAATTTGCCTGGGCAGCCAGATGCTGGCCGCTGTGCTCGGCGCGGGTGTTTGGGCCGCCCCATCGCCCGAGATTGGCTGGCTGCCGGTTCGTTTGGAAGAATCCGCTCGGAGCGACCGTCTTTTCCATGATTTGCCGACCTCGTTTGTCACCTGTGTCTGGCACGGCGACATATTTGATTTGCCCGCGGGAGCGGTATCGCTGGCGCGTTCGGATTTGACGACCTGCCAGGCATATCGTTATGGTGCCAACGCGTACGGCTTACTTTTTCATCTGGAGATGAAACGCGAGATGGTCGCCGCTTGTGTGAATGCGTTTGAACCCAGGCTTCGTCAGGTCGGGGTAGACCCTCGTCACTGCGTGGCCGAAGCTCGTGACTACCTGACCGCTCTTGGCCCAGTCGCCAGCACTGTGTTCGGTCGTTGGGCCGAGTTGGTCTTGTCTCAATAGGCATTGGTACTTCGATAAATTGGTCATCATTGGATGTGAACTGCCGACCGTTGCACGCCCTGATGGTCACGGATCATCGCGCGAGGCCGATAAGCGGCAGCGCGTATTGCAACGACTGCAGAAGAAATCCGACGACCGCGAGAACAGCGCCGACTCCGCCAAGTGAGCGGTCCGAAAGGTTCTCTGCCCACCATTCGACAATAGGCCCGAACGCTAGCACGAGCGCATTGAAGAGGCCCACGACCAAGCCAATCTCGGCGCCGAACTTCAACGCCCCGGGCTCGCGCGCCAAAGCCCCGGCCGCGAGACCGGCCAGCCCCACGGCGGCACCTCTTGCCGCGGCGGAGGCGATGACGCGTGCGCCAAGTTCGAGGCTGCGGCTGGATCGGTAAGTGTCAGCAGCCGAAACGTGGAGTTGATGAATCGCTGTCAGAGCGACCATCGAGGCAAGGCCGAAGGACAATCCGAAGCGCAGGTCAATCGTTAGCCAACCCGCAAGCCCGAAGGCAACAGCGCGGAGGGCCTGAAAGAACAGCGCCTCACCGCTCGATTCCGTTCCATGCTTTCCGTGCCGTGAGTACTCCACGGCGAGAGATGGTCCAAGAATTGCTCCTCCAACGGCGCCAAACCATAATCCCAGCAGCGGCCAGAAACATGCCGTGCACAAAAAACTGTAAGTGACCAAACGCGTGAAAGTTCTCAGCGGACCATATTTGGAGCCAAGAAGATCGTATGCCAGGTAAAACCCGCCGAGCGCATCGAGCGCAACGCCGGTGAGGCTTAAGGCCATGATAAAACGGTGGTCGAACGTCAAGCCTTGTCGTACCTCCGACGTCCACTAGTCAATAGAGCCGGCGGCGAAACAGCCATCCGGCCAGAGCGAGTGACACGACGGCAATGGTCGCCATCGGCCAGTATTGAGGTATCAAAGAACGCGCCGACCCCCCCTCGAGAAATACACTGCGCGCCACAACCAGGAAATAGCGCATCGGATTGAGATACGTCACGCGTTGAACCAAAGCTGGCATGTTGGCGATCGGCGTGGCGAAGCCCGACAAGATGACCGATGGCACCAGGAACAGGAAGGCACCGAGCAGCGCTTGTTGCTGTGTTACGGAGAGGGCCGAGACCATCAGCCCGATCCCTATGACCGACAGCAAAAACACGAAGAGACCCAGGTACAACGCTGCCAGTCCCCCTTGGAAGGGTACGCCGAACCAGAACACGGCGACTACGAAGGTGAGGGTTGCCTCCAGACTTCCGATTAATATGCCCGGAATACTCTTGCCAAGGAGAATATCGATCGGTCGCATAGGGGTGATGAGTAACTGGTCGAAAGTTCCTGCCTCCCGCTCGCGCGCGACGGACAACGCCGTCACCAAAAGCCCCACGACTTCGGTCAGCAGCGCCGCGATGCCGGGGACGATAAACCAGCGCGATTCGAGGTTTTCGTTAAACCGGGCCCGAATATCAAGCGTCACCGGCGGCTTACCCCAGCCATGTCGGCTCGCCCACCAACTGTCGAAGTCGGCGACGATGGTGTTGGCGTACCCCATCGCAAGCAGCGCGGTGTTGGAATTGCGTCCATCTAAAATGAACTGAACACGCCCCGGCATTCCGCGAAGGAGGTCGCGACTGAAGCGACGGTCGATATGCAACACCATCAGCGCCTGCCCTCGATCGATGGCACGGGCGACCTCGGCGTCGCTGCGAAGGCGAGCCACCTCTTGAAACGCTGGCGCTCCCTCGAAGCGTGCCAGCAGTTCCCGCGAAGGTTGACTTGGGTCTTCGTCGTAAACGGCAAATGGTACGTGATTGAGGTCGTAGGTTGCCCCATATCCAAATATCAAGAGCTGAAAAATGGGTGGACCGACCAGCACCAACCGACTCTTGGGGTCTTTGAGCACCGCGAGAAGTTCCTTGATCGCTAGGGCGAGTACGCGACGCAGCATCGGTGCTCCTACTCCAGGCTCTTGCGCGCAGAGCGTCTCGCCAGCGCGAGGAATATCGACGCCAGAGCTGCCAGGCCGAAGAGATTCGGGAGAACGATTGGCCACACGTTGCCGGCCAAAAAGACGCTCTGAAGGATCCTAACCAAATACCGCGCGGCTACGATATGCGTGATGAGTTGAACAGCCAGCGGCATGCTGCGAATGTCGAAGACGAAGCCCGAAAGTATGAAGGCTGGCAGAAAGGTGACTAGGATCGCGATCTCGCCCGCGACGAATTGGTTCTTGCTGACCGCTGAGATCAGGAGCCCCATACCAAGCGCGCATAGGAGAAAGGCCGAGGATGCTACCAGCAAAAGCCACAGTGACCCTCGCAACGGAACGCCGAATAGCCACACAGCCATCGACACCGACAACAGCATGCCCCCCATGCCAAGAACGAAGTAGGGCAACAGTTTGCTCAGGACGATCTCGTGGATGTCGGCGGGTGTAACCAGCAGCGACTCCATCGTGCCTCGCTCCCATTCGCGCGCCACGACCATCGCGGTCAGCAACGCGCCGGTCAGCGTCATGATAACCCCGATAAGTCCCGGAATCAGAAAGTCCTTGCTCCTAACCGCCGGATTGAACCAGACGCGCACGTCCACTCGGACCGCTGTTTTCAGTGGAATACCCTTGGTGGCGGCGAACTTCGCCAACCAATCCGCCCAAACCTGCTGCAGGTAGCCTTCAATCAGACGAGCATTGTTGGCGTCGACCCCGTTAACGATGACGCCGACCGGCGCGTTGCCTTGACTCAGCATCTGGCGGCTAAAGTCGCTGCGCAGCCATACGATCCCGTCCACGAGGTGCTCTTCCATAGCTGCGTCAGCGTCCTGAACCGTAGCGAAGGGTACAGGCACGAAGTACGGCGACTGGAAGAAGCCGGCGACGAAGCTGGCGGTGTCGCGGTTAGGTTGTTCGACCACCAACGCCAGTGGTACGCGCCTGGCATCCAGAGAGACGCCGTAGCCAAAAATAAACAGCAACACCACGGGCATAACGAAGGCTATCGCGATGCTCGATGGATCGCGCAAAATCTGCAGCGACTCTTTGCGCAAAAGGCCCCGCAGTCGCATTAACCTCGCGCGGTTCAAGCGGCCGCTCCAGATTGTTGTGTTGCCGCTCCGGTGATAAGGGCGACAAAGGCGTCCTCCATGGTGGGGTTGGGTAGCGCGTCGGAGCGAAAGCGCTCTCTCATCTCCTCGGAGGTTCCTTCGGCAAGGATCCGGCCCTGAGCCATTATCACCAGCCGGTCGCAATACTCTGCTTCTTCCATGAAGTGAGTCGTGACCAGCACAGTGATGCCGCTCTCTGCCAATGCGTTGATGCGGCGCCAGAACTCGCGCCGTCCGAGCGGGTCCACGCCCGACGTCGGCTCGTCGAGAAAGAGGATTTCGGGTTCATGCATAAGGGCGACCGCCAAAGCCAGGCGCTGCTTGAAGCCCAGCGGCAGGTCGCGGCTGGTGGAGTCCGCGAACGGTTCGAGCTCGAATTCCGTTAGCGCCCAGTCCATGCGCTCGTGTTGATGTTTCCCCTTGAGCCCGTAGGCGCTGCTAAAGAAACGCAGGTTTTGCAGCACGGACAGATCGCCGTACAGCGAGAACTTCTGCGCCATGTAACCGACGCGAGCGCGTGCCCGCGCTGCCGCTTGTCTTAGGTCCACTCCCGCGACGCGAAGTGTACCTTCGGATGCGGGCAGCAGCCCGCATAGCATCCTGAAGGTCGTTGATTTGCCGGCGCCGTTGGCCCCCAACAGACCGAAGACCTCGCCTCGCCGCACGGCAAAGCTGACGTCGCGGACGGCGAAGAAGTCGCCGAATCGCCGGCTTAGCTTGTGTACCACGATCATCTCTTCGTCGGGGTTTCCCGCTTTTGCATTGGCAAGCGTACCCGGCAGGCTTAGGCGGGAAGGCGGAGGGACCCGCTCGGAGCTTTTGAGCAGACTTACGAAGCTGTCCTCAAAACGAGGTGCGACGGGCGTGATTTCCACGGCTTGGTCGCGGCCGAGCAGTTGAGTGGCATTGGGCACGACCGGTCTGTCCGTCACGATCCTTACGCGAGATCCTTGAATTATCGCGTCCAGAACGTCCGGCGCGCGGCTGACCCGTTCTTGAAGCGAACGCTTGGAAATACCAGACGCGAAGACGTGGAAGCTGCGCCCCACGAACCGGCGCGTAAAGGCCGCCGGCTCGTCCTGGCCGAGCACCTTGCCGCCGTGCATCAGGACGACCTCGGTACAGCGCTCAGCCTCATCGAGATATGCGGTGCTAAGCAACACCGTTGCACCGCGATCCGTGACCAGGCGATGAACGATGGACCACAGCTCGCGGCGCGAAACCGGATCAACGCCGACCGTGGGTTCATCGAGCAGCAGAAGTGGCGGCGAGCCGACGAGCGAACACGCCAATCCCAGCTTTTGCTTCATTCCGCCGGAAAGCCGCCCGGCAAGTCTCCTCGAAAACGAAGCCAGCCCGGTCATGCGCATGAGGTCGGCGTAGCGCACGGCTCGCTCATCGCTCGATACGCTATGCAGATCAGCGTAGAGGTCGAGGTTCTCCTGCACGCTCAGGTCTTCGTACAAGCCAAAGCGCTGCGGCATGTAGCCGACGATCGACTGCACCTGTTGCGGCTGCGCCGAGGCGTCGATTCCCAGCACGAAAATTCGCCCTTCATCGGGAGCGAGCAGTCCCGCGAGCAGACGCATCAGAGTGGTCTTTCCCGCGCCGTCGGGTCCGATTAATCCGGTCACGATTCCACGCTTTACCGCGAGGGTCACGCTATTTAGGGCTCGAACAGTGCGGCGTCCAGTGAGGAAACTCTTGCTTACCGACTCAAGCTCCAGCGCGGTTTCAGTGTATTCGTGGCTGTCCGCCGGCACGATTTTGCTCTCCGCATCCAAGGCCTTTCACCTGTTCAGCGCTGGGCACTGGCTGATCGAGCGACAGCGTCACGGTTGCGGGCATCCCCAGCCTCAGTTCATTTTGCGGATTGCACGCATAGATACGCGCCTGGTAGACAAGCCGCGTCCGCAACTCCGGTGTCTCGACATTTTTCGGCGTGAACTCGGCGGTGGGTGAGATATAGCCGACCCAACCGGGAAAACGCTTGCCGGGATAGCTGTCGGTGGTAATTGACGCGAGCATGCCAAGATATATACGCCCCATGTACGTTTCCGGAACATAGACCCGTACCCAGACCGGATTGGTCAATGCCATCGTAAAGGCGGGAACATTGGGCGCGGCCATGTCGCCGGGCTCAAGGATGCGATCCTCGATAACTCCTTCGGAATGGGCGTACAGCTTGGTGTCGGACAACTCGCGCTCGGCGAAGGCGAGCGCGGCTTCGTACGCTCGCAAGGCCGCGCGGGCGTTTTCGATATCCTCGATACGCGGGCCCTCGACGGCCAAGATCCACGCCTGTCGCGCCGCTTCGTAGTTTCCGCGCGCCTCATCAAGCTTGGCCTTGGCGTCATCGAGTGTCTGTTGAGGGATGACCTGACTGCGTCTTAGCTCTACGTCTCGCCGATAGGTTATATCGGCGTCACGCATCGTCGCTCGCAGCGCTTCCATCGTGGACCGCGCCTGTTCGATCTCCTCGGGTCGCGAGCCGTTCAGCAGGCGAGTCAGCACCTGTTTTTGCGCCTCCACGTTGCGCCGCGCTTGGTCGGCGTTGGCCGCGTAGCGCCGTGCGTCCAGCTCAGCCAATAACTCGCCAGGTTTTACGAAATCGCCTTCCTGCACGTACATCCGCACGATTCGGTCCGAGTCGTTGAAGGCCAGTTGAACCTCGCGGATGTCGACATTGCCGTAAAGCGTAAGAACATTGCCGTTCTCTCGTCGACCCAGAAGCAGCGCCAGCGCAACCGCGCCGACAGCGACCAACGCGAAGCCCGCCAGGAGGATGCGTCTCTGTGTGCCTGCAGCCATGAAAGATTTGCCCGCCACCGCTGTCCGCGCTGTCTTCGTGGCGTCGCTCGCCCTGTTCATAGCAGGGGCAACTATCGTACCAGCGACAAGCTCTCGTTAGAGGCTGAGCTTTGGGCTTTTCCTTCGCGCGCATGTACCCAACGGAAACAATTATTAAGACGGCGGGCAGTTTAGCAGCAGAAGATCAGGCAACAGCGCTCATTTTGTGTCGCGTTGCTTGACCGCTAAGCGTATCGCTGAGCGTGCGAAAGTACGGTCCGTCCTCGGTTCGGTAACCTCTGCCTTTCGTCGTACGCGGGCTGGGCGATTCGTTCCAAAGTGTCTGGTCCGACGGCAACGCCAGCGGCGGGGTTGCCGTCGATAACATTTCTATGTTACTAGAAATATCATAATGACGTGCGGGCCGATCGTCGCACGGCTTCGGGTGCGAAATGCGTTCGGATTGCGCTTGGTTCGCAATCTCCTCTGACGGCGAGGAGCGGGATGTCGGACGCGCCCAAACTTTCGGCAGGCCATCTCAAGGGGATTCGCTTTGGATAGCGCGGCGCAATGGCAGGCCACGACTTCGTCACCCAACCAGGTCCCACGAGCAGCCGGCGGAGTTGGTGCAATCCCTAAACATTAGGAGCCACGAATATGTCCGATCAGGGAACAATCAAAGCGGCTGTCAAAGAGCGCTACGCGCAGGAAGCTCTGCACGTTCGGCAAGCGGCCGGCAAGGTCGGATGCTGTGGCGGCGGCGGGGATGTGACTTGTTCCGGAGATCCAATTACGTCGAATCTTTATCGCGATGACGAAAAGGAGGGGCTGCCCGCGGACGCGATCGCCGCTTCCCTGGGATGCGGCAACCCCACGGCGTTGGCAGAGCTGCGACCCGGCGAGGTCGTACTCGATTTGGGATCAGGCGGCGGGATTGACGTGCTGCTCTCCGCCCGTCGAGTCGGTCCGACCGGCAAGGCCTATGGGCTCGATATGACCGACGAGATGCTGGCGCTGGCGCGCGAGAATCAGAGAAAAGCCGGCCTCGACAACGTCGAGTTCCTGAAGGGCGAGATCGAGAACATCCCACTGCCAGACAATTCCGTCGACGTGATCATTTCCAATTGCGTGATTAATCTTTCCGGCGACAAGGACCGAGTGTTGGCGCAGGCGTTTCGCGT
This sequence comes from Deltaproteobacteria bacterium, assembly GCA_021801125.1. Lineage (GTDB taxonomy): Bacteria > Desulfobacterota > Binatia > Binatales > Binataceae > JAJYYI01. The sequence continues at coordinate 10,841 of JAJYYI010000081.1, read as the reverse complement.
TTTGAAGCCAGGTGGGCGCCTTGCGGTCTCTGACATCGTCGTGCGGGGCGAGGTGCCTCACGAGATTCGCAGGAGCTGGGAGCTGTGGGCCGGTTGCGTCGCCGGCGCATTGGAAGAGTCGGAATATTGCGCGAAACTGGCTCAGGCAGGGTTCGACGAGATCGAAGTGGAGCCGACGCGCGTTTATAGCGCTAGCCAGGCGAAGGAGTTTTTGAAAGACGTGGGTCTCGACGCCGATTTCGTCGCGCAAGCGGTGGACGGTAAATTCATGAGCGCGTTCGTACGCGCCAAAAAGCCTGCTTAGTCAATTGCCTCTCGTTTGCTCTCTTCTTCGCGGGACGGGAGAAAGCCAGGAGGTTGGCGGCTGGGCGTAAAGGCCTGATGGCGCATGCGTCTGAGGGCGTCCCCACGATTTGAACCGGCCGAACCTGGGGAGATCTAGAAAATGGGAAGCGAGTTCAAGGCAGCAGACGCTGCTCGCACCCCGGATGGGGCTCTGCCGGCAAGGCCACGGCGCCTTTCGTTTCTCGACCGTTTCTTGACGTTGTGGATTTTTCTTGCGATGGCCGGCGGTGTCGGGCTCGGCTATCTGGTGCCGGGGATTAAGGACGCAATGCAGTTGCTGAGCGTGGGAACAACGTCGATTCCAATCGCCGTAGGCCTGATTTTGATGATGTACCCACCGCTGGCAAAGGTGAACTACGACGAACTGGGCGAGGTCTTCCGCGATTGGAGGATTCTGGGACTTTCCCTGGTTCAGAACTGGGTCGTGGGGCCGCTGGTCATGTTTGCCCTGGCTGTGCTTTTTCTTCGCGATCGTCCGGAGTACATGGTGGGCCTGATCATGATCGGGCTCGCGCGATGTATCGCGATGGTGATCGTATGGAACGATCTGGCTGACGGCGATGGGGAGTATTGCGCGGGATTAGTCGCCTTCAATTCGATCTTTCAGGTCCTGTTTTATTCGGTTTACGCGCTGGTCTTCGTAACTCTGGTGCCGCGGTGGCTGGGGCTGGAAGGCGCGACTGTTCGCGTCACGATCGGCGAAATTGCTGAAAGCGTGGGGATTTACCTGGGCGTGCCGTTTGTCGCGGGTTTGGGGACGTGGACGGTGTTGACGAGACTGCGCGGCGAGACCTGGTACCGCGAGCGCTTTATCCCGAAGATTAGCCCGATTACGCTGGCGGCGTTGCTGTTCACGATCGTCGTGATGTTCTCGCTCAAGGGCGGCGCAATCGTACAACTCCCGTTTGACGTGGCGCGCGTCGCGATTCCGTTGCTGATTTATTTCGTGATTATGTTCGTTGCGTCCTTCGTGATGAGCTACAAGGTCGGCGCCGACTACGCGCGCTCCGCAACGCTTTCTTTCACTGCTGCCTCGAATAACTTCGAGCTGGCTATAGCCGTCGCGGTCGCGACCTTTGGCCTGAACAGCGGCGAGGCCTTCGTCGCAGTGATCGGTCCGCTGGTGGAGGTCCCTGTTCTCATCAGCCTGGTAAATGTCGCGCTCTGGGTGCGTCGCCGATACTTTCCGCAGTCGGCCGTGGGTGTCGCGGCCGTTGAATGTTGCGCAACGGCGGCGCCGATAGGCCGAAAGGCAAAACGCCCCTGACTGCTGGCCGCACGCTTGGGCGCGAGCCTCGGCGCGTATCATCAACGCGCGGGAAGATTTGCGCCGAGCGCGCTTTGGCCTTTGCGGTTCGTCGAGCCGCCCTGCCTAAAAGCACGTGCCTTGGTCGGCCGTGTCATTACAGTGCGGGCGTCGCTCTGCCAAGTCCCTTAGCTGGTCCTGGCGGTGGCCGGGATGCCGACCGCGACCATCAAGAGTGGGCTTTTTTGTTTCGCGTGTCCGGTGAAAAAATCGCTGGTATCGTCGTCATAGAAAGTAAGACCGCTCGCGCCCAACCCCAACGCATAGGCAGCGAGGTAGGCATTGCCGGCGAGAATCCCCGCTTCGAGATGAGTCTCTCGGTAGCCGCGGTTGCCGCGCGCGCGTATAACGCGCTCGAGGTCGGTCATGAAACATATGAGCGCGCTGCAATCCGCACCCAACGATTGCTCGAGGCACAAGTAGCCCGCCTGCGCGCGAAGCTCGCCTGCCCTCAGTAACTCCAGCTCCGCGGACTGCCGGCGATGGAGGTACGCTCCGGGCTCCACTCCTTCAACCGCGTTGACGATCAGGTAAGTGTCGGTGAGCGGCGGGAAGTCTATCCGCGGATGGCGGCCTGCCGCGCAAAGCACGGCCGCCAAGGCGTCAGAGTGAATCGGCTTTCGCGCAAATATCCGCGTCGAGCCGCGGCGCAATATCGTTTCTCCTATTCCCAGCGCGGTTCCGACGCCTGCGGGACTTAGCTGCAACGTGCGAGACGAACCGGTGGAAGGTGGCTGATGGGCTTCCTCGCTCTGGTCCGACGTGGCCTCGAGCCCGGTTAGAAAGAGCTGTTCGGTTTCAGCGCGAGAACGGAGCTTGGATGCGCAATGAAGCCGAACCAGCTCATCGTAACGTTGTTCGCCGTTCGACAGCGGCACGCTGTCGAGGGTAAGCGGGGCTGGCCTCGCTGGGGCGGTCGCGCCGGAGGTTTGCGTAGGCACCGCCGTGCTGCCGTGATCATTTAGAGCCACCAAGCAGACCGCACCCTCTCGATCCCCGTCGATCCCCAGCAGCTGCTCTATCTCGCTGTCAACAAAGGCGCTGACGATTTTCGCGTCGATCGCCTCGGCGGCCGCCGCGGCGGTGAGGTTGGCGAGAATCGTGCCTGTGTCCCAAAAGCAGTAGCGATAACAGCGAGCGCGATATTTCCACGCGCTGCGCCAGAAGATTGCGCTTAGGAGCAGCACGCAAGTCGCGCTCGCGACCCCCGCATTCTCGGCGCAGGCGCGCGATATAGCGACTCGCCAATCGCCCTCGCGCAGCATTCGCAGCTTGAGGTCGGCCGGAGAGAAGTGGTGCAGACCGGCCGCCACCCCGTCGATCGAGCCGGTGGCGAGATAAACTTCGATTGGATAAAGTGCGCCGGCCGAAGGTGCGGCGCGGAAATGGTAGTCGCGGTCGCCGACGCGCCTGGTGCGCGTGAGCCCGGCCGTGCAGAAAAGAATCCGCGCCAGACGCTCCATGTCCAGCGTGCCCGATGGCGCGGCGGGCGCGCTGCCGCGTTCGAGTGCGGTTAGCGTCGGCACGCGAGAGAGACTAAGCTCTCGCGGCAAGGCGATTTCGGGCGCCTGCGGATAGATCTTGAACTTGAAAGGTTCGTTGTCCCAGTCGAGGTAATGATCGCCGGCGCGAACGCTGGTGTACGAATGCTTGGTCACCTCATGAAAGCGACGTGCCGCTTCCAAATCGAAGTTGCCTTCTGAAACCGCCATCGCGTCCTCCAATGAACTGCGTTCGCGAACTCTGGTCAGTCCAGCCGTCGCGCTCTCGAGCGCGGTAACACGCATTATATGACACGCGACGCGAGCGGGCACGGTTGCTCGTTGCCCTGAGGATGTGGGCCTGGGAGATTCGTTGCGGCGAGGTCCGGTTGTAACGTCAAGGCCCGGCTTCGAGCCGCCTCTCGCGACATCCAATCCGCCGGCTGACTAGCCGGCGCAGCAGATTACGAGGCCGCGGTAGTCGCCCGCTCCTCAGCGAGCCTGAGCTTGCGATGGCACAGGTAGATCAGGATCGGCTGCAGAATCCGGGTGATGAGCGCGATCGCCAACGCCCCGCCGATTACCACGATAGCCAACGGACGCTGGGTTTGCGCGCCTATCTTGGTGGACAACGCCGCCGGCAGAAGCCCCAGACCGTCAACCAGCGCGGTCATCATCACCGCGCGAAAGCGTCGGTCAGAGCCAAGGATTATCGATTCACGGAACGGATGGCCGCGGTCCCAGAGTTCGCGAATATAAAAGGTCAGCAAAATTCCGTCCATGACCGCAATGCCGAAAATGGAGATAAAGCCGACTGCCGCCGACACGCTGAAGGGCGTGTTCGTCAAGATCAACGCGAGCACGCCTCCGAGGCAGGCGACCGGAATCTGCGCCATTATGATGAACGTATCAATTAGCGAAGCCGTCGCGCTGTACAATACGCCCATGATCAAAAAGAGCGTCACTGGCACGACGATCGCCAAACGCCGGTTCGCCTCCTGGAGTTCCGCGTACTCGCCGGCCCATTCCAGATGCATTCCGCGCGGCAGCTTGATGGCGGCGGCAACCTTATCCTTGGCTTCTTCGACGGCGCTTTGAAAATCGCGATGGCGCACCGCGAAGCGCAACGGAACGTAGCGCTCGAAGTTTTCACGGTAGACAAAAGCGGCGCCGCCGGCGACCCGAATATCGGCCACCTGAGCTAGCGGCACGAGGCCGCCGGAGGGCAAAGGCACGCGAATCTGCTTGATCGCTTCGAGACTCGTTCGATACTGCGGCTGCCAGCGGACGACGAGATTGAAGCTGCGATCCCCCTGCAGCACCTGGGTGGCCGCTTGTCCGCCGATCGCGGCCTGAACCACCGCGTTGACGTCTCCCACGTTGAGTCCGTAGCGAGCGCAAGCCGCGCGGTTCGGCGTGATGACGAGATTCGGTTGGCCAAGCGAACGATAAACGGCGAGGTCGACGATGCCCCGCACGCCGCTCATAATTTCGGTGACTTGGTTGGCGATTCGTTCGTCAGTAGCGAGGTCGGGGCCGAAAACCTTGACCGAATTGGAGCCTTTGACGCCTGAGAGGGCTTCGTTGACGTTGTCCTCGATATTCTGCGAGTAACCGAAGCTCACGCCGGGAAAACTCTGCGTGAGCTTGGCATTCATTTGGTTCACCAACTCCCCTTTGCCCAAGCCGTCGGGCCATTGGTCGGTGGGCTTCAAGTCGACCGAAAATTCCGCGTTGAAGAATCCCGTTGTCTCGGTGCCGTCATCCGGACGGCCGAATTGGGAAACGACGGTGGTAACTTCCGGAAAGGACATGAAGGTGCGTCGAATGCGGTTGGCGAGATGAACTCCGTGCTCGAACGAGATGCTGATCGGCATCGTGGCGCGTGCCCAGACATTTCCTTCCTCGAGCTTGGGCAAGAATTGACCGCCCAGGCTCGAAAACCGGCTCAGCACGGCAATGATGAAGATCGAGATCACCAGCAGAGAAAACCGCGGCCAATTCAACGCGCGCACGAAAAGAGCGTGGTAAAAGCGCGCCAGCGCCTCCCATAACGGGTTGCGTAGATAACGCAACTCGCTGCTCAACAGATACGAAGCGAGCACCGGCGTAATCGTTACGGCGGCCAGAATCGCGGTGCCCAAAGCGTAAGCATAGGTATGGGACATCGGCGAGAAAATCACGCCCTCGACCCCTCGCATCGTGAACAACGGCAGAAACGCGATGACGAAAATAAGTGTCGAGAACACCATCGGCCCGCCAACTTCCTGCGCGGCCGCAAGGATGCGGTGAGGGTGCGATTCGGCCGATGCAGACGGCGTGGTGAGCGACCGATAGATGTTCTCTATGACGATTACGGTTGAATCGATGATGATTCCGAAGTCGATCGCGCCGAGCGAAATAAGGTTGGCTGGTGTATTGCCCACGTGCATCAGGATGAACGCGCCGCAAAGTGCGAGCGGGATATTGATGGCTGCGATTAGAGCGGCGCGAATATTGGCCAAAAAGAACACAAGGACAAGAAAGACGAGGACCATCCCCAGCGTCAGGTTCTCGAGCACTGTCCGCAAGGTTGTGTGCACGAGCGAGGTCCGGTCATAGTACGGCACCGCTTTGCAGTCCTTGGGCAGCAGACCGGAGTTGTTGAGCTGGTCGATTTTCCGTTCGACGCCGCGCAAAGTCTCCAGCGTGTTGCCGTATTTACGCATCAGAACCACGCCCTGAACGGCCTCGTCTTGTTCGTTTATGCCGACGGCGCCGAGGCGAGGCGCGTAGCCGACGCTGACGTCGGCGACGTTCGCGACCGTGATCGGCGTCGCTTTGGTGGATGACAGGACGACGTTGCGAATGTCCGCTAAGTCCTCGATGAAGCCGATGCCGCGAACGTCAAAAGCCTGTTCGCCGACGGTGAGGTAGCTGCCACCCACGTTGATGTTGGAGTTCTGCAGTGCGTTGATGACCGTGGGCAGCGGGACGCCGTAATACGAAAGCTTCTGGGGATCGACGTCGACGTGGTACTCCTTCGTCAAACCGCCGAAACCGGCAACGTCGATAACGCCGGGCACGGTCTTGAGTTGTTTTTCGAGGACCCAATCTTCGCTCTCTTTTTCCTCGATCAAGTCATGGTTGCGGCATTGCACCGTGTAGCGATAGATCTCGCCAATCGGGTTCTGAGGCGAAATGCCCGGCGAAAAGCCCTGCGGCAGGTTTACGAAACCGAGCCGGTTGATAATCTCCGTCCGATCCCAGTAGTAATCGCTGTCCCAGCTAAAATAGCAGCGGATATCGGAGAGGCCGAAAAGCGAGATCGAGCTCATGCGCTCCAGATTGCGCGCGCCGGCAAGACCGTACTCAATTGGTATCGTGACGAGCCGCTCGGACTCTTCGGCGCTAAGACCGGAGGGTAGGGTGAGCACCTCCACAAGCGGTTGCACCGGGTCCGGATAGGCCTCGATGTCGAGCTTCGAGAACGAGAATACCCCGCCCAAAAGCAGGGCTATCGCAAAGCCGATGACGACGATGCGCTCGCGCAGCGCCAGCGCCATCATGAGGCGTATCACGGCCGCATACCTACGAGGTTTCGCCGTGCGCCAGATGCCATAGCGCGTTCACCTGAATCGACTCGTCGCTCACCACCTGGTCGCCAGCCTTAAGCCCTGAAACCACTCGGGCGTAGCCCTGCTCGTTCCATGAACTAATCGCCACCTTGCGGCGGTCGTAACGGTTGGCCGCAACTTGGACGAATGCATAGTAGGCGTCGGTCTCGAACACCAGCGCCTTTTGCGGCACCACCAGAGCGTACCCGGGTTGAGTCACGATCCTGACCCTGGCGAGCATCTGGGGCTTGAGCTTGAGCCCGGGGTTTCTCACTTGGCACCTGAGTTCCATAGTATGGGTGTCGGGGTTGATGCCGGGGCTGATTCGGGCGATCACTCCGCTGAACGTTTGATTGGGATAGGCTGTGGTGACCGCCTCGAGCGCTTGGCCCACGCGGACTCTCGCGAGGTCATCCTCGTATATGTGAGCGGTTATCCATATCGGGTCGAGGGTGCCGACGCTGAAAAGCGCGTCGCCCGGGTTAACCTGCGAGCCGCGGTTGACCTTGCTTTCGACGATACTTCCGCTGATCGGTGCGCGCACGACGGTGACGGTGCTCGGCTCGCGCAGAGCGTCGACGTCCGCGCGCTCGAATCCTAAAAGCTCGAGTTTGCGGCGCGCTGCCGCAACCATCTGAGCGGCCAGCTCGCCGTTCGCTCCGAGCGCTGGCTGCGAGGAAGCCTTCTGAGTCTCCTGAGCTTCCAGGTATTCCGCCTCGGCGGTCATGAAATCGGGGCTGTACAAGAGCATGATCGGCTGTCCCTTACGCACATAGTCCCAGCGCGCGATCATCACCTTCTCGATTCGGCCGGCGACCCGAGACGAAATCGTCGCCACCTGGCGCTCGTCGAAGCTGATTTCTCCGTTGGCTTCCAGCACACGCGAAAGCTGGATTTGCCTGACCGGCGCGATTGTCATCCCCGGCACCTGGCTGAGCTTTAACTCCATCAGATCACCCGCGCCCGGCTGGTGTATCAGCGTCGGCACAAAGCCGGTGGCGGCTTCCTCTTGGCGGCTTGCCGAGGAACTCTGGCACGCTTCAAATAAAAGCATCAGCGCCAAAGCGCTAAGTAGAGTTTTCGCGACTGTCGGCGTCTTCATTGAGACAACGGTTCTCCCACCGCCTGTTCCAGCGCAACCTTGCCGGCCAGAAACTGGTTAGCTGCCTGGACGTAGGAAACTTTGGCGCTGTTGGTCTGCTGCACCGCGTTGGTCAAAGTGAGAAAATCAATTTTCGCTGATTGGTATGCGATCAAGGCAACTTTGAGTCCCTGCTGGGCCAAAGGCGTCAAAGTGTCGCGGTAGAGCACCGCCATGCGGTAGGCGAGTTGCGTCTGACGATACAACTGGGCGACCATCGCGACCGTTTGCGTTTTGACCGAGCTCAGGTCCTCGCGCGCAGCCATAAGATCGTATCCCGCGCGTTTGACGTCTTCCTTCTGCTTGATCCAAAAGAACACGGGCAGGTTAAGGCCCATGAAAAAGTTATGCGTGCCCACGCAGGTCGCGCAGGGAGCTGCATACCGAGAATCCCAGTTATTGTATTCGTAGCCGAACAAGAAATCCGGCGCGTACTCAAGCTTGGCGAGCGAGAGCGCTTTCTGAGAGTTCCTTTGTGCAAGAGCAGCTTCAAGAAGCTCCTGGCGCTTGTAAGTCGCGCGGGCGGCCAAATTTTGCTCGCGCGCTGTGAGCGCGGTGAGGTCCAAACGCTCTTGCAGTGGTAACGGGGCGTCCGGCTCGCGGTTCAGCACCTGATTCAGCACCGTGCGGTCATTCGCCTCGGCTACTTTGAGGGTATCTGCCTGTTGCTGTGCCGTTGCTAGATTGAATTCCGCGGCAATAAAATCCGACTGTGCCGCCTGGCTCGCGGAGTATGCCACTTTCACAACCTGGAGAACCTCCTGCAGCGCGGCCACATTCTCGTCGTTAAGCTTGCGCAGAGCGTGGTCTAACACGACTTGGTAATAGGCAATCTCCGCCTGTGCTCGAATGTCGCGGGACACGGCTTGATACGTCAGGCGTGCTATATCGGCGCTGCCACGGGCGATATCGGCCTGAAGCTGGGCCTTGCCCGGAAACTGGAAATTCTCGCTGAAATAGAATCCTTGCCACAAATTGTTTGCGAAGGGGTTTGTCGGGCTGTCCCCGTTGGTGAACAGGAACTGCGGATCAGCGGGAACGTAGTTTTGCTGGATCGAATGTTGCGCCGAGAGCCAGCGCGCGCGTGCCGCCCGCACCTGGGGATTGACTTCGAGCGCCACGTCCACGACTTGTTGCACGGACAGTGCCTCCTCGGCATGCCCGTCGATCCCCGCCATCAGAGCAACTGCTCCGATTAGCATGAGCGCGATCATCTGACTGACTCTTACGCCTGATGCATGCACGGCTGACAAGACCCTATTTATTAGGCTGAATAACTCGCCAGCTCTCGACCGTAGAACGCTGTACGGTCTCTGGACGATCCTTTCTCTTTACCAATATCCGCTTTCAGGACCAACGCGGCGCATCCCTGATACCACCGAAGCCACTCCTAGCGAGTTTGCTCCAAGCAGAAGATTGAAACCTCGGCGCGTCGCTCGAACTATTGTTGCCGACCCCCTGGGCCGACCAGCCATATGGCACACCCTTTCCCGTACGGCACACCGCGTCGAAGATCCACCTTCGCGGCGGCTTTAGCGAGCGCCCTTCCGATAAGCCTTTGACCTTCCGCGCGGCGCGCTCGCTCAATCTCGCACCCGGGACTGTCCAAAGGACAAATCCGTGAGCTCGCTTTTCAGGCGAGAACCAACTCGATGCCGGGGCTTTCCAAGGCGGGCGGTGAACGAGGGCTCAGGGTGACGCGATGGAGAAGGGGCGGTGCATCACTTGCGACCTCAATCACGCAAGCCCGAGAGGTCTCAAACTCTCGCGCCACGCCGCTGCTATGTGGAGGTAGGCTAAGAAAACGCTTCCCCCGGCTTAAGGCGGTGCTTTGAGGTAGGTTGACGGCGGCGCGCGTCCGGTAACTGGTCGTGGTCGACCGGAGCCCGTGCGCCATGGCTCCACCAAGAGTGAGTTCGAATTGTCGAGACGCGAGCGTAAGCTGCGCCACGGGCAAAGCCAACACGGTAACGACCGGCAGCCAAACTGACGCGCGCAACAGTCGCATCATGGACACGCGAAAAACGAACTCTTTGAAGCAAACTTTGTTCACGGTCCTGCCTGCGTCACTGGCGCCCACCGCCGAGGAGGTGTCAGTTAGTAAAATACGTTTTTGCCCACGAAGCGCCAAGCCCCCGATTTGCTCCGCGGAGTGCGAGCACGCAGACGGCGCTCTGTGCCCGCCGGGTTGCGCTACCCGGAACGGTTGCGCAGGCCACGACGTCATTATGATTTGACTTCAAAGCAGAACGGCGGTGCCTGGCGCAAATGCCGCGGCACCGCCGCAATGAGGCAGCGGTTAGTAGCGCCTTAAGCCGCGGACGCCAGGGCGGTGCTTTCGAACTGCAGGCCGCCCTTGCCTGCTTCGACGACCACGCGGGAGTTGTCCCTCACCTCGCCAGCCAGAAGCTTGCGGCTCAGCGGAGTTTCCAGCTCGCGTTGAATCACACGGCGCAACGGGCGCGCACCGAAAACCGGGTCGTAGCCGCGTTCCGCGAGGTAATCGCGGGCCGCGTCGGTGAGTTCGATCTCGATTTTTCGCTCAGCAAGGCGCGCGCTAAGCCGCGCAATCTGGATGTCGACGATGCGGCGCAGTTGGTCACGGGTCAGCGGATGGAACACTACGATCTCGTCGACGCGGTTCAGAAATTCAGGTCGAAATGTCCGCTGCAACGCGGCCAGACACTGCGCCTTCATCTGCTCGTAATCCTTGCCTTTGAAGGAGAGTATCAGGTCGCTCGCGATGTTCGAGGTCATGATGACGATGGTGTTCTTGAAGTCCACGACGCGCCCCTGGCCGTCGGTCAGCCGGCCGTCGTCGAGCAATTGGAGCAGCGTGTTGAAGGCGTCCGGATGGGCTTTTTCGATCTCGTCGAACAGGATCACGGAGTACGGACGTCGGCGCACCGCCTCGGTGAGCTGGCCACCCTCTTCGTAGCCTACGTAACCAGGGGGCGCGCCGATCAGCCGTG
>JAJYYI010000092.1 GCA_021801125.1 Deltaproteobacteria bacterium | reverse complement strand
GGCGCGTCAGCATCTCACGGATGTAAAGGCCGGCCATGATGGTCTTGCCCGCGCCGGCGTCGTCGGCGAGCAAGAATCGGAGCCGCGGTTGCGACAGCATGCGCTGATAGACCGCGATGCGCTGATGCGGCAGCGGATCGATGCGGGAGATTTCGGTGGCGAAGGCGGGGTTGAAGATATAGCCGTAGGAAAGGCGCTCGGCCTCGGCGACGGCGCGCACGCTCTCAGGATTGGCGGAAAAGTCGAGGTTCGGGATTACGTCGCTCTGCGACCGACGGCTATCGGTTCGACTCGGGCCGGGGCCACTCAGCTGCTGCAGCAAAGCGTCCAGGCCGTGCTCCTCGGCGGCAACGATGCGCTGCCAGGCAAGAGGTGACGGATGCGATTGACCGTTCTCCCAACGGTTGACCGAGGCGAAGGAGACGCCCATCAGCTCGGCGAATTGGACCTGGGTCAAGCCCAGGTTGCCGGGCAGCCGCCGGATGCGCTGGCCGGTTTCCCTTTGTAGCGCTGCCTGAGCGTCGTCTCCCATCAAGCAATCTTAAATCATAAATAAGCAATCCGTTGCAAACGGGATAGAAAATAACCACGCCTGCAGAACTCATCTGCATATCGCAGGTGCGATAATATGGATATGTAGCGCACCGTGGGCCGACTCCGCATCGGTCGCCTAATTTTAAGTCGCAGGCTCGCGACGAAACCGGAAGCAGATCGCGCTATGATTCGAAGCCTCGCGGTGATCGAAATGCATCGACGCATCAGAAAGCGCAAAGATTCTCACGGCTGCGACGGCGTTGTGGCGTCAACTCAAACGAACGCTGGGCGCATCGATCGTGCCGCCTGGTCGCGCCTTGCCGCCTTCCGCGCGGAGCAACGCCGCCCTTTCTCGGAAGATTCGGCGGACTTAATCCGGGAAGCTCGCGAGGAACGCTATCAGCAGCTCTGAAAGAATCATCCTGGTATCGAATGATCCTTGGCCTCGAAGGGACGCGGTCGCACGGCAAGGTCAGCGACAATTGTTCGTAACGAAAATAGTTAGGGCGTTATTATCGATACCCGTGGCTTTCCGACAATAAACCCGAGGGACGAACTTGGCTCCCGCAGGGACCAGCGGCAGCAGGTGACGGCCATCGAGTCGGCGCCAACGCTGCTGGGCCATCTCCAGCAGCTTGAACGCCATCAGCAAACCCTTGGTGCGCGAGCCCGCGCCTCTGGTCGCACGCTCGCGCAGCCGCACGGTGGCCAACGGCGACTCGACCACGTTGGTGGTGCGCAAATGCTTCCAGTGTTCGGCGGGGAAGTCGAAGAAAGTCACCAGGCGCTCCCAGTGGGCGCTCAGCGATTCAACCGCCTTAGGATACTTGGCCTGGTACTCGGTCTCGAAGCGGGTTCTGGCGGCCTCGCAGTCGGCGCGCCGCGGCGGCTCAGGAATCAACTCCCGCACCGCCCGCCATTGCTCCTGCGTGAGCTCCACCGCATCGGCACCTCCACCACCGCTTCCTCATCCCCGCTCAAAATACCCGACTATCTCGCCCAACTCCATTTATGAGATTGCTTCTAAACTCGGATTTCCGTTTTCCAAGTTGATTACCAATTTGGTAAAATCTTGCAAAGCGCCTGACGGACGTGGGTTTGGATGCGATCACGTCGGCGCGGAGGTGGAGCGGCGGTGGGTGAGAGGCAGGAGCAGCCCTTTCAGCTCTCGTTCAACGGCAGGTTACGGGTCGAATTCCAGGGCGCGCGGGTGACTTCAGACGGCGGTCTGCTCCCGGTGCGTAAGTTGGATGAACGGTTAGGATTCGGCGAACTCATCGAGCGGCACTTGACCGACGGGCGGGGAAAGAACGCGCAATTGCCACTGGCCGACCTCGTGCGGCAGTCGGTATACAGCCGGCTGGCCGGTTACGAAGACGTCAACGATGCCGAGCGGCTTTCCCAGGACCCGGCCTTCCGGCTCATCGGTTCCAAGAAAATCCTAGAGCGCGGCGCGGCGTTGACCTCGCGTCTCCGAACATTTGAGACAGGCGTGCTGACTCAGGAGGGCAATTTTGCCGGTCTGGCCACGCTCAATCGCGAGTTGATCGGCAAAGCGGAGGCCATCGATCCGCGCCGCCGGGCGGTGCTCGACATGGATAGCACCGAGATCCCAGTTTACGGCGAGCAGAAGCAGAGCGCTTACAGCGGCCACTTCGAGTCTACCTGCTATCATCCGCTGCTGCTGTTCAATGGCGGCGGCGATTGCCTGGCCGCCAGGCTGAGGCCCGGCAACGTTCACAACGCCGCGGGCTGGGAGGAACTGTTGCTCCCGGAGATCGAGCGCCGACGGCGTCGGGGCAAGGAAGTGAGCTCCGTGGCGACGCCGCCTTCGCCAAGCCCGAGCTGTACGAGGCGCCGGAAGAACGCCAGGTCAAGTACGTCATTCGCCTACCCGCCAACGACAACCTGGAGCGCAACATCGGGGAGTTGCTTCGGCGGCCGGCGGGCAGGCCGAGCTACAGACCGGTGGTACGCTATAAGAGCTTTCTCTATCAGGCGGCAAGCTGGAAGCGCGCGCGGCGGGTGGTGGCGAAGGTCGAATTCCACTTCGGCGAGTTGTTCCCGCGCGTTGGGTTCGTCGTGACTAATCTTACCGGCTCAAACCGGGGGGTGGTCCGCTTTTACAACAAGCGCGGCACCGCCGAGCAATGGATCAAGGAGGGCAAACAGGCGGTAGCGATGACGCGCCTTAGCTGTCACCGCTTTCGGGCCAACGCGGTGCGGCTGTGGCTCAGCGTGATCGCCTATAACCTGGGCAACCTCTGGCGGCGGCTGGCGCTGCCCAAGGCGATCGGCAGCTGGTCACTCACCAGCTTGCAGCAGCGCCTGGTGAAGACCGGCGGCCGGTTGGTCAAGCACGCGCGCTATTACTGGCTGCTGCTGGCGGAGGGTCACCTGACGCGACGGCTGTTTGCCGGGATGTTGTGGAAAATCGCGGCGCTGCCGGTGCCAGCAGGGTAGCCGGGTGGGTTGGCATCTTCGCAACCGAGCGACATCCAGGCGGGGAATGCAGAGGTGTCTGCGGAAATCGACCGGCGGGTGGCCCAGATCGGGATCTGGGGCCGGCGATTGCGATAGAACCAACCGCTTTGCCAGCAGAGCCGAGCCGCGCGGCGGCACGCGCCCCCCAAAACTTGCGCGGCGGCACTCATTTGTCCTATAGGTCTGCTGAACGGAAGGGGTCAAAACGGAAATTCCGGTTTACAACCCGGCTGCCTCTGTTAAAGCTGCACTTTCGGAGCGCTACCGCGTGAAATTGCGGGGCGCACGGATTGCGGAAGCAACTGCGGAAAGAACGATCCCCGAAGTTCGGCTGGCTTACCTCGCGCCCGGACTTGCGGCCCTCGACGAGAACCCTGGAATGACCTTGGGTCGCCAGCGAGCCGGAATAGACGGTTGGGCTTTCGAGGGGAGGCGGTGGCGACCTTCCTCGCGCTGCCCAATCGGCGGAGGAGCGTAAAGCCATGGACCCAATTAACCGCGCGGGGGCTACCGATGCTCCGGGCCTCGCCGGAATGCCTTGCGGATTCCCTATGTTTGGCCCAGGCGGCAACAGCATTGCCGGGTCGCGTTTGGCAATCGCAGGCGGGTCGTCGCGTTTGGCGCCTGAACAGGCGATCGTGGACCGCATCTTGCCCGCCTGCCTTCTGGCAGCGCTGCTTTTGCTAGCGGGGTCTTCTACGAGCTGGGCGCAGCAGGGCGGTTACCAATATCATCCGACTCTTCCTGCGCCGTCGGCCGCGCCATCCCCCACTCTGGAGAACCCTAAAAGTCCGGTGCGCGGGAACCGGCGAAGCATGATCTACCACTGGCCGGGCTGTCCCTTTTACGACGCCATTTCCGAGCGCAACCGCGTGGAATTCCCGAGCGCAAAGGCTGCCGAGGCGGCCGGATATCGGCCTGCAAGGAATTGCCTGTGAGTGCGCGACATAACATACTCGGAAGGAGTAGTGCGCGAAGCGCCGCGCGGCCATCTTGTGTCTCTACTCGGCACTATCCCAACCACGGTGCGGCGAGGACAGGCGAGAAACGAAACCCGAAATGCATGAAACTCCGGACAAAAACAGGCCCTTTAAGTAAGGAGGCCCAGATGAAAAGCGCAGTGGCATTAGCCGCGCTGGTCGTCCTCGCGCAGCAGACCAAGAACTTCAGCGTCGAGAAAAACACCACACACGAAGATTACGTCCCTCTGCAGGGTCAGTACGATCCCCAGACGATGAACGGAACCTTCGACCTGCGAGACGACCTAGGACGTGACATCGGGCATGTAGACATGTTCGGAGGGCGGATGACAATCTATGGCCCCCAGGGAGAGTACAAGGGTTCGGTGACGGAGCCTTCTCGGGGAGAATTTCAGTACGACGAATGATCAAGCCTGATGGCCAAAAGGCTGATCGCGCTCTTCGGGGTGTTGACGCTGATTACATCCTCCGCGATGGGTCAGCCGCCGCACACGAGCACATTCCACAGTACGCTAGCAGGATGTTGGGAAGGGAAGACAGCTAAAAACCCTATCCACTTCCGTACGAGCGAAGCGCCCACAAGGTGCTATCACCCAAATGGCATACACCTTCGCAAGAAACACTACCAGTCGGACCATGTGCGCTTATGCGTAGCCCAGACGGACGATCATTTCGAAGTCCGACTGATGGACATGTACCACAAACACCAGCGAGACTTTACCTTTCTCCCGATAGTTACCCAGGCCTCCGAGAACGAGGTAGATGTCGTTGCGGTCGTTACGCCTATAACCTCTGCACGTGCTCGAAAAGTCCTCCAAGAAGACTTAGTTCTCAATCCCATTTCTCAGGAAGTTCAGGCCAGTTTGACGTTAAATCCCAATGGAAGGGTCCACATGCTCGTGAGAATGGAAACTCATATAGGCGACTGTAGAACGGATACTATTGTCACCAATGCAACGTTGTACCGTAAGCCATAATTAACGTCAGCGTAAAATAACTGGGAAAACGCCGGTATTAACTACGCCATACCTGTCGATGATTCTTCCGCGCCGGATAACGTGCTTCGGAAAGACCCTTTCCTCGACGTACCGAAGAAGGGGCTCTGCGGATTTCCTCAAGGTGGCAGCGACGATCACCAATACCATGATTGCCGGCGTCATCGCGGGGCTACTCCGCCTCACGGGCTGTTTCATGGATGAAGCGCACGCCGGAGAGCGCCATTATCAGCGCGGCGCAAGCCGTCATTCGCACTATTCCTCGGGCGCAAAGCGAAGCGTCAGCGCACGCCGACAGTTTATGCGCACGAACCCATGCCCCTCAACTGGCCGGCGATCGGGTAGTTGTCCTGGCTACGTCGTGGATCACATAGTTCCGCTGAAACGAGGTGGCGCTCATGCTCCTTCGAATATGCAGTGGCAGACAATCGAAGAAGGAAAGGCAAAGGATAAAATGGAATGACAATGGGACGCGGGCTGCAAGCGCTGCCGTGAGTCCCGTTGTTCCAACGGGAGACTCGCAGCGGCAGCCGTAGGGTGGAGCGCATGCAAAAGCCATGGTATTACTTCGTTACCACGAAACCTACCGAAATGACTATCTTTGGGGTCGGGAAGCTTCAGGAAACTTCAAACGGCAACCGTTACGTGGAGTGCAAAACAAACCTTGGGGTTGTCGCGGTATGGGGCAGCGCTGGAAACATGGGAAACATCGACGCGATCCTAAGTAAAACACCACCATTCAAGGCGACGATGGGTTGCATTACCTCCAAATGGGGGCAGCACAATTTATGGGTACCGGAAACGGCGTCCGTTCACTTTGAGTGAAGTGCGCACCTGCAGAAAATTGCCTTACAAGACAAAAGCCCTTGCTTCCGCATCGCGAGCAGTTATGGCAGCGCAGGCCAACCCAAAAAGTACGTTTGCAAAGATAGGCGAACCTGTCCCGAGACACGAGCCCGTATAACCGAAAGATTGTTCCGATCGGAACCGGGCGGAATGCTGGGCGGTCCGAAGGGCGGGCGCGGCGGCCCGCCCCACTACAGAAAAAAGAGAAGCGCTGACCGGGCGGGTCGCCCCATCGCAGAAAACAGCAAGCCGGCCGCAAGAGCCTACCTCACCACAGTGGCGGGCAGGGAGACCAGCCCCACTGGCGAGGGCGCCTAGCCTGCGGCGCGGATGCGGGCGGCGGCGGTTTTTACCGCGTCGACGATACCCGCGCAGCCCGTGCATCGGCATAGCACCGCCGAAAGCCCGGCACGGGGCTCCTCTATTGAGTCCTGCATATTATAGTGACATTTGCGCTTGACGCCAGAAGGAGCGGACCAGTGGCGGACGGCGGCGCATCCGGCGTAAGGCGCGGCGCGCCTGATAGCTCAGTTGGTCGAAGTCGCGAG
>JAJYYI010000012.1:20277-34609 GCA_021801125.1 Deltaproteobacteria bacterium | reverse complement strand
CCAACCGGCGTCGATGGATTGACGATAACGACGGGAAGGCCGTTGCGGGCGGCCTCCAGGGCGATCTGTTCGGCCATAAACTTCGAGCGCTTGTATGCACCGGTCATTTCATCAATCGATACGGGCACATCTTCACGGCCGATTCCGTCTTCGCCCAGGCCGAGCGTGCCGACGGTGCTGGTATGGACCACGCGCTCGACGCCGGCCCGGCGCGCGGCTTCCAGCACGTTTCTAGTTCCGTCGACATTAGCGGCGTACATCGGCGCCGGATCCGGCACCCATAACCGGTAGTCCGCGGCGACATGGTAGACCTGCGTGCATCCGTTCACCGCTTTCGCGACGGCGGCGGTATCGCACAGGTCGCCGGTTACGATCTCGCATACGAGGCCTTCAAGGGCCTTAAGCGAGGCGCCCTTGCGCACCAGCGCGCGGACCCGGTCGCCTCGCGCGAGAAGCGCGCGCACGACGTGGGAGCCGACGAAGCCGTTTCCTCCGGTGACCAGGCTCAACCGTGCGGTCATCGCCGTCTTTACGCCGCGGCCTGCAGACCAGCGCGCGCCGCGAGGGCAGCGGCCGCGCTATGCCCCGCGGTGACGGCGCTCTCGATCGTCGCCGGAAGTCCGGTCTGGACCCAGTCGCCCGCCAGGAACAGGTTGTCGAGTGGCGTGACGCACGTGGGACGAATCGCGCATGACTCGGGCGCGGGCGCCATCGTCGCATGCTTTTCTTTGATCAATAGAGTTTTTAGCACGGTCGCGGTGCGCGACTGGGGAATCATCACATTCAAGTCCGAAAGCACCTGGTCGGCAAGCTCCTGGTTGGGGCGGTCGACGAGCGTTCGGGCGCCGCTGATGACGAAGCTCAGATGAGACGGTGCGCGCTCTTCGCGTCCGGCCCAGATGACGTCCTTGTTGAAGAGCCACTGCGTGGTGGTGTCTATGAACCCGACGAACGGGGCGTCGATTACCCGCCGATCAAGCCATAAATGAGCGCAGATGATGGGCGAGTATGAAAGCTGATTCAGCCGCGAGAAGAAGCGACTCTCGGCGATCGCCGATGGGAGCATTCGCAATAGCGCTCCCCATGGGACCGCGCTGATAAAGTAATCGGCCTCGATCGCGCTTCCGTCGCGCAAGCGAATTTTGGCCGCGCGCCCATCGCCGTTCAGCTCGATCGCCGAGACCGCCGCGTGAGTCATCACGGCGCCGCCGTTGCGCTCGATATACGACTTGCTTGGCCGGCAGTACAACTCACTGAGTCCGACGTTTGCGTACACGAAGGCAGAGTTTCGCCGCCGCCCAAAAAATGCGCGGCGCAAAACCTCGGCGAGAAGCGCCGCGCTTGCCCTGGCGGGCTCTTCATTCAACGTTGCGATCGTCAATGGATACCAAAAAACACGCCGCGCGTTGTCGGACTGGCTAAGTCTGTCCATGAGAGCGCTGACGGACAAACTGTCCAGCAACGCGCGCTCCAGACGCTGCATCGCGAGCATGCGAGCACCGCCGATCAGCAGCGCAACCCGCTCGCTCAAGCTGAGTAGAGTATAACGCATGACGGCCTGAGCCATATGCGCCGGGCCTGGCAGACGCGCGGCACGCAGCGTGCCGCGCGCGCCCGTGGGCGCGCGCATCTCGACGGTCATGTTCTCCTGGAACACCAGCTCATTGGCCGCGCCGATAGTGTTCAAGAACGAGAGCGCCTGCTCGTAGCAGCCCATCATCACATGCTGGCCGTTGTCGACCGTGTCGCCTGTCTGGTCGTCGATAAATGAATAGGCGCGCCCGCCCAGCTCGGGCCTCTGTTCGAGCACTGTCACACCAATCCCGCGCCGGCATAACGCGACGGCTGCGCTTAAGCCGGCGAACCCGCCGCCGATTATGACGGCTTGAGGTTGGCGCTTCATGGAGCGTGCCGGCGAGCAGCTTGCCGAAGTCGGCCGTTGATCCAGACGCGCGCTACCAGGTAAAGCTTGCGCGACAAAGAGATGCGATGGCGGCGGGCGAAGACCCTGTACTCGTCGTCGATGATGCGCTCGAGAAGCGCGCGATAGATCGCGTGCATCCCGTCGGCTGCCGACATGGAGGGACGATCTTCGTCGCTGAGCGCGGCCTCGGCAGCGTCATAGTACGAGCGCGCTCGGGTCGCTTCAAACTGCATCAGCGCGGCGAAGCGCTCGCTGTGCACTCCACGCAAAATCTCCTCCGGCTCGACGTGAAACCGCCGAAGGTCCTCGAGCGGTAAGTATATCCGGCCGCGAGACGCATCCTCGCCGACGTCGCGCAAAATATTCGTGAGTTGGAAGGCGATGCCCAGATTCTCGGCGTAGACCCTGGTCAGCGGATTGCGGTAGCCGAAAATCTCGATGCAGACCAGGCCGACCGCTGACGCCACGCGCCGGCAATAGAGCTTGAGCTCCTCGAAGGTGTCGTAACGCGAGCGCGACAGGTCCATCTCGACTCCCGCGATAATCTCTTCGAACGGCTCGCGCGGGATGTCAAAGCGTTTCACGCTCGCGGCCAACGCGCGAGAGATCGGCCGCGTGGGTTGCCCGCGATAGACGCGATCTAGTTCTTCGCGCCATCGTTTAAGCATCTGTGCGGGCTCGCGCACGCTCACGTCGTCGGTGATATCGTCGACAAAACGGCAGAAGGCGTAGACCGCATACAGTGCTCGGCGGCGCTCAGCCGGCAGCAACATGAAGGCGTAGTAAAAGTTACTCGAAGAGCGACGCGTTATCTCCGCGCATCGCGCAAAGCTCGCCTCGAGCCCCTCGTCGCGGATCGGCGTCCCGCCGACGGCGTCGGCCACGCTTCGCGCCGGCGCGACGGAAGCTAAGATGCCGGTGGCGTCAAGGAACCTTTTGCGCCACACGGGCAACAAACGCAGCGCCGCCAAGATCAGTCCCATCCGCAAAGCCGCCGCGTGCTCGACGCCGGGTCTCATCAGGCCGTCCCAACGCGGCCTTAGAGTGCCTGCGCTCGCGCGCCTCGGGGCACTGCCCCGCAGTTGCGGCCGGAACGGCAAATGGTCGATCATCATGGCGCTTAAGCCTTGACGCGCCCGCTCAGCGCGCGCCATCCGAGCCTTACATAATCGAGTTTGGTCAAAGTAGGCCGATGCTTGAATACGTCGTAGCTGACGCGTTCGATGGCCCGCAAGATCGCGAGTCCTCCGCCTGCGAACATCAGGACGTCGCGTTTAAGACCGCCGGCGACCAGGCGATGAAGCTCGGCGCCGTTGAGCAGCATCTCGCGCGTACGCGCGATCTCCAAGCGCATCAGCGCCTCGAACTTAGGCGTCACCAGGCCGCGTCTGAGCTCTTCGACCTCGACGCCGAAGCGTCGTAAGTCCGCGCGTGGAATGTAGACCCGCCCCTTTTCCAGGTCGATCGCGACATCTTGCCAAAAGTTCGCCAACTGGAGGCCCGAACAGATCAGGTCGGAAAGCCGCTGGCGCTCCGCGTCACGGTGGCCGAACAAGTACAGCACGAGATGTCCCACGGGGTTAGCGGAGTAGCGGGCATACCCGAGCAGGTCATCGATCGTTTCGAAGCCTTTGAAGTCGATGTCCGTACGAAAGGCCCGCAATAAGTCGAGAAACGGCTTGGGTGGAATATCGTAGCGTCGGGCGGTATCAGCTAGCGCGATGAACAATGGGCCTCGCGGCTGTCCAGCGTAGGCCGCTTGCAGGTCCCGCTCCATCTGATCGAGCTTAGCGAGGTCGTGTTCTTCGTCGGCGAAATCGTCCGCGGCGCGCGCGTAGGCGTAGATGGCGTACATATGCGGCCGCATCGCGGCGGGCATCAGCCATGACGCAATCGTGAAGTTTTCGTAGTGTCCGCGAGCGATTCGCGCGCAGTACGCGTAAGCATCCGCCAGTTCACTGGCGCCGCTCGAAGTGAGTTCGCGAGCACACCGCGGTGCTGAAGCGGAGGCCATGGCCGGCGCCTAGGCCGCTATTAGTTCGCGCGCCAGCGCGCGCGCCCGCCCGTCGGCCTCGAGCAAGTCTTCGACGCAGGAAACCGCGCGATTTGGATGACGCGACATCACGGTCTCGATGAAATGGGGAATGGCGGCGAACTTTACCCGCCCGAGCAGAAAACCGGCCACCAGCTCCTCGTTGGCGGCGTTCAGACATGCCGGCATCACGCCGCCCGCTTCCAGCGCCGTGTACGCAAGACGCAGGCAAGGAAAGCGCTCGGGGTCGGGCGCTTCAAAGGTAAGCCCGCCGCACTCAAGCAGCGATAGCGGCTTGAGATGGTTGAGCGCCAGGCGTTCCGGGTAGGCCAGCGCGTAGGCCACTGGAATCGTCATGTCGGGAATCGCCATCTGGGCGATCACCGAGCCGTCAACCAGCTCCACCATCGAATGCACGATACTCTGGGGATGGACCATCACCGAAATCCTTTCCGGCGGCAAGCCGAAAAGCCAGTGCGCCTCGATCACTTCCAACCCCTTGTTCATCATAGTGGCGGAATCGATAGTGATTTTTTCGCCCATGCGCCAGGTGGGATGCTTAAGCGCGTCGCCCACGGTGATCGCGTGGAACTTTTCCAGCGCCCATGTGCGGAACGGCCCGCCGGACGCGGTCAGTATGATGCGCCGGAGCGTGTCGGTACCGCGGCCCTCCAGGCACTGGAAGATCGCGTTATGCTCGCTGTCGACGGGGAGCAGCCGGACCCCTCGGTTCTTGACCGCCTCTATGACCAGTTGTCCGGCGACCACGAGGACTTCCTTGTTGGCAAACGCGATGTCCTTGCCGGCGTCGATGGCGGCGCAGGTCGGACGCAGTCCGAGCGCTCCGACCATCGCGCACACCACCAGCTTTGCGCAGGGGTGAGTGGCGACGGCGTCGACGCCCTCGGCGCCGTGGAGGATTTCCACTTTGAGCGAGCCGAGCCTTTCGCGCAATTCCGCGGCCGCCTGCTCGGAAGCGACCGAAACCAGTTCGGGGCGCAAGCGTTTGGTTTGCTCGGCGAGGAGGCCGACGTTTCGGCCGGCGGCCAAGGCGACTACCCGGAACCGATCCTCGAAGCGAGCGGCAACGTCCAGCGCGGTCACCCCCACCGAGCCGGTTGACCCGAGAACCGCGATCTCTTTCATAGGTCGTTCTTGCCCGCTCTTAACCGCGTGCCAGAAGCCGGCGGCGCAAACGGCCGAGCGCCATTAACGGGAAGTACCGCGCGTAGCCGGCATAATTGAGGTAGAAGTGGTTCGGGAAGCCGGTGCCGGTGAACTCCGCTTCCTCCCAGAGCCCGTTTTCGTCCGCGTGCTCGAGCAGCCAATGAGCGCCACGCACGGCCGACTCGCTTACCTCATCCTCGCCCGCGACCAGTCCGATTAGCGCCCAGGCGGTTTGCGACGCGGTGCTGGGTCCACTGCCACGATGCGAGGCGTCTTTATCGCTGAGGCAGCTTTCGCCCCATCCGCCGTCGCTGTTTTGCCGCAGTTTAAGCCATTGGACCGCGCGCTTGATCCACGCTTGGCCGAGGTCAGCGCCAACCGCGCGCAGCCCGGCGAGCACCGAGAAGCATCCGTAGATGTAATTAACGCCCCACCGGCCCCGCCACGAGCCGTCATATTCCTGGTGGCGCATGAGCCATCTGATCGCGCGCGCCGCTGTCGGATGATCGGCGGTGATGCCGACCGCCCCCATCATCTCCAGCACGCGGCCGGTGATGTCGGCGCAGGTCGGGTCGGTCACGGCCTCCACGTCGGCAAACGGCGCCTTGTTGAGCCAGTGAGCGTTGTTGTCCGCGTCGAACGCGGCGAAACCGCCGTCGCTCGACTGCATCCCCATCACCCAGTTCGTACCGGCCGCGATCGCGCGGCGGCTGGCGTCCATATCGTCGGACGCGCTGTTGGCAAGCACGCAGAGGACCACTGCGGCGTCGTCCACGTCCGGGTACCATTCGTTATAAAACTGGAATGCCCATCCTCCGGCCGCCAACTCCGGCCGCTTCACCGACCAATCGCCACGGCGAAAGATTTGATTTTTGATTAACCAGCCCGCGGTCTTTTTCAACGACGGGTGATCGGCAGGAAGGTCCGCTTCCAACAAAGCCTTGGCGGCGAGCACGGTGTCCCAGACCGGCGAGACGCATGGTTGGCATAGCGCCTTTTCGCCGAACTCCCAGATCAGCTCGTGAGAGGCGGACAGCGCCTTCTGTATCACCGGATGGTCCAGGCGATAGCCCAGTCCCTTAAGCCCCATGGTCGTTAGCAGATAGCAGGGCTGGATTCCCGCCCACGAGCCGTTGAAGTCCTGCCGTTCCAGGACCCACTGTTCCAAATGGCGCAGCGCTTTGGCGCGCAAGCCGGCCAGCGGGTGCCGGTTGTACAGGGCCAGCGCGCGGTCCACCAAATTGAACAGTGTGCACAGAGAAAAAAGTTGCTCGCCGCGTCTTTTGACAAAGCGCGTGAAATGGGGCGGCTGGATGTAAAGCTCGAGTACGCCCTCGACGTACGGAATCTTGGTCACCGGCCGCGTCGCCTGGAGCAACATCAGTGCGGACACGATCGGCCGTGCCCAGGCGGAAAGCTTGTACATGTGGACCGGAAACCATCGCGGCAGCAGCGTTATTTCGACGGGCACCGCGGGCGTCGAATCCCACGGCACCTGGCCCAACGAAGCGAGATAAAACCGCGCCAGAACGCCGATCTTGGCGATCCCGCCATTGGCCAGCACCCAACGCCTGGCGCGAGTCATCGCGTCGTCGCCTGGGCGGCCTCCAGCCAGCTTCAACGCGGCGTAGGCCTCCACGGTAGTGGTCAGATGTCCGGGCCCGCCGTGAAACAGGTTCCAGCTCCCGTCGGCTTGCTGGGTTTCGAGCAGATATCTCGCCAACCGTTGTTCCAGATCCGGCTCGACCCGTCCCATGAAGTGATTAAAGATCACGTACTCGGCGTTCATCTGGGCATTTGCCGTGAGCGGGAACATCCAGTAGCCGTCGCTATGCTGGAGGGCGAGCAGGGCGCGACGCGCCCGGTCGATAGCCTGGTCCAGCCGTGCCCCAAGGTCGGCGCGCGACGGCTGTTGCTGGTTTTCAGCCTGCGCCGGATGATCCGGTGTCGTGTCGCGTCCTAATTCCAGTTCTCGCGTGTCAATTGCCATGGAAACCACGTTGCGAAAGTGGCCGGTCGCGCATCAGATAAAGAACGCCGCCGGCTCAGGCCATCGTTCCTCCATTCACGGGTAAATTGCACATTTAAGCACGGCGCCTTCTTCCAACAGCGCGAAGACCTCGGGTAACTGCTCAAGATGCCGGCGCGCGTCGATGATGCGTTCCAAGCCGGGCAAAGCCTGTTCGCTCAGCGCCCGCAAAGCCGCGAGGACGTCGCGCGGACGAAAATGAAACGGCGCGATCAGCGTCAGGTTGTCGTAATGCATCCGGCGCGTGTCCAAAGATACTACCGTACCGGGCTGGCATCCGCCGAAAAACAGCACGCGCCCTCCGCGGCGCACACAGCCCATCGCCTGCTCCCATGCCGCCACGAGTCCCGTGGCTTCGATAACCAAGTCGGGACCCCAGCCGCCGTTGAGCCGCGACGCCGCTGCCGCCAGCTCCTCGCGGTCAATGTCCACGACCCAATCGGCGCCGAGCTCACGCGCGCATTTAAGCCGATTCGACCGCCGTCCCGCAACCGCCACCTTGCGCACCCCGCGCGCTTTAAGCGCGATCAGATGCAAGAGGCCGAACGGGCCGGCTCCCAGAATGAGGGCTGCTTCAGAGCTTTGGACGTTGGCCAGGTCTTGGGCGTGAAACACGCAAGAGAGCGGCTCCAGTAGGGCGGCGGTCTCGAAGGATATATTCGGCGGCTTTTTAAAAGTGTGGCGCTCCGTGACGTGCGCGGGCAGGAGCAGATAGTCGGCGTAGGCGCCGGCGACTATTCGCTGCGCGACTTGCGCGCAAAGGTTTTCTTGTCCACATTCACAAAAGAAGCATTTGCCGCATGGCGCGCTGGGCACTGCCATCACGGCGTCTCCCACTGCAAAGCGCTTGAGGCCCTCGCCGACCTCGGCCACCACGCCCGCAAACTCATGACCCAAGGGAGTGGGCGTCGGAAAGAGCGGATGACCGCGCCGATAGGTTTTGAGATCGGTCCCGCAGCTAAGCGCGCACTTAACCTCGACCAGAAGCTCGCCCGGCGCCGGCCGTGGCGGGATGAAGTCGCGAATCTCCAGGCACCCCGGCGCTTGAAGCACAGCCTGACGCGCTGGACGGCGATCAGCCACGGCGCCAGGCGCGAGGGAGCTGCGCGCTGCCTGCGAGCTTCTCATCAAAGAGCTACACCTCGCGCTCGACAGCGTAGCAGGCAAGGCCGCGCAGGGCGTCCGCCTTTTCGCCGAAACCGTCCAGCGCTTTAATTGCCTGCCGCTTCAGTCGTTGAGCGAACTCGCGCGAACGCTCGAGTCCCAGCAAACTCGGATAGGTGGCCTTCCCGCGCGCGCCGTCCTTTTGCGTGCGTTTGCCCATGCGGTCCACCGACGATTCTACGTCAAGGATGTCGTCGGTGACCTGAAAAGCGAGGCCGACCGCGCGCGCGTACACGGTTAATTGTTCGACTTCGGGGTCTCGGCCCCCGCCGAGAAAGGCTCCACCACGAACCGCGGCGACGAACAGAGCGCCCGTCTTGCAACCGTGGAGCCGTTCAAGCTGTTCGAGGGCAAGCGCGCGCCCTTCACTCTTCAGGTCCATAACCTGCCCGGCGACCATCCCGGTCGAGCCGGCAGCTCGGGCCAATTCGCCGACCACGCGCAGCACCACTTCGGCCGGGGCGCGCGATCTGCTCCAGCTTGCAAGCACGTAGAATGCGTCGGTCAACAGAGCGTCGCCCGCTAGCGTCGCCATCGCCTCGCCGTACACCCGATGATTAGTGGGCTTGCCGCGGCGCAGGTCGTCGTCGTCCATGCACGGCAGATCATCGTGCACCATGGAGTAGGTGTGGATCATCTCCAACGCGCAGGCGAGCCCAAGAGCGTCTTGGGGCGAGCCTCCGACCGCTTCGCAGGCGGCCATGGCTGTCACCGGCCGGATCCGCTTGCCGCCGCCCAAAAGGCTATAGCGCATTGCCTCGGACAATCCGCAAGCGTTTGCTCCCGCTTCCGGCACGGCACGCGCCAGAGCGCTTTCAACGAATTTTTGACGCTCAGCAAGATAGCTGTGGAAGTCAAAACGCGACGACGCCAAACGCTCCCTCGGCATGCTCATCCTCGCCACCCCGTTATCCTTGGCGTTCTCTGCTTCCAAGACCACTCACGGCCGGCTTGCGCATCGGCAGTGTTGCCCCTTGCGCCGCGCTGTGATTTTTCCCGCCCCGCGGAGGACCGTAGCTTGCTTGGCGGCCAGGGGCCTGGCGCCCATTTTCGTCGGGGCGCATGCCCTCAGCTTCATTTTCGAGCGCTCTCCGCGACCCGATATCGAGCGCACTACCGGTACGACCTCCGACGCCCGCGAGCCCGCTTGCTCCAGGTATTCGAGAGTCCATCCTGTGCCATAGCCTTCTCAACACCGCGCGGTCGCGCAATTTACGGCTGTTCGCGCTGAGCGTCCTTGAGGTCGCGTGTGCCAGGCGAGCGAGCCTCTAATCAGGAAGCGCGACTTTTTTCGCCGGCTTACGCCACGTAGTGGCGGACGAGCGCAAAGGAATCGCGCAAACTCTTGCCGAAATCGAGCGCTACCGTGCCCTCGAAGCCCGAGTGCAGCTTGCAGTCGCGGCAGCGAACGTCCTGCTTCGTGCGATAGAACTCCCAGTCCGTGGCCTCGTGCAGCTCTTTGAACGTCCGATAATGTCCGTTGGTGATCAAATAGCAAGGGCCCTTCCATCCCTGAGGATTGCGAGTAACGGTCGTCCACGGACTACAAAGCAGGTCCCGCTCGCCAACCAGAAACTCAAGGTAAATGGGCGTGTTAATGATGTTATGATGGCGCGCGAGCTCCCTAACGCGCCGGAATTTGTACGGCATCTCCTGCTTTTTCAAGTAGATGTCGTTGGACAGCACCTGGTAGTGATAGCCCGGCGTCAGCAGCATCCCGTCCACGTCCAGGCTCGTCAGCAGACTGATCATCTCTTCGATTTCTTCGGTGGTGGTCTCACGATAGACCGTGGTGTTGGTCTGAACGCGATAACCCTCCGACTTGAGCAGCTTTATCATCTTGACGCACTGGTCGAAGACACCGTCGCGCGCGACGACGCGGTCGTGTGTTTCGCGCATTCCATCAAGATGGATGTTAAAGCTCAGATAGACGCTGGGTTTGACCTGCTTGATGAAGCGTTCCAGCAGCAGCGCGTTGGTGCATAGCTGAACGTGGCGCTTGTCCTCGATGAGGCCCAGCGTAAGCTCCACGATATGCTTGTAGATCAACGGCTCGCCACCGCATATTGAGACAATCGGCGCATCGGCTTCCTTCGCCGCGCCCAGCGCCTCCTCAAGCGGCATCTGATCCCAAAGCGTGTCCTTGTACTCGACGATTCGCCCGCATCCGACGCAGGCGAGGTTGCAGGCGTGGAGCGGCTCCAGCATCAAAACCAGTGGAAAATATTTCTCTCCGGCGCGCTTTTTACGCCCCATGTAGCGCCCCAGATCCATCATCAGCTTAAGCGGCATTCTCATGACCGCAACTCTCCTTAAATTAGGCCACCGCAATAGGCCGCCGTCTCTGGGACGTCTCAGCCGTTGGCGCAACCCGTTCCTGGGTCGGCGCTCGCGGTTGGCGCCTGCGTAAACACCACCGACTCAAGCGTGGCGAGAATATTGCCGAAGCTGGCCTCCGGCGTACGCAGAAACAATACGTCCACCAAGAGCCCATTGAGCGTTGATAGAAGGAAGGTGGCCGCGGTCTCGGCGTCCAAACGACGCGAACATACGCCTTTTTCCTGACCACGTTTGATTAAATCGACCATCAAGTTTCTGTAGTTCTCATAGAGAACGCGAATCTGCTCAGTGAAGGAAGCGGGTCCCTGTTGCTCGGGGTCGTCGCGCAACAGGCGGGTGAGGAAAAAGCGCACCGAGCCCGTGTAGTCACGCACGAACTGAACGTACAACTCGATCAGCCGTTTGAGTTGTTCGCGCTCGTCCAGCTCTTGCGCCTCGGTGGCGAAGTCGATGCTGAAGGGCTCGAGCAGCCGCTTGATCACGGCTACAAACAGCTCTTCCTTGGATTTGAAGTGCCAGAAGATAAGCGCCTTGCTTACCCGCGCCTGGCGCGCAATCTCGGACATCGAGGCTTCATGAAATCCCCGGCTGGCGAAAAGACGCGACGCCGCTCGCAGGATTTCGTCGCGTGACTCTTGCGATTCCTGCCGCGAAGGAGTGGCCGACATTCGACTCCAGTCCTCTCTTCTTTCGTCAAGCCCTTGAATGGTAACGCCCCGATGCAGCCTTTCCGTCAGTCATCTCCCACCGCCTGCCCTTAGCCGGCCGAGGCTAGAGAAACGTGCGCACCGGTATTGCGAGTCGTAGGACCACCTTGCCCGACCCGCAAAATGAAATCGGTACGGCGCTCCTCGCGCATTCGACACACTTAAATAGTCGCCCCAGCCTCCACTAACGCGCAGCTTCCGACCTGATTCTAGATTGCGCTAACCTTACGGTCAGTAATTTATCCCGGCTGACCGCAAAGTCAAGCGTTACGTTCCGTGCGCCACCGGCGCGCCAACCATCAAGCCTGCGCCTTCGGGCGCGTGCGCGGCGCAAGCTTCCGCCTGACCGGCTCCTGCGGTCTGCTTTAACCGGTTGTGTCAGCGATGTTGCGAACGCGTGCCCGCAGACGGTTTCCCGGCGCGAGTAACCGCAGCGGAGCGAAATGAGGGAGCCCAAGGCGGGGCGAACAGTCTTATCGCTTCGGTGTGAAGAAGTCGCTCGCGTAGTAAAACCTGCCCACGCCCGCAGCCTTGGCGCATTTCGCGTCAACTTCCTGGTCGCCGACCATGGTCGAAGCGGCCAGATCAATCATGTGCTCTTGCGCCAGTTCGAGGACCATTCCCGGCAGAGGCTTGCGGCAAAGACAACCGTCGCCGTCGCGATGGGGGCATACCTTCCATCCGCTTACAATCCCGCCTAGCTTGCCGTTAAGATCATGCATGGCAGTCTCTAACGCGGCGTACGAAAACCGCTTCCGTACGATCGACGACTGGTTGGTGACGACGAAAATCGGCACGGCATGGTCGACGGATCGCAGCCTTTCGCGCACCCCGGGAAGCAATTCGATACGAATAGCTCCTTTATCGTCAAGTGGAAGCTCGCGGTTTTCATCCAGCGCAACCAACGTTCCGGCCAAGTCGCAAAATAATGCGGGCCGGCGAAGAGCGCTTGGTGGACCGTGTGGGTCGTTGGCGCGATGGATTTCCATCTCGGCTTACCTCCTGGGCTGATCGCTGTCTTAACATTTGTGTCCCGGCCAGGAAAAGCGAGCCGGTGCGCGAAGTAAGCGGGCGCAGCGGTTCCGCCTCCGGTCGCGGATGGCGGCCTTTCGTTGACAAAACGGACCCATCTGGTCTAGTACACATAGCTGAAAGGCGATCCGCTGTTGGCACCGCCCGGCGAAGCAAGCTATTGTGCAGGGTAGACTAGGGGCGAACCTGCCGTGCGGTAAGCCATGCTACGCTCAAGCAAATGGCCGAGCTTTTTCGGCGCGTGGCAGCGTAGCCCGCCTTTTGACGGCAGATCCGGGCGGCCAGCTTTTTAGCCCGTCCATGGGCGCTGGACGCAAGGATTTGAGGAGGATGGGTGGCGGAATTCTTGCCGTTAGTCGAGTCATTCAAAACCCAGCTCGTAGACGGCGAGCTTGCGCGAGTTAAAATAGCGAAATCCGTTGCGGGGATTCTGAATATCCGGACTTCGCACCATTTTCGGGCGACCGGAAAGAGGTCGCACGCCATGCAACGAGGATTAGCGCGCATTATGAGGGCGAAAAAATCGTATGAAGCGTAAACCGCGGATACTGCTGATACAACCAACGACCGTCCATCTCGACGGCTCACCGCATAAGACGAAATGGCGTTTGATCGTCGGGCTGATGATCCCGCTCGTTGCGGGGCTTACTCCCGACGACTTCGACGTCACGCTATGCGACGAGCGGTTGCAGGACGTCGATTTTGACGGCGGATGGGACTTGGTCGGGATGACCACGACGATCGGCGCCGCCCTGCGCGCCTATCAACTAGCCGACGAGTTCCGCAAACGCGGCATTCCAGTCGTAATGGGCGGGTTTCACGCCACTTTGCAGCCCGAGGCGGCGCTCCAGCACGCCGACGCCGTGGTGCAAGGCGAGGCCGATTTGGTTTGGGAACCCCTGCTGCGCGATTGGCAAGACGGAAAGCTCAAACAGATCTATCACAGCGACACGCTGCACGACCTGAAAAAGCTTCCTCGCCCGCGCCATGAGCTGCTCAACCTGAACCGCTACCTTTTCAAAGCGCTGCCGATTCAGGCCAGCCGCGGCTGTCCTTATCGCTGCGCCTTCTGCGAAATCCCGGTCTTTTATCATGGAAGCTACCGCACGCGGCCGGTCGAGGATATCGTCGACGAAATCAGGCAGCAAGTTGAAATCACCGGCATTCGGCGCTTTCAATTTATCGACGATCAAATCACGGGAAAGCACAAGTTCGCGCGCGAGCTGTTTCGAGCGCTCGCTCCGCTGAATATTCGCTTCTCGTGTTTATGGACGGTCAATTCCAACCATGACGAGGAGTTGCTCGAACTTGCGGCCAAGGCGGGCGTTTTTCACGTCAATATCGGCGTGGAGTCTATAAGCCAGGACAGCCTGCTGACGATTCACAAAATTCAGAACCATGTCAAGGAATACAAGAAACTCCTGGCCCGGCTGGAAAAATACGGAATTTACTATTCGCTCAACTTCCTGTTCGGCTTGGACGCTGACCGGCCCCAGATTTTCGACGAGACGCTGCGTTTCTTGCACGAGATCCGCGCGCCCGAGGCCTTTTTCAACACGGTTACGCCGCGCAAGGGCACGCCAATGCGCAAGCAGCTCGAGGATGAGGATCGCGTAATCATTCCCGACGCTGACATGTTCACCAACAACTTCCGCTGCATGTTCGTTCCCAAGCAAATGTCGCCACAGGAAGTCGAAGAGGGCGTATGGCGTTGCACGAGGGAGTTTTACTCGCTCAAGTCGATACTCAAGCGCTTGGTCTTTCCGCCGCATAAGTTCATATGGCAAGGCTTAACCGAGAACATGCTCTTCTACTGGGGAGCCAAGCGCCAGATCGACCCGGTGGACTACTATTGAGCCAAAGTCAAGGGTTTTTCGGGGTTCGCAAAACAGCGTCCCGGTAGCTTGACAGCCAGAAATGACAGCCATGGGCTTTAA